>NZ_CP109598.1:6010000-6362500 GCF_036327775.1 Streptomyces sp. NBC_01498 | reverse complement strand
CGATGTGGCGGCGGCCGTGGAAGCGGGCGCCGAGGGGGTGGGGCTGTTCCGTACCGAGTTCCTGTTCCTCGACGACAGCACGCGGGCGCCGTCGGAGGACAGGCAGGTCGAGGTCTACCGTCAGGTGCTGGAGGCGTTCCCCGAAGGCCGGGTGGTCGTGCGGGTGTTGGACGCGGGCGCCGACAAGCCACTGGACTTCCTGACCCCGGGCGACGAGCCGAACCCGGCGCTGGGGGTGCGCGGGCTGCGGATCCTGCTTGACCATCCGGAGGTGCTGCGGACCCAGCTCAGGGCGCTGGCCAGGGCCGCCGCGGGACTGCCGGTGCGGCTGGAGGTCATGGCGCCGATGGTCGCCGACCGCACCGACGCCAGGGCGTTCGCGGACGCGTGCCGGGAGGCGGGGCTCGACGCGGAGGTCGGGGCGATGGTGGAGATTCCGTCGGCCGCTCTGCGGGCGCGCCCGATTCTTCAGGAGGTCGCGTTCCTCTCGCTGGGGACGAACGATCTCGCGCAGTACACGTTCGCCGCCGACCGGCAGGTGGGCGCGGTGTCCCGGTTGCAGGACCCGTGGCAGCCGGCGCTGCTCGATCTGGTGGCCATGGCGGCCGACGCGGCCCGTGCCGAGGGCAAGAGCTGCGGTGTCTGTGGTGAGGCGGCCTCCGATCCGCTGCTGGCGTGTGTGCTCACCGGGCTCGGTGTGACGTCGCTGTCGATGGGCGCCGCGTCGATCCCCTATGTGCGGGCGGAGCTGGCCACGTACACGCTCGCCCAGTGCGAGCGCGCGGCGTCCGCCGCGCGGGCGGTGGACACCGCCGAGGAGGCGAGGTCGGCCGCACGCGCGGTGCTGTCGGGCGGGTGACCGGTCGGGCGGGCCCGCCCGACCGGTGACACCGCTCGGCCCGTGACCACCACCGGGGCTTCCCGCCGCGACGCGGCGGGAAGCCCTTCCCTGTCAGTGGTGGATGTCCGTGTCCTCGACGCCGAGGTCGAATCCCGCCCGGTACTCCACCCCCGGCTCCGGGGAGAGCGGCTCTCCGGTGTCGGCGTCCGTGCAGTAGGCGCTGAAGACCTGGGCCTCGTTGAGCGGTACGAGGGCGCTGCCCCGGAGCTTCCAGCCGTGGAGCCGGTCGGGGGTGCCGGGTCCGGTCGTGCGGAGGACGACTCCGGCGGGGCTGTCGAGCGCGATGCCCGCCGCGAGGACGGTGACGAACTCCGCGCTCCCGGTGGGGTCGAGCCGGGCGGACCCTGCGGCCGGGCGTTCCACCTGGAGGGCGGCGAGGAGCTGTTCGTCCGGTGTGGGGACGCTGCACACCAGGTGGTGGGTGCCCGGTCCGGCCCGCTCCACGAGACGGGTGAGCAGCCGGGAGGCGCGCTCGAACGAGGTGTGTCCGATGTCCACGCCGCAGTCGGCGCAGGCGCCGAGCTGGGCGAGGATCATCGTCGCGTACTCCCAGGTGGCCTTGCGGACGGCGGCGCCGACGAGTTCGGGGACGAGGTGTCCGACCGGCTGTCCGGTGTACGGCACGACCGCGCCGCCCGTGGCCCCGATGCGTGCGGTGAAGCGGCTGCGGCTGGCGGGGCTGTCCGGGTCGAGCCCGTTGTCCGCGCAGTAGTCGGCGAACTCCTCCGGGTCGAAGAGCGCGACGGCCGTGTGGGCTCCCTCGGTGGCGAGGGAACGCAGCAGGCCGTCGATCCGCCGGAGGTAGTCCGGGTGGTCCTGGAAGGTGAAGGTGCGGTACCGGCGCATGTCGGCGAAGTCCCGCTCGTCGGCGAGGAGTCCGACCGTGTGGGGCACTTCGCGGCGCAGCGCGCGCAGTTCGTCGCGTGCGCGCCGTGAGGTGGCGCCCTTCGGGCCGGTGCGTCCGGTCTTCCCGCGGTGTGCGCGGTCGGTGGTCCGGCGGTGTTTGCGGTTGGTTCCTGGCATGACGTCCCCCTGGGTCCTGAGTCGAGTTCTGAGCACTGTCGACGACTGCTCACTGAGAGTAGTCGGGGGGTCTGACAATGCCCTCCGGCCGGGACTCACGCGGGGGTCGGGCGGGGAGTCGGCCGGAGGGGTCAGGCGCGGCCCTCGCGGCGTTCGCGGGCCAGGGACTCGTAGAAGTGGAGGAGTTCGAGGTTGTCGACCGAGCCGGGGTTGACCGCCTTCGACAGTTCCGTGCCCTGGAGCAGGCGCTTGACGGGGACCTCGATCCGTTTGCCGGTGAGGGTGTGGGGGACGGCCGGGACCTCGATGACCGTGTCGGGGACGTGGCGCGGGGAGAGTTCCCGGCGGATGGTGCTCGTGATCCGGGCGCGCAGGGTGTCGTCGAGTACGGCGCCGTCGGCGAGGTGGACGAAGAGCGGCATCCAGTAGCCGCCGTCGGGTTCCTCCAGGCCGATGACGAGGGACTCGCGGATCTCGGGCAGGCGTTCCACGGCCTCGTAGATGTCGGCCGAACCCATGCGTACGCCCTGCCGGTTGAGGGTGGAGTCGGAGCGTCCGTGGATGACGACCGAGCCGCGGTCGGTGAGGGTGATCCAGTCTCCGTGGCGCCAGACGCCGGGGTACATGTCGAAGTAGCTGTCGTGGTAGCGGGCGCCGTCGGGGTCGTTCCAGAACGCGACGGGCATGGAGGGCATGGGGTTGGTGACGACGAGTTCGCCGACCTCGTCCACGACGGGTTCGCCGCGGGGGTCCCATGCCTGGAGGTCGGTGCCGAGGCAGGCGGCCTGGAGTTCCCCGATGTGGACGGGGAGGGTGGGGACGGCTCCGGCGAAGCAGGTGCAGACGTCGGTGCCGCCGCTGACGGAGGCGATCCACAGGTCGTCGGCGACCTCGTCGTGGAGCCAGCGGAATCCGTCGGGCGGCAGGGGCGAGCCGGTGGTGGCGACGCAGGCGAGCGCGGAGAGGTCGTGGTCGCGGGCGGGGTGCACGTCCGCCTTGCGGCAGGCCATGACGTACGCGGCGGAGGTGCCGAAGAAGGTGGCTCCGGTGCGTTCGGCGACGGCCCACTGGGCGCCCGTGTCGGGGTGGCCGGGGCTGCCGTCGTACAGCACGATCGTCGTTCCGGTGAGCAGGCCGGAGACGAGGAAGTTCCACATCATCCAGCCGGTGGACGTGTACCAGAAGAACCGGTCGCCGGGGCCGAGGTCGCAGTGGAGACCGATCTGCTTGAAGTGTTCGAGGAGGATGCCGCCCTGCGACTGGACGATCGCCTTGGGGAGGCCGGTGGTGCCGGAGGAGTACAGGACCCAGAGCGGGTGGGCGAAGGGGACCTGTTCGAAGACCGGTTCGGTGTGTGCCGAGGTGAGGGCGGACCAGTCGAGGGCGCCGTCGGGGGCCGGGGTGCCGAGCAGCGGGACGTGCACGACGGCCCGCAGGGTGGGCAGTTCGGCGCGGAGTTCGGCGACGGTCGCGGTGCGGTCGTGTTCCTTGCCGCCGTAGCGGTAGCCGTCGACGGCGAACAGGACGACGGGTTCGATCTGCTGGAAGCGGTCGAGGACGCTGCGGGCGCCGAAGTCCGGTGCGCAGGACGTCCAGACGGCTCCGACGGCGGCGCTGGCGAGGAAGGCGACGACGGCCTGCGGGATGTTGGGGAGGTAGCCGCTGACCCGGTCGCCGGGGCGTACGCCGAGGGCGCGCAGTTCGGCGGCGAGTGAGCCGACCTGGTGGCGCAGTTCGGCCCAGCTGACCGGGACGGGTTGCCGGCTCTCGTCCACGTGCAGGAGCGCGGGTTCGCCGGCCCGTGCCGGGTCCTCGGCGGTGCGCAGCGCGTGCTCGGCGTAGTTGAGGGTGGCGCCGGGGAACCATTCGGCGCCGGGCATGGCGCGTGAGCCGAGCACGCGCGCGTACGGGGTGGCGAAGCGTACGTCGAACCAGTCGGCGACGGCCGTCCAGAACGTCTCGGTCTCGGCGACCGACCAGCGGTGCAGCGCCGCGTAGCCGCCGTCGGCGGGGGCGCCGTACCGGTCGGCCGCCCACGCCTGGAACCGGGTCACGCGCGCGGCCGCGACGCGGTCGGCGTCCGGCTGCCACAGGGGCGCTGGGCTGGCTGCTGAGGTCATGCGGTCGCTCCCGGGGCTGGCTCGTCGACGCGTCGTGTGCGTGTGGGGGCGCGCCCGTGTGTGGAGGTGCGCCCGGCTTCCACGGACGATGCCATGTGATCGTCCTTCGCACCAGACGGGCCCCTTTCGGGGTGCCCGACCGGGGGGTGGACGACATGTGGCCGCACCGTGGGTGAACGGGAGTTGAACGCGGCCGGTTGGGTCCGTGCCTGATGGCAGGCTGATCAGCATGAACGGTCGTGAGCTGCTGCGCTCGATGAAGGATGCCGGTTCGGCACGGGGAATGCGGACGGTGCGCTCGGCGTGGCGCCGTCGGCGTACGGACGGTCGGGATCTGCCGGCGCGGGGTGCGGAGCGGGCCCGGGTGCCCGGTCCGGTGACGGGTGCGGAGCCGTTGGCGGGCGGCGGGATCGTCCGGTTCGCGCGGGCGGGGCTGCGGGTGTGGGTGGCGGTGGGTGGCGGGGTCTTCTGGGGCTGGGACGGCGCCGGGCCGTCGCCGTCGTACGCGCTGGCGGGCGAGCCGCCCGAGCCCGATCCGCGGGCCGTTCTGGAGCCGGACACGGACGGTGGCTGGCGGGTGGTGTCGGAGCGGGTGACGGTGCTGGTGTCGCGGTTCGGGGGTGTGGAGGTGTCGACGCCGGGGGGTGTCGTGCTGCGGCGTGAGCTGCCGCCGCGCTGGTGGGAGCCGGTGGACGGCGACGGGCCTGCGCGGTGGGCGCAGCGGAGCGAGGTGGCCGCCGACGCGCGGTTCTTCGGGCTCGGGGGGCGTGCGTCGGGGCCCCGGCTGCGGGACGGCGTGTACCGGCTGTGGAACACCGATCCGAAGGGTTCGTTCGGTCCCGGTGACGATCCGCTGTATCTGACGATGCCGGTGCAGCTGGTGGTGGCGGACGCGGGGACGCATCTGGCCTTCTACGACAACTCGTGGGACGGGCGGGTCACGCTCGGGGAGGGCGAGGAGGGGGCGGGTTCCGGTCATGACCGGCCGGGGACCTCGGAGGTGCGGATGGACGGGGGGCCGCTGCGCTGCTGGGTGCTGCTCGGGTCTCCCGCGCGGGTGCTGCGCGGGTGGGCGGCGCTGACGGGTGGGCCGGCGGTGCCGCCCGCGTGGGCGCTGGGTCCGCAGCACGCGCGGTGGGGTTTCGGTGACGCGGCGGAGGTGCGCCGGATCGTGGCGGGGTACCGGGAGCGGGGGTTGCCGCTGTCGGCGCTGCATCTGGACATCGACCACTACGACGGGCACCGGGTGTTCACCGTCGACCGGCGGCGCTTCCCCGATCTGCCCGCTCTCGCCGAGGAGTTGCGGAGCGAGGGGGTGCGGCTCGTGTCCGTCGTCGATCCGGCGGTGAAGGCGGAGCCGGGGAACGACACGTACGACAGCGGTGCGGCGGCGGGCGTGTTCGTCCGGGACGCGCACGGCGAGGACGTACGGGGTGAGGTCTGGCCCGGTGAGTGCGTCTATCCGGATTTCACCGATCCGGCGGTGCGGGTGTGGTGGGGCGGTCTGTACGAGGAGCGGCTGGCGCGGGGTTTCGCGGGGTTCTGGCACGACATGAACGAGCCGGTGTCGTTCGCGCCGTTCGGGGACATGACGCTGCCCCGGTCGGCCCGGCACGCGCTCGACGGGCGGGGCGGTGACCACCGGGAGGCCCACAACGTGTACGGGCTGACGATGGCGATGGCGGGGTACGAGGGGCTGCGGCGGCTGCGGCCCGAGGAGCGGCCCTTCCTCTTCTCGCGGTCGGGGTGGGCGGGGATGCAGCGGTACGGCGGCACGTGGTCGGGTGATGTGCGCACGGGCTGGCCGGGGCTGCGGGCGTCGCTGGCGCTGGTGCTGGGGCTGGGGCTGTGCGGGGTGCCGTACTCGGGGCCGGACGTGGGCGGTTTCACCGGGAGTCCGTCGCCGGAGCTGTTTCTGCGCTGGTTCCAACTGGGGGCGTATCTGCCGTTGTTCCGGACGCACGCGGCGATCGACGCGGGCCGCCGGGAGCCGTGGGAGTTCGGTGACGAGGTGCTGGGGCACGCGCGTGCGGCGCTGCTGGAGCGGGAGCGGCTGGGGCCGTACTTCATGACACTGGCCCAGTTGGCGCGGCTGACCGGTGCGCCGTACGTGCGTCCGGTGTGGTGGGGCTCGCCGGAGGACCGGGCGCTGCGGGACTGCGAGGACGCGTTCCTGCTCGGGGACGCGCTGCTGGTGGCGCCGGTGCTGGCGGCGGGGGTGGTGCGGCGGGAGGTGCGGCTGCCGCGCGGGCGCTGGTACGACACGGCGACCGGGGAGGCGTACGAGGGGCCGGGGCGGGTGCTGCTGGACGCGCCGCGGTCCCGGATTCCGGTGCTGGCGCGGGCGGGTGCGGTGGTCCCGGTGCGGGGCGAGGGGCCGGCGGGGATCGAGTTGGAGGTGTGGCCTCCGGCGCCGGGGCGGACGGGCGGCGGGGTGGTGGTGCGGGATCCCGGGGAGGGGTGGGCGCGGTCGGAGGTGGAGCGGTACACGTCGCGGTGGGAGGGCGGCGGGGTCGTGGTGGAGCGGGTGACGGAGGACGGGACGGCGCCGCCCGGACTGCCCGTGCGGGTACGGGGGTAGCTCCGCGCCCGCCGACGCCGGGGCGGCCGGCGCCCGCGGCGTGACCCGGGCGCCGGCCGAACGGGGGCGTGCCCGGGGAGGGTTACGGGGTGGTGCCGTACCGGCCGGCGAACCAGCCCCGTACCGCCTCGGTGTGCAGCGGGAACGCCAGCTCGGCGGGGGCGCGCAACAGCAGCCACCCTTCCGTCTCGTCGGTGGCCGCGGAGGCGGGCAGGTCGGCGACGGGGCGTGGTGGCAGCAGTCCGAAGATCAGCAGATGGCCGCCGGGGGCGCTCATCGCGTCGGCGAGCCGTACGTCGCGCGCGTCGGCCTCGATGCCGGTCTCCTCCCGCAACTCCCGTACGGTGGCGTGCCGCCAGTCCTCCGCGTGGTCGATGAAGCCGCCGGGGAGGGCGAGTTGGCCCCGCCGGGGTTCGATGGTACGGGTGATGACAACGAGTGAGGTGCCGTCGTCGTCGGTGACGGGGAGCAGGGTGACCGCGACCGGCAGCGGGTTGCGGTAGGCGGTGTCTCCGCACACGCCGCAGGTGCGGGGCCAGTCGGCGGCGGCCGGGTAGGGCGCGCCGCAGGTGGCGCAGTGGGAGTTCGTCACGAAGCCGTTCGTGGAATCGGGCACGCGCGGGACTGTAGCCGATCACGCTTTCGCGCGCGCCGGGGAACTGATAGACGGTGTGCCCATGACACGACTTGATGCGTTGCTCCGTACGCTGGCCGCCACGACGGCCGCCCTGATCGCCGTGACCGCCGGGGCCCCGGGGGCCGCCGGGGCGTCGGATGCTTCTGTCCCGGGGGCGGGGCAGGAGTCCCGGGCCTCCGCGTCCACCGCGCCCGAGGAGTTCGTGGCGCTGCGGAGCGTGGCGCCGACGATCATCCACGACATCCGTTATCCCAGCGCGCACAACTTCGTCGGTGAGCCGGTCGACGGCTACGTACAGCCGCTCTGTGTGCTCACCCGCCCGGCCGCGCGGGCGCTTCGGACGGCGCAGCGGGCGCTGCTGACGAAGGGCTACTCGCTGAAGGTGTACGACTGCTACCGGCCGCAGCGGGCGGTCGACCATTTCGTCCGCTGGGCCGAGGACCTGGACGACGAGAGGATGAAGGGGGAGTTCTATCCACAGGTCGACAAGTCGAGGCTTTTCACGGACGGTTATATCGCCGCGCGTTCCGGGCACAGCCGGGGCAGCACGGTGGATCTGACGATCGTACGGCTGCCGGCGGCGCCGACCCGGCCGTACGTGCCCGGCGAGAAGCTGGTGCCCTGTTACGCGCCGCAGAGTGAGCGTTTCCCCGACAACTCGGTCGACATGGGGACCGGTTACGACTGTTTCGACACGTTGTCGCACACCGACGATCCCCGGATTCAGGGCGCGCAGCGTGCGAACCGTCAGCTTCTGAAGAACACGCTGGCCGACGTCGGTTTCACCAACCTGCCCGAGGAATGGTGGCACTTCACGCACAAGCCGGAGCTCTACCCCGACACCTACTTCGACTTCCCCGTCTCCCGGCGGGCCCTCACGGGCCGCTGACCCGGGCGGCGGGAGCGCGGGCCGTCGTCGGATGAACGGCCGGTCGGGACCACCCCCGTGGGCTCCGGCCGACCGCTCACCTGTCTCTGACGCAGGGCGCCCGTTTCTGGTTCTCCTCCTGCCCGTTTCCCGTTCTCCGCAAAGCCGTTACGGTGCCCGTATGACGACGGATACAACGGACACGACGGAGCTGGCGACGACGGGCGGGACAGCGGAGACGTACGCGTCGTACGACGAGTTCTGGCCGTACTACGTGGCGATGCACTCCCGCGCGGCGACCCGCTGGGTCCATCTGACGGGGACGCTCACCGGTCTCGCCGTCAGCGTCTACGGGCTGGCGCGCGGCCGGAAGCGGTACGTGGCGGCGCTCCCGCTGATCGGGTACGGGACGGCCTGGCCCGCGCACTTCCTCATCGAGAAGAACAACCCGGCGTCGTTCGGGCATCCGGTGTGGTCGCTCCGGGGGGACGCGCGGATGATCCGGATGATGCTGGCGGGACGCGACGCGGAGCTCGGCGAGATCGCCGCGAAGTGGCTCGCCGAGCACCGCTGACCCGGCGGTTCACGCGCTCGGTCCGCGCCGCTCGCCGGCCCGGTGCCGGCCCGGCCCGGCCCGTACCCCTGTCGTCGGGGGTCCGGGCCGTACCGCGCCGTCCGGGGTCAGGTGGTGGTGACGGCGGCGGGCTCGCGCTCCCGCCGCGCGCGGATCATCGCGTGCTCGACCACCGCGACCAGGACGTCCTTGACGGACTCACGGCTGCGCGCGTCGCACATCATCAGCGGCACCCCGGGGTCGAGGTCCAGCGCGGTGCGGACGGTCTCGGTGGGGAACCGGGCCGAGTCCTCGAAGCAGTTGACGGCGACGGCGAAGGGGATCTCCCGCCGCTCGAAGTAGTCGATCGCCGCGAAGGAGTCGTCCAGCCGCCGGGTGTCGGCGAGGACGACCGCGCCGAGCGCGCCCTGGGCCAGCTCGTCCCAGAGGAACCAGAAGCGGTCCTGGCCCGGCGTTCCGAAGAGATAGAGCACCAGGTCGTCGCGGAGGGTGATGCGTCCGAAGTCCATCGCGACCGTGGTGGTGGTCTTGGTCTCGATGCCCTCGACGTCGTCGACGGAGCGGCCCGCCTCCGTCAGCACCTCCTCCGTACGGAGGGGTTTGATCTCGCTGACCGCGCCGACGAGGGTCGTCTTGCCGACCCCGAAGCCGCCCGCGACGAGGATCTTCAGAGTCACCGGCCCGATCGGCCGCTGATCACGGCTAGAGCGCCCGAAGACCATTGATCACCTCGCGGAGAATGTTCACGTCCGGCAGTTCGGCCGGCGGAACGGGACGGGTTACGTGCACCAGCTCGTTCTCGACCAGGTCCCCGACGAAGACCCGGACGACCCCGACGGGGAGGTCGAGGCCCGCGGCGAGTTCCGCGATCGACTGGGGGCTGGCTCTGCAGAGCTCCACTATCTCCACGTGCTCGGGGGACAGTGTCCGGTCGCCGGCGGGGTCGTCGGCGGCGGGAGCCGGGATGACGATGGCGATCAGGTCGAGCCGGTGCCGGGTCGCGCTGCTGGTCCGGCCGCGTGTCATGGCGTACGGGCGCACCACCGGACCCGCGTCGCCGTCGATCCAGTGCTTCGGATCCTCGCCTGATTGGCTCATGACATTCAACTCACCCGGTGGCGGGCTGTCCGGCGCGGGGGGCGGCACCGAGGTGGACGCCGACGCGCTTGACCATGAGTGTCATCTCGTAGGCGACCTGGCCGACGTCGGAGTCGGAGTCGGCGAGCACGGCCAGACAGCTGCCGTCGCCCGCCGCCGTCACGAAGAGGAAGGCGCCGTCGAGTTCGACGACGGTCTGGCGGACCTTGCCCGCGTCGAAGTGCCTGCCGACACCCTTGGCGAGGCTGTGGAAGCCGGAGGCGACCGCGGCGAGGTGTTCGCCGTCCTCGCGGGTCAGTTCCTTGGACGTGCCCGTGGCCAGACCGTCTCCGGAGAGGACGATCGCCTTGCGGATACTGCCGACCCGTTCCACCAGCTCGTCCAGGAGCCAGTTGAGGTCGCCCGGAACGGATCCGCGGCGTGTGGAATCGGATGCTGCGGCGTGCGGTGCGGTCATCGACCGTCCCCCTCCGGTGTCGTTCCTGATATGTCGCCGGGGCCGTCGGAGCTCTCGGTCTCCTCGGCGTCGTTCTGCTGACGGCCACGCTGCCAGCCCCGCTGAAGGGAAGCCATACGCGCGCGTACGGCGTCCGCGTCCCGCTCGTGGTCCCACTCCGAAGCGTCGGTGGGCGGCGTTTCGGTCTCCTCCCGTACGGCGTCCTTGAGCTGGGGCGCCAGGCTGGCCTGCCGGACACGTCGGGGAAGGCCGCCGAGCGGGGCGGGAGTCCCGGTCTCGTCGGGCGTCACGGCGGCTCCGTCGGTCGGTGCGGACGCGTGCGGCGGGGCGGCGGACACGGGCGGCGAGGACAGCCTCGCCGGGGACGCGTCGGGCCCGGCCGGGGTGGGATCGGTGGGAGCGGGCCCGGTCTCCGGGTGGGCGCCGCCGCGCTCGTCCAGACGCCGGCCGTTGTCGGCGACCAGGGTGGGGGTCTTGCGGCTGCGCCGGGGGAGCTGCGCGGGGAAACCCAGCGGGTCGTCCCCATCCGCGTCCAGGTCCAAGTCGCTGTCGACGGCTTGACGGTGCTGCTCCCGCGTGTCCCCGGCGCCGCGCGCGGCGCGCGGCCGGCCCGTCTCGCGGTCACGGGAGTCGCGCAGGTGCTCCCGGGCGCGGAAGAGTCCGCCGCGCTCGCTGTCGGTGTCCTCCAGGTCGCCGTTGCCGAGGTCGGTGACGGCGTCGGCGGTCAGCGGGGGTTCGAGTTCGACGGGGCCGTCGAACACGGACCGGCCGCCGCCGATGCCGGTGGGGACCTGCGACAGCGAGGCGAGTCTGCCGTCGGACCGGCCCCGGCCGCTGTCGGACGGGAGGTTCTGCCGGTCCAGCCGGAATCCGGTGCCCTGGGTCTCGGGTGCCTCGGTCAGCAGGGCGGACGGCAGGAACACGACCGCGGTGGTGCCTCCGTACGGAGACGGCTGGAGCGAGACCCGTACGTTCTGCCGCTGGGCGAGCCGGCTGACGACGAAGAGGCCGAGGCGGTCGGTGTCGGAGAGTTCGAACTCGGGTGTCTCCGCCAGCCGCAGGTTCGCGTCCAGGAGCGTGTCGGAGTTCATGCCGAGGCCCCGGTCGTGGATCTCCAGGGTGAAGCCGTTGGCGACGCGCTCGCCGTGGACCTGGACCGCCGTGTGCGGCGGCGAGAACACCGTGGCGTTCTCCAGGAGTTCGGCCAGGAGATGGGTGAGGTCGGCGACGGCGGGGCCGCCGACACCGATCCTCGGCAGCCTGCGGACCTCGACGCGCTCGTAGTCCTCGACCTCGGCGACCGCGGCCCGTACGACGTCCATCAGCTGGACGGGCTTGCGCCACTGGCGGGACGGCGCGGCTCCGGAGAGGATCACCAGGCCCTCGGCGTGGCGCCGCATGCGGGTGGTCAGATGGTCGAGGCGGAAGAGGTCGGCGAGTTCGTCGGTGTCCTCGGTGCGGCGCTCCATGGTGTCCAGGAGCGTGAGCTGGCGGTGGAGCAGCACCTGGTTGCGGCGGGCGAGGTTGACGAACACCTCGGAGACTCCCTGGCGCAGCTCGGCCTGTTTCACGGCGGCCTCGACGGCGGCGCGCTGGAGGGTGTTGAGGGCCTGGCCGACCTGGCCCAGTTCGTCGCGCTCGTAGTCGAGCCGGGGTGCCTCGGTCTCGACGTCGACCTGTTCGCCGGCCGCGAGGCGCCGCATGACGCTGGGGAGACGGACACCGGACACCTCGTGTGCCTCCTTACGGAGGCTGGAGAGGTCACGGACGAGCCCGCGGCCGACCCGTACCGAGACGATCACGGAGACGAGCAGGGCGAGGAAGCCGAGGACACCGGCGATTCCGGCGAGGACGAAGACGTTGACGCCGACCGGGGCGACGCGGTCCTGGTAGCGCACGCCCGCCGCCCGGCCCTCGCTCTCCAGGCTTTCGAAGACCGGTGTGGCCGTCTCCTGCCAGCGGGCGGCGTCCACCGACGCCGGGTTGCGGCCGGCGCCCGCGCTGATGAGCTGTTCCTCGGCCTCGCGCAGCGGCTGGGTGGCGGGGCCGCCCCAGTACTGCTCGAATATCTCGCGCTCGGCACCGGGCAGGACGTCGAGGTTGGTCTCGTAGAGCAGGGAGCGGTTGGCGACGAGGTCGGACACCTGCCGTATCTCGTCCGACGTGAGGCGGCGGGTGATGAGTGCGGAGACGACGAGCGCGTCCTCGCGGGAGAGCATCTCCTGGGCGCGTTCGACGCCGACCAGGGCGCGGGCCTGCTTGTCCAGCTCCACGTCCTCCAGGACGTGCAGTGTCGACAGGAAGCTGTGGCAGGGGTCGACCAGCCGGTTGTAGAAGTCGAGCGCCTGGCCCCGGGTGACGGTGGACTTCTCGACGGAGCGGCGCAGCGCGCCGAGGCCGTCGAGGGCGTCGGTGAGGGAGGTCAGCCGTTCGGAGGTGGTGCCGCTCATCTGGTCGCGCACCGACGGGTTCTCGGCGTTGGCCTTGAGCCGGGTGACGGCCCGGTCGGTGGCGGCGCGCTGCCGGCGCAGTTCGGCGAGGGACTCCGAGTTGCGGGGGTCGGCCAGATAGATGAGGGTCTGGCGGCGTTCCCGCTGGACCACGCGGACGGTGTCCTCGACGGGGTCGCCGACCTTGTCGATGATGTAGGCGACGTCGAGGAGTTGGTTGGCCTCGCGACCGGTGAGGGTGGTGGCGAACGCCCAGAGCGCCGTCAGGGAGACGAGCGGCACCAGGAGCAACGCCACGATCTTCCGGCGGATGGACTTCCCGCGAAAGTGCATGGCTTCCCCCAGCTCGACACTCCACCCGATGTGGAGGGCGTTCTCGTCTGAATCGACAACCTCGTCACGAAACGGCGTGAGCCTACTACTGCCGCACCGGCAACTCGAAGACATGTCCGGACGATTTTAGGCCGTAACCAGGCGAGTTGTTCATGAGTTGTCCTGGTTTTCACGGAGATGACTTTCGTTGCTGTGGCGCACAGTACCTGGCGTCACGTCACTTTTCGCAATCGATCGGGTGGCCTGAACTGTATGTGGGCGGGAATTTTCCCGATCTGTCGCTCGTCTCTGTGTACGGGTACTGACGTACGGAAGTTTCGGTTCGGGGCGGGGAGTTCGGGGCGAGGAGCGGGCGGTCGCACGGTGCGGAAGAACCGTCGGACGGAGTTTCGGTGCCGTGGTTCGCGTGAAGCGGCCGGAGCCGGGCAGTCACCCTGAAGTCGGACAGTGGTGGGGAGTTACGGTCCATGGATACGAAGTCGGACGCGCAGAGAGCGGCGGGGACGGGCGGGTCGGCGCGTCGGGGGACGCGCGCGGCGGGCCACGAGCGAGGTGGTACGGCTCTGGAGAGGGAACCCGCGGCGGTCGGGGTCGAACTGCCCGCGCCGCGCGGCACGGGCCTCTCCCGGCGGTTCTGGGTGGAGGAGCCGGCGATACGGCGCCGGATGCCGGATCCGGTGCGGACGGCCGCGGTGCGGGCGGTGATCATAGCGTCGGTGACGCTGATTCAGGCCATGGTCGCGTTCTTCAGCACGCTCGCCGGGTCGTGGCTGGCCTTCCCCATGGTGCTGAGCAGTGTGGCCAGCACGGTGGTGGCCACGTGGGGTGTGCTGGACGTGTGGGTGACGCGCCAGGTGTGGAACCAGCGCCATGGCGTGGTGTCCGTACCGAGCAGTACGGCACGGCGGCTGCGCCGGGAGCGGCGCAGGGCCAGGCGGGCCGCTCGGGCGGCGGAGCGTGACGGCGCCCGGATACGACGCCGGGGTGCGGGCAGGCTCTCCGAAGCCTGAACACCCGTGTCCCGGCGGCTGCCGAGGATCGGGTCCGGGGGCGGGGGCGTGTGTCCGGCGCCCCCGGACCGGGCACTCATCGGTCCGCGACCAGGTCCTGACCGGGGGGCGGGGTCGGGGTCGGGACCGAGGTGGCGGCGGGGGTCGCAGCGGCGTCGGCGGCCGAAGTGGTGCCGGGGGCCGAAGTGGCGTCCGAGCGTTTGAACATGCGGGTGGCCGTGATCTCGCCGTGCACCGGCTCGCCGTCCGGGTCCGGCTGGGGAAGGCCGGGACGCAGGTGTTCCTCGACGCTGATGTATTTCAGGCCCGCGCGCAGGTCCGCGTCGTTGCGCAGCCGGATCACCAGCGGGAACTCGGCCAGCGCCGTCGTGTCGAAGAGACCCGTCGTGTAGAGGAGCTGGACGCCGAGCGCGTCGGAGACGGCCCGCTGGAGCTCAAGCAGATAGGTGGCGTTGGCGCGGCCGATGGGGTTGTCGAGGAAGAGCGTGCCCGCGTGCCGGTGCTTGTCCCGGCCCCGGTCGTTGCTGCGCAGCGCGGCCATCGTGCAGTAGAGGGCGATCGCGGCGGTGAGCAGCTGGCCACCCGAGAAGACGTCTCCCATCTGGCCGACGGGGACCCGTTCGGCCCGCAGCACGGCGTCCGGCTTGAGGATCTCGACGGCGATGCCCTTGGGCCTCAGGGCCGCCTCGACTCCGTGCAGGAGCAGTGACATGCCGTCCCTGCGGAGGTCGGAGTTCTTCTTGAGGGCGGCGCGGGTCGCTTCGTCGACGACCTCGCCGAGGCGTTCGCCGAGGGTGGCCTGGTCGGGTTCCTCGAAGCGGATCCGGAGGAACTCCTGGCCGGACCACTCCCCCAGTCCCTCGGGCAGCCGGGAGAGCCGCTGGGCCGAGCGGAGGGTCGTGAGCGCGGACTCCACCAGTCCGCGCAGCCGGTCGACGATGGAGTCACGGTTGCGTTCGAGCTGTTCCAGTTCGTCGGTCAGGACGCGCAGCCGGGGGGCGAAGGCGTGGGCCCACTTCGCGGCGTGGTCGGGCAGCGCGGCGGCGGGCAGTTCGCGGATCTGCTGGCGGGCCGGGGTGCGTACCTGCTCGTAGCGGGTGGAGTTGGCGTGCCGTACGAGGGTGTCACCGGCCTCCCGGACGGAGGCCTCGGCCGCGGAGAGGTCGGTGGCGCAGCCGCGCAGCGAACGGCGGGTGTCGGCGGCGGCGGCGCGGGCCTCCTCGATGGCGCCGGGGTAGGGCTCGGGTGTGCCGGGTGTGCCGTCGCTCTCGTCGTCGGCCGATCCGCGCAGCAGGTCGCCGAGGAGGGCCGCGGTGTCCTCGAAACCTCCGGTGGCGTCCTCCGCGGTGCGGTGGGCGTGCAGGAGTTCGCCGTGTGCCGAGCGGGCGGTGTCCAGCGCGTCGGTGCGGGCGGCGAGTTCGCCGGTGGCGGTACGCAGCAGGGTCTGGGCCTGTTCCACGTCCGTGGGGACCTGGTCGTCGGGCAGCTCGGTGTGCGCCTCGCCCTCGGCGGGGGCGAGCCGTTCGGCGTCGCCCCGGAGGCGGCCGAGGTGCTCGCTGGCGGTGGAGGCGCGGGTCTCCAGCATCTGTACGAGGCGTTCGGCGCGGGCGGCGGCGGCCTGCCGGGACGGTCCGTCGGCGCCGTCGGGGCTCTCCAGGAGGTGGGCGGCGCGGGTACGGACCTTGTTGCTGAGCCGGTCGAGTTCGGCGAGGGCCGCCCCCTCGTCGCTCTCCGCGTGGGCCTGTTCGGCGCGGAGGTCGGCACCGACGCCGACCTTCTCGTACAGCTGGGAGGCGGCCCGGTACGCCTCGCGCAGCGCGGGCAGGGCGGTGCGCGGCGCGTCCGCTTCGGGCTCGGGCAGATTCTCCGGGGCGCCCGCGATCTCGGCGCGCTCGGCCCGCAGGGCGCGGGCCGTACGGCGGGCGTCGTCGGCGGCGCGCTGGGCGGCGCGGCGGTCCTCGTCGGCGGCGCGGGCCCGTTCCAAACAGGTCCCGGCGCGGGCGTCGGACTCGGCGGCGTCGTCGGCCAGGGCGCGGAGCTTGACCTGCCAGCCGGCGCGTTCGCGCAGCCGGAAGGCGAGGCCCGCGAGGGCGTCGGCGGCCCGGCGGGCGCGCTGGGCGGTGTCCTGTCGGTCGTCCCGGACACGGGCGGTGTCGGCGGCGGCCTCGTCCGCGTCCGTCCGGAGCGTGCGGGCCTCGGCGAGTTCGGCCCCGGCGGTGCGGGCGAGTTCCTCGGCCGCGTGCGCGGTCGCGGCGAGTTCGGTGAGCCGGCCGGGCGGGCAGTCGGCCCGCCAGGAGCCGAGGCGGGCGGCGATCGCCCGGTCGGCGGCGAGCCGGGCCGACAGCGTGCGGATCTCCTCGTCGCGGGCGGTCGCCTTGGCCCGCAGCGACCGGCGTTCGGCGTCGGCGGCGTGCTCGTCGTGCATGGCCGGGTTGGGCGGGACGAGGAAGACCCCGCCGTCGCCGGAGGCCGGGTCGCCGTAAGACCCGGGGCCGGGTACGGGGGCGAGCAGGGCCGCCGCCGTACCGACGGCGACGGCGGAGCGCGGCAGGAGGGCGGCGCCGGAGAGGACGTCGCGTGCCCTGGCGTGCGAGGACGGTTCGGTGATGACGACGCCGTCGACCAGTTCGGGCCGGGCTGCGAGGACGGCCGCGTGGTCGGCGGGGTCGACGGCCTGGGCGAGGTAGCGCCAGCCGGGGAGGGCGGGGATGCCGTGCTCGCCGAGGTATTCGACGGTGGCCAGGACGTCGGGTCCGGGCGGCAGCAGTCCGCCGTCGCCGAGCGCGCCGAGGATACGGGCGTCGTCGGCGGCGGCCGTACGGAGGTCGAAGAGCTGGCGTTCGGCGGAGGTGACACCCTGGTCGAGGAGTTCGCGCAGGTCTTCGGCGTACCGGTCCAGCTCCTCCGGGGTGAGGGAACCCTGGGCGGCGGCGGCCGTGGCGGGGACGCCGGGGGTGGCGCCGCGCGGGTGGGGGACGCCCGCGCGGGGCGGGGCACCGGGCAGGCCGAGCAGTTCGGTGAGGCGCTCCTCGCGGGCGATCGACTCGGCGGTACGGCGCTCCGCGTCGTACTCGTGGACGGCGGCGCGCGCGGCGTCCACGGCGCGGGCCTCGGACAGTTCGGCGCGGGACTCCGCCGCGGCGGCCTCCCTGGCCCGCTCCGCCGCCGCCCGCGCGGCGTCCCTGGCCGTGTCCCAGGCGGCGACGGCGGACTTCTCCGCGTCGCTGGCGGCGAGCGCGGCGCGCGCGGGGTCGGCGTCCGGCGCCGTGTCGTCGAGCCACCCGGCCCGTACCGCCTCGGCGGTCTCCTGCTCGACCTCGGCGAGGCGCTGGCGCAGATGGCCGGTCTCGCTGCGGGCGCGCTGCGCCTCGGTGGCCGCCGCCGTGGCGTCGCGGTGCGCGGCCTCGCCGGTCTCCTGGAGGGCGGCGGAGCGCTCCTCCTCCTCGTTGGCGAGGTGCTCGCCCTCGGCCGCCGCCGCGTGCAGCGCGCGGACGAGGTCGGCCGCCGCCGTGGCGCGGGCGGCGAGGGCGGGGGCGGCGTCACGCTCGGCCTCCCGGATCGCGGCGGCGACGCGCGCGGAGCGGTCGGCGGCGGCGCGGTGCCGCAGCACGTTCTCGGCGGCCTGCCAGGCGGCGTGCAGCGTACGGGCGTCGCCCAGCTCGCGCCGCTGCGCCGCGGCGGCCTTCTCGGCGACGGTGAGGGCCAGGGAGGCGTGGCGGTAGGCCAGTTCGGCGGCGACGAGGGCGCTGCGGCCACGGGCGCGGTCGGCCTCGGTGACGGTGTGGGCGGCGGCGGTGACCTGTTGGGCGAGGTCGCCGACCCGGTCCCGCTCGACGGCGGCGCGGGCGCTGAGCCGCCGTGCCAGGGTGCGGGTGCGGCGTTCGGCGGCGGTGTGGACGTCACGGGCCCGGGAGCGGGCCTCGGAGGCGTCGACGATCCGGCCGAGCAGGTCGACGGAGCCTGCGGTGAAGTCGCGCTCGGCGGTCAGCTCGGCGCGCCGGCCCAGTTTGTTGCCGAAGCCGCCGACGAGGTCGGCGAGTCCGTCCGTGTCGCGGGTGTCGGTGACGGCGCGCAGCAGCAGGTCGGTGAAGTCGGAGTCCTTCTTGACCGCGAAGAGTCCGGCGGCCTCGCCCTCGTCGGCGTTCATCTCCCGCTGGTAGCGGAAGAGTTCGGGGTCGAGGCCGAGTTCGCCGAGGTGCTCGATCCAGCGGTCGTGGATCTCCTCCCAGTGGATGTCGAGGTGCGGGTAGATCTTGCCGGCCTCGGTGAGGGAGTCGCGGAAGCCCTTCATGGTGCGGCGTCGGCCGCGCGCGCCGGAGACGCCTTCCCGGGGCCGCGCCACGGCGGTCGACTCGGCGACCGGCAGGGAGTCGAGGCTCAGTCCCGGGCCGGGGCGGAAGGAGTACCAGGCTTCGGCGAACTTGCGCGGGTCGCTGGAGACCTGACGGCCGCGCCACTCGCTGGCCTTGCCGACCACGACGAGTTCACCGGTGAGGGTGTGCTGCCATTCGAGGGCGACATGGCCGCAGTCGTCGGCGAGCAGGAATTTGCGGAGGACGCCGGAGCTGGCGCCGCCGAGGGTGTTGCGGTGGCCGGGGAGCATGACCGAGAAGATCAGCTTGAGGAGGACGGACTTGCCGCCGCCGTTCTCCAGGAAGAGCACTCCGGCCGGGGCCGGGCGGCGCGGCGGGCCGGCCGGCTCCTCCTCGAAGAACTCCGCCTGGGCGGGCGCGGGGTGGGGCACCGGCTCGCCGACTCCGCGCAGGTCGAGCACGGTGTCGGCGTAGCGCGCACCGGCAGGCCCGATGGAGTAGAGGCGGACCCGGGACAGCTCGTACATGGCGGCGGACTTCCGTGGTGGTCGGGGCCGGGCGGGCCGGCGGGGTGGGGGGCTGCTGTTGCGGGGACGGAGCGGGATCAGGCGGGGCGGCGTGGGGCCGTCGGGTCGTCAGGTCGTCGGGTGAGCGGGTCAGGAGTGGAACGGCAGTCCGGCGTCGGCGACCAGATCGAGGTCGTCGGGGTCCGGTGGGGGCAGCAGGGTGGCCGAGCCGTCGGTGACCGGGACGACCCCGAGTGCGAGGAGTTCGGCCATGGCGGCGGCGCCCGCCATGTCGCGGACCTGAAGCTGGTAGCGGGCCGTGGTGCGGTAGGCGCCTCCGGCGTCGTCCCCGGTGCGGTGCAGAAAACCGGAGTCGGTGAGGAAGGCCATGGCCTTGCCGATGATGCCGGTGGTGGAGCCCGCGAGCCGGCGCGCGTCCTTGGTGGCACCGGTCGCGCTGCGGCGCGCGTACACCCGCCAGGCGGATTCGAGACCGGGGGTGTCGGTCGCCGGGTCGGTGTTCTCGCCCTGTTCCTCGGCGCGTTCCTCCAGTCGGCGGCACGCCTGCCGTACGAAGGCGTCGACACCGTTGACGGTGATCCGGCCGATGTACCCGTCGTCGGCGAGGTCCTCGGGCCGGGGGAAGGCCATGGCGGCGACCGCGAGATGGGCCAGGCCGTGCAGGAAGCGGTCCGCGGCGTCGGTCGACGCGCGGCGCGCGTAGTCGCCCATGCGGACGGCGAAGACGGAGTCCTCGCCCGCCGCCACGGCCATGCCGGCGCGGGCGGACACTTCGAGGACGACGAGGCCGAGGCCGGCCGCCACCGCGTCGGCGAGCCGGGCGAAGGCGGTCTCCTCCCGGTAGCGGCGCAGCAGGTCGGCGTACTCGGCGTCGCGCGCGGGCAGCAGTCTGGGCTGGAGTCCGAAGGAGACGAGACGGGCGGCGTCGGCCGCGTCGGCGGGGGTGACGCCACCGGGCGGCGCGGGGGCGGGTGCGCGGGCGGTCTCGGTGCCGCCCGGCTCGCCCCACGCGGCGGTGTGCTCTGCCTGGTGGTCGCTCACGGGCGCTGCTCCTTGCCGGGGTGTTCCTGTCGGGGGTGGTGCGGAGGGTGCGGGTGGTGCTGGTCGTACGGGTGCCGCGCAGGGCCCGGCGTCGTCACGGCCCCGGCCCGGCCGTCCGCCGATGACCGGCGCCCGTGGTGGGTGGCACGGAACGGCGGACGACCCGCGTGCCGGAGGGCCCGGCGGTACGCGGACAGCCCGGTCGGCGCGGCGGGCCGCCGGGCCGGACGCGGTTCCTGGGATCGGCCGAGTAGGGCGCGGCGGCTGCGGCAGGGCCCGTCGTACGGCGATGGGCCGGCCCCGCACCGGACGTACCCGCACCGCGACGACAACGCGGCGGGCCGCCTCACCCGGCGCCGTCCCCCGCGTCGGCCCCGTCCGGCACGGCACATACGGCCGGTTCCCTCGTACGGCGCCGGCCCGGCCCCGTACAGGACACACCCACGCCGGAACGACCGCCCGGGGCCCCGCCGGACCGGGCGGTCCGGTTCCTCGCGGAGACGGCGGGACGGGACGGGGTACACCCGGCCGGGCGGGACAGCCCGGCCCTGGGTCGACGGAACGGCTCGGCCCCGGGCCGGGTGGGCCGTTCGGGCAGGTCGGACCGCCGGGCCGGTGGGTGTCACGCCACCTCCTTACGGTCGGCGGCCATGCCCGCCGCGTCCAGGAGAGCCATGCCCACTATGAGGTCCGCCCCGCCGAACTCCGGGTCGTCGAGGGGCGTGCCGTCGTCCACCGCGAACAACAGCCGTTCCTCGCCCTGCCGGTAGGCCGTGCCGACGGGCGGACTCGCCGCGTGGACGGCCAGCAGCGCCACGAGATACGGCAGATCCGAATCGCCGCCCCGGCGGGCCTCGGCCAGCAGCCCGGAGAGCCTGCGGGGCGCCTCGGGCTCCAGGTCGAGCAGGTCACGCGCGGTCGCCAACTGCGCCTCGCTGAAACGGCTGTCGTCGGGGGTCGCGATCAGATCGGGCTCGGGCATCTCGGCACCCAGGTGCTCCCGCTCCACGGGCGGGGTGAGCAGCAGGTCGACCAGATCGCCGATCCGTACGGACCCCGGCGTGCGCAGGCCGGTGCCCCGGGCGAAGAAGGCGTCGGTGACCAGACCCGCCCGGTCGACCGGCAACGGCAGGAGGGGGGCGACGAGTTGCCCGTACAGGTCGAGTCCGGTGCGGGTGGTGGGCTCCGCGAACGCCTGGCGGTCCTGCTCGGCGCGGAACAGTGGTCCGGCTTCCAGCAGCCGCGACTGGAGCTGGGTGTGCCGGCGGATGCAGTCCTTGACGATGTCGACCAGTTCGGCGGCGCGGCGTTTGTGCTCGGCGGTCTTGGGATCGGCGCCGGTCTCGGCCTCGTCGCGTGCCTTGCGGATGTTGTTCAGGATGGCGTTCTCGTGGCGGTAGCGGTCGGCGACATGGTCGAGGGCCTCGGCGATCATGTCCGGGACGGCGTTGAGCCAGTCGACCGCGCGGACGTTGCGCCGGGTCGCCTCCAGGGTCCTGCGCAGCGTCTCCGCGTACTGCACGGTGCGGTACCGGGCCTGTTCGGCGGCGAGTTGGGCGTCGGCGAGCCGCCCCCTGCTGATGAGGACCTCCAGCTTGACCTCGGCGGCGATCTGCGCGCTGGTGACGTCCGTGTCCAGCGCGCCCACGAGGACGTTGACCGCCTCGTCGGTGGTACGCAGATAGACGCTGCCGCCGTGGCCGGGGACCTCCTCGACCAGCTTGAAGTCGTAGTCCCGGCGGGTGTAGACGCCGTCGGCGCCGAACGTGCCGTACACGGCGCGGAATCCGCGGTCGACGCTGCCGACGTTGATCAGATTCTCCAGCACCCAGCGGGCCACCCGTTCGTGCTCGTGGGCCGGGCGGTGCGGGGCCTGCGCCGCGACCCGCGGCAGGAGTCTGGCCACTATCTGCTCGTGGTCCGCGCCGGTGTCGAAGTCCATGTTGAGCGTGACGAGGTCGATCGCCGCGAGCGCGACCTCCGCCATCGCGTACCCGGAGTACTCCCCCGCGAGATTGGCCTTGCGGGTGTCCAGGTCGTGCAGGGGCGCGGTGCAGGCGAGCGCGCGCAGCCGCCGCGCCAGCCCCTCGTCGGCGGCCGGGCCCTGGGCGGGCCTCGGCCCCGCGCTGAGCTGGGGCGGAACGGAATCCGTCGAGCCAGGCGAAGTCACGTGAACAGATTAGGTCCTCGGACCGACAACGGCCGAAACGACGCAGAAGCCCCAGGGGTTGCGGCGCGCCGGAAGGCGGATGTCACGCGGACGTTGCCGGAAGACGGGAGTGCGGGCGCGGGCGGAGCGGGGGTGGACGGGCGGGCGCGGCCGGAACCGGGGTACGGCAGGCCGGGGTACGGCGGCCGGGGCCGGAGCGCGGCGGCAGAAAGGGCTGCGGCGGCGGACCCGCCAGCGGACCGCCGCCACCCAGCCGTCGCCACCCGCCCGCCGCACCCGGCGCGTTCACTCCGGTGCGCCGTATCCCCCGCCGCCCGGCGTGCGCAGCACCAGGACGTCGCCGACGCCCACCTCCACCGAGTCGACGCCCTTCAGCGGCGTACGGGTCCCGTCGCCGTGCTCCACCTCGTTGCTTCCGAGTTCGCCGGTCCCGCCGCCCGCCATGCCGTACGGGGGCACCGCCCGATGGCCGGTCAGCAGGGTCACCGTCATGGGTTCCAGGAAGCGGATGCGCCGTACGACTCCGTCGCCGCCGGTCCAGCGGCCCCGGCCGCCGCTGCCCGCCCGGACGGCGAATCCGTCGACCCGTACCGGGTAGCGCCATTCGAGGACTTCGGGGTCGGTGAGACGGGAGTTGGTCATGTGGGTCTGGACGGCGTCGGCGCCGTCGAAGCCGTCCCCCGCGCCGGATCCGCTCGCCACCGTCTCGTAGTACTGGACGCGTTCGTTGCCGAAGGTGAGGTTGTTCATCGTGCCCGAGCCCTCGGCCTGGACGCCGAGTGCCGCGTACAGCGCGCCGGTGACGGCCTGCGAGGTCTCCACGTTGCCCGCCACCGTCGCCGCCGGGAAGACCGGCGACAGCATCGAGCCCTCGGGCACCCGCACGTCCAGCGGTGCCAGACAGCCGCTGTTGAGCGGGATGTCGTCGGCGACCAGTGTCCGGAAGACGTACAGGACGGCGGCCATCACCACGGAACGGGGCGCGTTGAAGTTGCCCTCCTGTTGAGGTGAGGTGCCGGTGAAGTCCACGACGGCGCTGCGGGCCTCCCGGTCCACGCGTACGGCGACCTCGATGACCGCGCCGTTGTCGGTCTCGTAGCGGTAGGAGCCGTCGCCCAGCCCGGCGACGATGCGGCGGACGGACTCCTCCGCGTTGCGCCGTACGTGGCCCATGTAGGCGGCCACCACGTCGTGCCCGAACTGCTCGGTCATCCGGCGCAGTTCGGCGATGCCCTTCTCGTTGGCGGCGATCTGGGCGCGCAGGTCGGCGAGGTTGGTGTCGGGGTCGCGGGAGGGGTACGGGGCGTCGGCGAGGAGCGCGCGGGTCTCGGCCTCACGGAGTCTGCCGTCGCGGACGAGGAGCCAGTTGTCGAAGAGGACGCCCTCCTCGTGGATGGTGCGGCTGAAGGCGGGCATCGAGCCGGGGGTGATGCCGCCGATCTCGGCGTGGTGGCCGCGCGAGGCGACCAGGAAGAGGAGCTGTTCGCCCCGGCCGTCGAAGACGGGCGTCACCACCGTGACGTCCGGCAGATGGGTGCCTCCGTGGTAGGGGTCGTTGACCGCGTACACATCACCGGGGCGCAGCGAGTCCTGGTCGCGCTTGAGCACTTCCTTGATGGACTCGCCCATGGAGCCGAGGTGCACGGGGATGTGGGGCGCGTTGGCGATGAGGTTGCCGTCGGCGTCGAAGAGGGCGCAGGAGAAGTCGAGCCGTTCCTTGATGTTGACGGAGTGGGCGGTGTTCTCCAGGCGGACTCCCATCTGCTCGGCGATGGCCATGAAGAGGTTGTTGAAGACTTCGAGCAGCACGGGGTCGACGTCCGTGCCCGCGGCGACACGGGTGGGGCGGGGGCGTACGCGGGTGAGGAGCAGATGACCGAGGTCGCCGACCGCCGCCTGCCAGCCCGCGTCCACCACGGTCGTCGCGTCGGCCTCGGCGATCATCGCGGGGCCTTCGACGGTGTCGGCGGCTCGCAGGTCGGCGCGCCGGTGGAGCGGGCAGTCGCGCTCCGTGCCGTCGACGAACATCCGTACGCGCGCGGGCGGTACGGGGCCGCCGTCGCCTTCCACGGAGGTCGTGTCCGCCACATACGTGCCGTGCTGGTCGGCCTTGCCGACGGCTTCGACGGACACGGCCTCGACCACCAGGGGCTTGTCCATGGTGAAGGCGTAACGCGCGCGGTGCTCGCTCTCGAAGGCGGCCTTCATGTCGGCGACGTCGCCGAGGGGGACGGCGAGGCTCGCGTCCGTACCGGCGTAACGGAGCAGTACGCGCGCGTGGGTGGTGATCGCGTCGTCGGGGACGGAGTCGGCGCGCAGGTCGGCGCGGGTGTGCTCGGCGAGTTCGGCGCAGAGGTCGCGCACCCGGTCGGTGGCGCCGTGCTCCGTTCCGCCCGCCCCGTCGCCGAGTTCGGCCTCGACCGACCGCTCCCGCATGGCGGTGGCGTCGGCGAGTCCGATGCCGTACGCGGAGAGCACCCCGGCGAGCGGCGGCACGATCACGGTGTCGACGCCGAGGGCGTCCGCGACGGCGCACGCGTGCTGGCCGCCCGCGCCGCCGAAGCTGGTGAGGGCGTAGCGGGTGATGTCGTGGCCGCGCTGCACGGAGATCTTCTTGACGGCGTTCGCCATGTTCAGCACGGCGATCTCCAGGAAACCGGCGGCGACCTCGGCCGGTTCGCGGTGTACGCCGGTGGCTGCCTCGACCTCGTCGGCGAGCGCGGCGAAACGCTCGCGTACCACGTCGGCGTCGAGCGGCTGGTCGCCGTCCGGTCCGAACACCGGGGGGAAGTGGTCCGGTTGCACCCGGCCGAGCATCACGTTGGCGTCGGTGACGGTGAGGGGGCCGCCCCGGCGGTAGCAGGCGGGGCCGGGGACGGCGCCGGCCGAGTCGGGGCCGACGCGGTAGCGCTGGCCGTCGAAGTGCAGGACGGAGCCGCCGCCCGCCGCGACGGTGTGGATGTTCATCATGGGCGCGCGCATCCGCACCCCGGCGACCTGGGTGCCCAGCTCTCGCTCGAACTCCCCGGCGTAGTGGGAGACGTCGGTGGACGTGCCGCCCATGTCGAAGCCGACGACACGGTCGTGGCCCGTCTGCGCGGAGGTACGGGCCATGCCGACGACACCGCCCGCCGGGCCGGACAGCACGGCGTCCTTCCCACGGAAGTGGGCGGCTTCCCGCAGTCCTCCGTTGGACTGCATGAACATCAGGCGGATGCCCCGGAGTTCGGTGGCGATCTCGTCCACGTAGCGCCGCAGGATCGGGGAGAGGTAGGCGTCCACGACGGTCGTGTCGCCGCGCGGGACGAGTTTGATGAGGGGGCTGACCTCGTGGGAGCAGCTCACCTGGGTGAATCCGGCCGCGCGTGCGGCCTCGGCGACGGCGGTCTCGTGGTCGGGATGGCGGTAGCCGTGCACGAGGACGACGGCGGCGCTGCGGAAGCCGTCGTCGTACGCCTCGCGCACCCGCGCGGCGACGGCCTCCGTGTCCAGCGGGCGCACGATGGTCCCGTGGGCGTCGACCCGTTCGGGGATCTCGATGACGCGCGCGTAGACGGCCTCGGGGAGCACGATGTGGCGGTCGAAGAGCCGGGGCCGGTTCTGGTAGGCGATCCGCAGGGCGTCGCCGAAGCCCTCGGTGACGAGCAGGACGGTCGGCTCGCCGCGGCGCTCCAGCAGTGCGTTGGTGGCGACGGTGGTGCCCATCTTGACGACGTCGATCCGGTCGGCGGGTACCGGGTCGTCCGGGGCCAGGCCGAGCATCAGCCGGATTCCGGCGACGGCCGCGTCGGCGTACTGCTCCGGGTTGTGCGACAGCAGCTTCTTTGTGAGGAGGCGTCCGTCGGGCCGGCGCCCGACCACGTCGGTGAAGGTGCCGCCACGGTCGATCCAGAATTCCCAGCGCCCAGTCATTCCCCCATTCTCGCAAGGGGAGCGGCGGGTGGCAGTGCCGACAGGGCGCGGGCGAGGGCGTGTTCGGCGCGCTGGTCGAGCCGGGCGGCGGTCCCGCGCGCCAGATGGCGCAGTTCGCCGCCGGCCAGCCAGAGCAACTGGGGCAGCAGGTCGGTGCTGCGGCGCACCAGCCAGCCGGTCCCGGCGGTCGCCAGCCAGAGCAGGGCCTCCGCGCGGGAGGGCGGCGGCTGCTGCGGCTCCCGGGGCGGTGGCGGGCCCAGGGGCAGGCCGCGCGCGGTGAGCATCTCGTGGAACCGCGCGGCGATCAGCCGGTGGCCGCGCTCGCCGGGGTGCAGCCGGTCGGCGCTCCACAGGGAGCGGTCGGCGACCCACACGGGGTCGGCGGCGTGCAGATGGACGGCGCCGTACCGCGCGGAGAGCGCGTGGACGAGGGTGTTGACCGCGCGCTGCCGTCGCGCGAGCGGCCGGGCGAGGATCGCGGGCAGCCCGAGCATGACGCCGGGGTCGGGCAGGCAGGCGGTGAGCAGGACGGTGCCGCGTGCGGTGAGGGCGGCGCAGACCTCGTCCAGGGCGCGGGTGATGGCCTCGATGTCGAAGGAGCGGCGGAGGGTGTCGTTGACTCCGACGAGGACGGAGGCGATGTCGGGCGCGAAGGCGAGGGCGGCGGGGGTCTGCTCGGCACGCACGTCACGGGTGAGGGCGCCGCTGGTCGCGAAGTTACGGAAGGTGGGGGCGGGTTCGGCGGGGCTGTCATGACCGGGCCCGGGGGCGGCGGCACCGGCGACGGCGCGGGGTCCGCTGCCGGGGACGGTGGGCGGGCCGGGCGGCGAGGACTCGCCGCGCCCCGAGCCGGCCGCCGCGCCGTTGGTGACCCACCCACAGGTATCCGCTGCCGACCCGGCCCGACCAACACCCTCCGGCCGGAACGGCTGCGCCACCGGGACCGGCTCGGCGCCAAGCCGCACGACCGGATCCGGGCTTTCCGGCTCTCCCCCACTGCCCGTGCCGACCACCGACCCGTCGGCGCCCCACCCGCCGGAACCCACCACCCACCCCGCCCGACCAACACCCTCCGGCCGGAACGGCTGCGCCACCGGGACCGGCTCGGCACCAGGCCGCACGACCGGATCCGGGCTTTCCGGCCCGCCCCCACTGCCTGCGCCGACCACCGACCGGTCCCCGACCCACCCCGCCCGACCAACACCCTCCAGGCGGGACGACCGCGTTGCCGGGACCGGCTCGGCACCAGGCCGCACGAGCGCCCCGGCGGTCGGGGCCAGCGTCTCGGCGAGCAGCGCCGCCCAGCCGCGCCAGCCGCCGTCCACCCGGTCCCCCACGCCCGCCGTGAGCGAGTCCCCCAGCGCGGCGAACCGCAGCGGCCTCTGTACGGAGGGCGACGCGGACGCGGCCGTCTCCGGAGGCGCCCCGGGGTTCGCGTACACGGTCATCTCGCGCCTCCGTCAGGAGGCCGTACTGGCGCCGTCCCGAGGGGCGGCAGGGTCGGTGAACCCGGCAGGGGCCGTCCCGCCGGCGTGACCACGGACGACAAGGACTGCGCCACAAACGCCGCGCCGGGCACGAGCGGCGTCACGGGCGGTGGGCCGGGCACGGTCACCGCCTCGTCCGACTTCAGGGACGAGGTGATCCCCCGCGCGAACGCCGACGTCACCGGCGTCGCTGACTCGTACGAGGACTCCACGGCGGGCGTCGCGGACGCCCTGAGCGCCGAAGGTGCCACGCCCACCACGGGGCGCTCCGACGCCGCGACCGGCGACGAAGGCTCCGCCGGGCATGCCAACGCCGGCGACCCGGACACCGGGCCCGCAGTGGACGCCGCCCCGTCCGAGCCCACAACCGTCGGAACCGCCTCCCCGGGCGCCCCGGGCGACGGGCCCGCCACCGGAGTATCCACGTCCGGATCCGCGACGACGGGCGACGAGGGCCCCGCCGAAGCTGAGGAAGGCACCGGAGCCGACGCGGCAGGCGGCGGTCCTGCCGAGAACACGGTCTCAGGCACCCCAAGCGGCCCCGGCGTCGCAGGCATCCCGGACGCCCCGGACGTCCCAGACACCAGCGGCACCACCGGCACCACCGGCACCACCGGAACCACCGGAACCACCGGAACCACCGGAACCACCGGAACCAGCGTCAGCACCGAAGCGGCCCCCGTGGGCTCCGCAGCCGCGCGCGACCGGGGCCCCTGTTCCGCCCCTCCCCCGTCCGACGAACCGACAACGGCCCCGACGCCCGCCAAGGCGTCCTGCCCCGCCCGGACCGGCGCCTCGTGCGCCGCCAGGAAGGCGGCCACCGCGCGGTCCCAGCCGAAGAGTTCGGCCCGTGCCCGCGCCGCCGTGCGGCGGGCGGCCTCGGGCCGGGCGAGCAGTTCACGTACGGCGTCGGCGAACGCCGCCGGGGTGTCCGCCGCCGTGGCACCCGCCTCGCCCAGGACCTCCGGGAGCGCCGACGACGCGCTCGCGACGACCGGGGTGCCGCAGGCGAGCGCCTCAAGTGCGGAGAGACCGAACGTCTCGGCCGGTCCCGGCGCCAGGCAGATGTCCGCGGCGGCCTGGAGGTCCGCGAGTTCCTCCCGGTCGGCCACATGACCGAGGAAGACCACGGGCAGCCGCCGCTCGCGCGCCCGGCGGGCCAGCGCGCCCGCCAGCGGACCGTCCCCGGCGACCACCAGCGTGGCCCGCACCCCCTGACCGAGCAGCACGGCCAGGGCGTCGAGAGCGGCGCCCGGACGCTTCTCCACGGAGAGCCGCGAGCACATCAGCAGCAGGACCTCGCCCTCGCGCGCGTACCGGCCACGCAACTCCGCGCGGCGCCGGTCCGGTCGGCAGCGCACCAGGTCGACGCCGAGGGGGGCGCGCACCACGTTCCGCGCGCCGATCCGGACGAACTCGCGCTCGGCCCACTCGGTGGTGCAGACGATCCGCGAGTAGGACCAGGCACTGCGCCGGTTCAGCCGGTCGGCGGCCCGCCCTGCGGCGGCTGCCGGTACGCCCCAGGTGCGCAGCACCCCGTCGGCGGTCTCGTGGGACACCATCACGGACGGGATCCGGTGGCGGCGTGCCCACTCGCCCGTCCAGCGCAGGGTGGTGCGGTCGGAGACCTCCAGGCGGTCGGGGGCGAGGGCTTCGAGGAGCGCGCGCAGGCGCCGGCGGTCGGTGAGCACCCGGTAGCCGCCGGTGCCGGGCAGCACCGCTCCCGGCAGGGTGATCACCCGGCCCTGCGGCGTACGCCGGTCGCCCGGTTCCTCGCCGGGCACGACGAGAACCGGTTCGTGCCCGGCGGCGAGGTAGCCCGTGCCGAGCTCCTGGAGGGCGGTACGCAGGCCGCCCGAGGCGGGGGTGACGAAGTTGGCCAGCCGTACGATCCGCAGACCGCCGGAGGGCCCACCGGGCGTGGTGCCCGGGGCGCTCACGCGACCACCGCCGTGCGTTCGCCGAGGACCTCGGCGTAGTGGTCGAGCAGTTGGTCGCCCACGGCGGCCCAGGTGCGGCCCTCGACGGTGGCGCGGGCCGTGCGTCCGTAGGAGGCGCGCATGTCCGGGTCGGCCTGGAGGCGGCGTACGGCCTCGGTGACCGCGCGCGCGTCGTGCGGCGGCACCAGCAGTCCGGTGCGGCCGTGGTCGACGAGGTCGAGCGGTCCGCCCGCCGCCGGGGCGACGACGGGTGTGCCGCTGGCCATGGCCTCCTGAACGGTCTGGCAGAACGTCTCGTACGGCCCGGTGTGGGCGAAGACGTCGAACGAGGCGAAGAGGCGCGCCAGTTCGTCCCCGGTACGGCGGCCGAGGAAGACGGCGCCGGGGAGCGCGGTGCGCAGAGACGGTTCGCTGGGCCCGTCGCCGACGATCACGACCCGGACGCCGGGCATGTCGCAGACACCGGACAGGAGTTCGACGTGCTTCTCGGGGGCGAGCCTGCCGACGTAGCCGACGATCAATTCGCCGCCGGGTGCCAGCCGTCGGCGCAGCTCGTGGTCGCGCAACTGGGGCCCGAACCGGACGGTGTCCACGCCGCGCGGCCAGAGCCGCACGCGCGGGACGCGGTGGTCCGTGAGGTCCTTGACGGCCGCGCTGGAGGGGGCCAGCGTGCGGTCCGCCGCGCTGTGCACGGCGCGCAGCCGCCGCCAGGCCGCCGCCTCGCCCGCGCCCACGTAGGTGCGGGCGTAACCGGCGAGGTCGGTCTGGTAGACGGCGACGGCGGGTATGCCGAGTTTCGCGGCGGCGGCCATGCCGCGTACGCCGAGGACGAACGGCCCGGCCAGGTGGACGAGGTCGGCCCGGTGCGCCGCGAGGGTCGCGGCGACCCGGCGGCTGGGCAGGGCGACGCGTACCTGGGGGTAACCGGGCAGCGGCAGGGAGGGGACGCGCACCACGGGGCACGGTGCGTCGAGGTCCGCCGTGCGGGGAGCGGCGGCGCGCGGGGAGGGGACGGACGGGGACGGGGATGAGGCGGAGAAGGACGGGGCGGTGCCCTCGGCCGCCGCGGAGGCGGCGGACGACGAGGCGGGGGCGATGACGAGCGGGTCATGGCCGCGTGCGACGAGGTGTCGGGCGGTCTGGAGGGCGCAGTGCGCCACGCCGTTCACATCGGGCGGGAAGGATTCGGTGACGATGACGACACGCATAACCGTGTTGTCGCCGTATCGGGGGTGGTCCCGCCAACGTGGATCTTTCTTCGCGGAAAACGTCCCATGAGCATTGGCCGCCGGGGGTCCGGAGCACGCTTTCGAGCGGTCCTCGGGGGCCGTGCGCCCCTGCTCGTCGGCGGCGCGCGCGGTGCGGTTCACCTGGTGGAACCCGTACGGCCATGCCCGCCGGGTAGCGGCCCCGCGAGGGGCTCCCGGGGCGGGCGCGCGCCGGAGGCGGCCCGGCCGCGAGGGGCTCGGACGGCGAGTGGGGCGGACGCCTCCGCCGCCCCTCCCGCGGACCCGGGGACGCCGTCAGGAGGCGGGCAGGTCGGGCCCGATCCGGCTCCGTACGGCGGTCTGCACCTCGGCCTCCTCGGCCGGGTCGGCGGCGAGCCGCCGCAGCCGGTCGGCCACCCGCACGTCACCGGTCTCGGCGTGCCGCGCGGCGATCTCCCGGGTGGTCTCCTCGCAGTCCCAGAGGCATTCGACGGCGAACCCCGTGGGGTACGAGGGGTCGGTGGCCGCCAGTGCCCTGGCCGCCCGGCCCCGCAGGTGCGAGGACGCGGTCTCCCGGTACACGTGCCGCAGCACGGGTGCGGCGCAGCAGATGCCGAGCCGTCCGGTGCCGTCGACCAGCGTCCACAGGCGCGGCGTGTCGGGTCCTTCGGACCGTACGGCCTCCCGGAGTGCCCCGAGTACCAGCGGCGTGTCCTGTGTGCCCCCCCGCGAGGCCAGGACACCCGCGGCGGAGGCACCGAGGGCGTCGGGCCGGTGGACCCAGCCGCGCGCCCGGTCGACCGCGGCTTCGCCGCACATCCGCTCGAAGGCGGCGACGGCGGCCTCGGCGAGGCTTCGTGACGGGTCGGTCGCCGCGGTCTCGATGAGGTCGAGCACGGCGGGGTCGCGGGCCTCGGCGAGATAGTGCAGCGCCGCCGCGCGCGCCCCGTCGGGGCCGCTGCGGCCGGTCTCCACGATCGCGGCGCGGTCGTCCGGTCCGGCGACCGCGGTCAGACACCGGGCGGCGGGGACGTGCAGGGTGGTGCCGCGTTCGAGGCCGTCCTGGGCCCAGGCGAAGACGGCCTGGACGCTCCAGCCGGGGCGTGGTCCGGCAGGCCGCATCTGCCGCTGCCACCGGTCGAAGGAGCCCTGTTCGCGCGCGGCCCGGACGCGGGCGGCGACCGCCTCGCGCGGGTCGTCGGCCCAGAGCCGCCAGGGCCGGGGTTCGAAGGCGCCCTTGAGGGCGCCGGCGAGTTCGGCGTCGCCCTCGGCGGTCGTGGGGAACCGGGCGAGGACGGACGGGGCGAGGGACCGCAGGCCCGGGTCGTCGTCGCGCAGCGCCAGTTCGTCCAGCGCCCAGGTCCAGTTGGCGCCCGTGGCGGCGTAGCGGCGCAGGAGGGTCAGGGCGTCGTCGCGTCCGTAGGAGGCGAGGTGGCCCAGGACGGCGAGGGCGAGCCCGGTGCGTGACTCGTCGGTGTCGAAGTGGTCCTCGGCACGGAAGAGATGGTGTTCGAGCGGTTCGAGGTCGCCGTGGAGGTCCAGGTAGAGACGGGCGTAGTAGAGGGAGCGGTTCTCGACCTGCCAGTCGTGGCGCGGGTCGTTCGTCACGCAGTGGTTGAGGGCGTGGAGCGCCTCGGCGCGGGGTGCGGCCAGCGCGTGCAGGGTGCCGTCGCCGCGCCCCCTCTGCAACAGGCCGAGGAGCGTGCCGCTCGGCGCTATGACCGGATCGAACATGGGGAGAGCCTCACATCAAGCTGTCGACGCAACCGGAAGGTCTGGGTGCCTAGGCTGCCTAGGCAGCGCGACAACATCGCTCGACCGTCGTCCATCGCTTGGTGTAGACCATCTTCCTCTGCCTCTCGTCGGTGGCCCTGTCCGGGCCCGACGTCATGATGACCCACCCATTTCGCCACCGCGACCACATTTACGACGCCTCCCTTTCACCGTGCTCCGAACAGCATCAGCAGGTCCGCCTTCCCGAACATCCGCGCCGTATCCACCGCGGAGGGTGTTCCGGCGGCCGGGTCGGCCCCGCCGGCGAGCAGCGCGCGGATGACGGCGTCCTCGCCCTTGAAGACCGCTCCGGCGAGGGGGGTCTGGCCGCGGTCGTTGGCCCGGTCGGCGTCGGCGCCCCGGTCGAGGAGAGCCGTCACGGCGGGCGCGTGCCCGTGGTAGGCGGCGAGCATGACGAGGGAGTCGCCCCGGTCGTTGGTGAGGTTCGCGGGGACCCCGGCGTCGACGTAGGCGGCGAGCGTCCCGGCGTCGCCGCGACGGGCGAGGTCGAAAACCTTCGTGGCGAGCTCGACGACGTCGCCGTCCGGGACGGGGTCACCGTCGGGGGCCGGCGGCGCCGGGCTGTGGTCCGGGGCCTCGCTCATCGGTGAACCGCCTCTCCTGCCGCTGACCTGGGGCGTACGGCGGCGGAGCCGTACGGGTGAATCGACAGATTACTGCCCCGTACAGCGCTCGGGGGCGGGAGAGGCCGTAGCAAGCGGCGCGCGGGGTTCCGTTGTCCGCCGGTCAAGTGAGGTTTCAGGGATTTCACCCACTTGCACCTTTTATCACATAGATACTTACTGTGAGCATGGAAGAACTCATGGTGACCGTCCCCCTCAACCAGGAGAACCCCTCATGATCCTGTCCATCTCAGGCGTCGTGCTGCTCGGAATCATCGTCTTCCTCTTCTTCAGGAAGGACGGACTCAAGGCGTCCCACGCGCTCGTCTGCGCGCTCTTCGGCTTCTACCTCGCGGGCACGGCCATCGCCCCGAGCATCACGGCCGGGGGCGCGAGCCTCGCCGGCCTTCTGGGCGGGATCAAGTTCTGACCGCCTTCCGTCCCGTCAGCACCCTCAGCAGGCTCCGCACCTTCCGCACCTTCAGGAGACAGACGTGGCCCGGCGACCACTCCCCCGCATTCCGAGCAGCGGCAGCGCTCACATCACTCGCAGCCGAGAGATGGCCCGCTCGGCCGCCGACAGCGCCACCGACGTCCTCCACCCGCTGATCACGATCGCCCGTGGTCTGCGTCTGCTGGCCGGCACGGCCCGCCGCAGGTGGACCGCCACGCCCGGGGAACGGCGTGGTCCCGCGCTGTTGCTGGTCGCGGCGGTCTGCGCGGCGGTCGCGCTCGTCCCGTACGGACCGCTGCTCACCCTCATCTCGGTGATGGCGGTGGCCGGCTGGCAGGGGCGCGACCGAACGCCGGCGCGGACCGGGCCCGACGACGCGGAGCTGGCGCGCCTGCGCTCTCTTTACGAGGCGCTGGTGCCGCACTTCTCCGTGCCGGAGGACCCGAGTCCGCTCTTCTCCCACGGAGGCGAGTGGGAGAAGGCGTTCGACGACTACGAGTTCGACGCCGACGGGCGTCTCACCCGGCTGCGGGTGTCGTATCCGCCGTACTTCACCGACGGGGAGTACACCGCCCGGGTCCGGATCGAGCAGTTGATGCACGCGAAGTCCGGGCGCGGGCGGGAGTATCTGTTCACCTGGGACGAGGAGGGCAACGAGCTCGTCATGAGCGTGCTGTCGCCGCTTCCCACCGGTATCGCCGCCCAGCGCTTCGTCACCACTCCCGGCGAGATCGTGCTGGGCTTCACCGACGCGGGGGCGGTCCGGCGTACGGTGCCGGTCCGGGAGGGCGACAAGACCCGTGACGTCCCTCCGGTGCTCTGGCGTACGGGCGCGCGTTCGACCGAGCCGCATCTGCTCGCCGTGGGGCGCCCCGGAAGCGGCACCACCAGCCTGCTCCGCTCGATCGCCCTCCAGGCGCTCCCGCACGGCGACGTGGTGATCGTGGAGGGCGGCGGCACGAGCGAGTACGCCGGCCTCAGCGGGCGTACGGGTGTCCTCGCCGTGGAGCGCGGGCTCTCCGGGGCGCTGGCCGGGCTCGAATGGGCGGCCAACGAGACGGAACGGCGGCTGATCGCCGCCAATCGTGCCCGGCAGTCCGGTCACGACGTCCCCGAGGACACCAAGCGCCCGCTCTGGCTGCTGCTCGACCGCCCGAGCGCCTTCGCGCATCTGGCGGCGGCCGACGGCCGGCCCGATCCGCAGGAACTACTCGACGTCCCGCTGCGCCACGGCAGGGCCGCCCATGTGACGGTGGTCGTCGCGGAACAGTTCGACACCCTGGACGCGCTCGGCGGGACCGTACGGGCGCACACGCGCGCGCGTGTCGTGCTGGGCGCCGCCACCCGCGACGAACTTGCGGCGGTTCTCGGCGCACCGCCCCACACCATCCCCGCGCCGGACGTCCCGGTCGGCCGGGGGTACGCGCGCCTGGGCACCGGACCGGTGCTCAGGCTCCAGGTCCCGGCGACGCCCGATCCGTACGACGAGGACACGAGCGACGCGCACCGGCAGGCGGTCCTGGAGCTGCTGCCCGACCGGCACCCGCCGCTGGACGACTCACCGGCCGCCGCCGAGCAGGACCCCACACCGGCGCACGCCCCGGAGCCCTCGCCCCCGGCCCAGGCCCGGCCCCGGGAGGCCCGGCAGCAAGCGGCCCCGGTGACCGGCGCCGTACCCGCCGAGGGCTGACCTCCCCGGTACGACGTCGGCCCCGGGCAGGAGCGCCGTCCGGGCCCACTCCCGCGGGTCCTCAGGCGACGAACGTGCGCGGTGCGTCGGTGCCGCCGCGCGCGCCGCTCTGTACGAGGCGGGCCGCCGCCGCAAGCCGGACCGCCGCCTCGTCGGCGACGGGCCCGGCGACCGTGAACGGCAGCCGCACGTACCCCTCGAACGCCCCGTCCACCCCGAAGCGCGGACCGCCCGGCACCCGTACACCGACCCGCTCGCCCACCTCGGCGATCCGTGAGCCCGACACACCGCCCGTGCGCACCCACAGCGTCAGTCCGCCGCGCGGCACGTCGAACTCCCAGCCCGGCAGCTCCCTGCGCACGGCGGACACCAGCGCGTCGCGGTTCTCGCGGGCCTGGGCGCGCCGCACCTCCACGGCCCGCTCCCAGCCGCCGGTCCCCATCAGCCAGTTGATCGCGAGCTGTTCCAGCACCGGAGTGCCGAGATCGGCGTAGGCGCGGGCGGCGACCAGGGAGCGGATGACCTCGGGCGCGGCCCGCACCCAGCCGATCCGCATGCCCGCCCAGAACGCCTTGCTGGCGGACCCGACCGTGAGGACCGTGCTGCCCGCCGGGTCGAACGCGCAGACCGGCGGCGGCAGTTCGGCTCCCGGGCCACCTTCACCGACCGGGCCGCCCTCACCGAGCGGGCCGCCCTCACCGAGCGGGCCGCCCTCACCGAGCGGGCCGCCTTCACCGACCGGGCCCTCGTTGCCGTGTGGTCCCTCCTCGTCGAGGCAGAGCTCGGACATCGTCTCGTCGACGACGAGCACCGTCCCCGCCGAGCGCGCCGCCTCGACCAGCTGCCGCCGCTGGTCCTCCGCGGCCAGCGCGCCGGTCGGGTTGTGGAAGTCGGCGACGACGTACGCGAGCCGGGGGGCCGCGTCCCGCAGTACCTGGCGCCAGCGCGGCAGGTCCCAGCCGCCCAGTCCCTCGGCCATGGCGACGGGTACGAGGCGGGCGCCCGCCTCGCGCATCAGCTGGAGGATGTTCGCGTAGCTGGGCGACTCGACGGCGACGCGCTCGCCGCGCCCGGCGAAGAGATGGCAGATCGCGTCGATCGCGCCCATCGCGCCGGTGGTGACCATGATCTGCTCGGGCATGGTCGGCACTCCGCGCGCGGTGTACCGGTCAGCGAGGGTCTGGCGCAGGGCGGGCAGCCCCGCCGGGTAGTCGCCGTGGGTGTGCGCGTACGGCGGCAGCTCCTCCAGCGCGCCCTGGACGGCGCGGGTGAGCCAGGGTTCGGGCGCCGGGAGCGCGGCGCAGCCGAGGTCGATCATCGAGCCGAGGGAGTCCGGCGGCAGCGGTTCGAGGCCGCGGGCGGGCAGCGGGTTCCCGGCGGGGACGGCGGTCCAGCTGCCGGCGCCCCTGCGGGACTCCAGGAATCCCTCGGCGCGCAGCGCCTCGTAGGCGGCGGCGACCGTGGTCCGGCTGACGGAGAGCGCGAGGGCCAGTTCGCGCTCGGCGGGGAGGCGGGCGGCGACGGGCACACGGCCTTCGAGGACGAGCAGCCGGACACCGTCGGCGAGGGCCCGGTAGGCGGGCGGTTTACGGGTGCCGGGCCCGGCGGGCCGGGACTGCTGGGCGTTGAGCTGGCGCGCGAGCTGGGCCGCTCCGACCGCCGAGGTCCACTGCGTCATAGAAATCAGTCCACCTTCACCGAATTGGCCATGGTCGGCCGTTGTCGCCCCGCCACAGAGTGACACGCATCAGTCCACTCGTTCCACTCCGGAGGACCGTCCCTTGTCCCTCGCACCCGTCCTCCGTGGGAGGCGGCTCCCCCGCCGCCTCGTCCAGCTCTACGCGGGTCTGACCCTGTACGGCGTGAGCGCGGCCCTGCTGGTGCGGGGCGGGCTCGGGCTGGAGCCCTGGGGCGTGCTGCACCAGGGTCTGTCCGAGCTGACCGGGCTGACCATGGGCGTCGTCTCGATCATCGTCGGCGCGGTGGTGCTGCTGCTGTGGATACCGATCCGGCAGCGGCCCGGGGTCGGCACGGTCTCCAACGTCTTCGTGGTGGGGGTCGCGATGGACGCCGCCCTGGCCCTCGTCCCGGACGGCCGCCATCTCGCCGTACGGATCGCCCTGCTGGTGGCCGGCATCGTGCTCAACGGCGTGGCCACCGGCCTCTACATCGCGGCCCGTTTCGGGCCCGGTCCCCGCGACGGGCTGATGACCGGGCTGCACCGGCTCACCGGCCGCTCCGTGCGGCTGGTCCGTACCGGGATCGAGGTGGCCGTCGTCGCCACCGGATTCGCGCTCGGCGGCTCCGTCGGCATCGGCACGGTCGCCTACGCGCTGGCCATCGGGCCCCTCGCGCAGCTGTTCCTGCGGGTCTTCGACGTCCCGCCGACGCCGGACGGCGACACGGTCGTCGCCGGGGGTTCCCCGGAGCAGGCCATACTTCGGCCGTGACTCCCGTACGCCATCCCTATCTGGACCATCCGTCGCCCATCCCGTTCGCCCACCGGGGCGGCGCGGCCGACGGGATCGAGAACACGGCGGCGGCCTTCCGGCGCGCCGCCGCGCTCGGTTACCGCTACTTCGAGACCGACGTGCACACCACGGCCGACGGCCGGCTCGTCGCGTTCCACGACGCGACGCTCGACCGGGTCACCGACCTGCGCGGCCGGATCGCGGAGCTGCCGTGGAGCGAGGTGGGCCGGGCCCGGGTCGGCGGGACCGAGCCGCTCCCGCTCTTCGAGGATCTTCTGGAGGAGTTCCCGGACGCCCGCTGGAACGTCGACATGAAGGCGGAGCCGGCCCTGGACCCGCTGATCGAACTGATCCGGCGGACGGACAGCTGGGACCGGGTGTGTGTGGGCTCGTTCTCGGAGGCGCGCGTCGCCCGCGCGCACCGGCGGGCGGGTCCCCGGCTGGCCACCTCCTACGGAGTGCGCGGTGTTCTCGGCCTGCGGCTGCGCTCGTACGGGGTGCCCGCGCCGGTGCGTGAGGGCGCCGTCTGTGCGCAGGTGCCGCGGGAGCAGAGCGGGGTGCGGGTGGTCGACCGGCGCTTCGTACGGACGGCGCACGCGCGCGGTCTCCAGGTGCATGTCTGGACCGTCAACGGGGCGGACCGGATGCGCGCGCTCCTGGACCTCGGTGTGGATGGCATCATGACCGATCAACTGGAGACGCTGCGCGCGGTGTTCACCGAACGCGGGCTCTGGCGATGACAGTTGCGGACACCCCCTCGGGGGACGACGGAGGGGGGCGCGGGGTGACCGCCGACACCGCGGGCCTGACCGGCGACGAGACCGGCCGAATACGTGAACAACGCGGCTGGTACTTCTACGACTTCGCCGTCTCCGTCTACTCGACCAGCGTCGTCACGGTCTTCCTCGGGCCGTATCTGACCTCGGTGGCGAAGGCCGCTGCGGACGCCGACGGTTTCGTCCATCCGCTGGGCGTCCCGGTGCGGGCCGGTTCGGTCTTCGCGTACGCCGTGTCCGCGTCGATCGTTCTCGCGGTGCTCCTGATGCCGCTGGCCGGGGCGGTGGCCGACCGTACGGGGCGCAAGAAGCCGCTGCTGGCGGTCGCCGCGTACACGGGGGCGGGCGCGACGGCGGGCATGTTCTTCCTGGACGGCGACCGCTACGCGCTGGGCGTGGTCCTGCTGATCGTGGCGAACGCGTCGCTGTCGGTGTCCATGGCCCTCTACAACGCGTATCTGCCGCAGATCGCCACGCCCGAGGAGCGCGACGCGGTCTCCTCACGGGGCTGGGCCTTCGGCTACACCTCGGGCGCCTTCGTCCTCGTACTGAACCTGATCCTCTACACCGGTCACGAGTCGTTCGGTGTCTCGGAGTCGACGGCCGTACGGATCTGTCTGGCCTCGGCGGGCATCTGGTGGGGCGCCTTCACCCTGATACCGCTGCGCCGGCTGCGCGACCGGCAGGTGGAGCGGGACGCCGGACACCCAACGGAAGCCGGACACCAGGCGGGAGGAGCGGTGGGCACCGGCTGGCGCCAGCTGATCGCCACCCTGCGCGACATGCGCCGCCATCCCCTCACGCTCTCCTTCCTGCTCGCCTATCTGATCTACAACGACGGCGTGCAGACGGTGATCTCCCAGGCGTCCGTCTACGGCTCCGAGGAGCTGGGCCTGGACCAGACGACGCTGATCTCGGCGGTGCTGCTGGTACAGATCCTGGCGGTGGTGGGCGCCCTCGGCATGGGCAGGCTGGCGCGGACCCACGGAGCCAAACGGACGATCCTCGCGTCGCTCGTCGTCTGGACGGTCATCCTGATCGCCGGGTACTTCCTGCCCGCCGGGGCCCCGGTCTGGTTCTTCGGTCTGGCCGCCGCGATCGGCATGGTGCTGGGCGGGAGCCAGGCGCTGTCGCGCTCGCTGTTCTCGCATCTGATCCCGCGCGGCAAGGAGGCCGAGTACTTCGCCGCGTACGAGATGAGCGACCGCGGCCTGAGCTGGCTGGGGCCGCTGGTGTTCGGCCTCGCCTACCAGCTCACCGGCAGCTACCGGGACGCGATCGTCTCGCTGGTGGTCTTCTTCCTGATCGGCTTCGTCCTGCTCGCGCGGGTGCCGGTCCGCCGGGCCGTGGCCGAGGCGGGCAACCCCGTGCCGGAGCGGATTTAGACGTCCAGGTCAAAGCGCGGTAGTGTACGCCGTTGGCCTGCCAGCCGGACCGTCACCGCGTGTCACGGAAGCGAAAACGTGAGCTGACATCCAGCGCCAGATGTGACAAACCGGGCACTGGTGGGTAGAACCAAGGGGCGGTACGACGGCGACGTGTGACCCGGAACGGGAATCTTTACCGCCGACCGGACGTTGACCGGAAGACGACGACAGCGACACCTGTCCTGTGGGCGACAAGCCCGGGAGGCACGATTCATGAGTGAGCGAGCTCTCCGCGGCACGCGACTTGTGGTTACCAGCTACGAGACGGACCGCGGTATCGATCTGGCCCCGCGCCAGGCGGTGGAGTACGCATGCCAGAACGGCCATCGATTTGAGATGCCGTTCTCGGTAGAGGCGGAAATTCCGCCGGAGTGGGAGTGCAAGGCGTGTGGCGCCCAGGCACTCCTGGTTGACGGGGATGGTCCCGAGGAGAAGAAGGGCAAGCCTGCGCGTACGCACTGGGACATGCTCATGGAGCGGCGCACACGCGAGGAGCTGGAGGAGGTGCTGGCCGAGAGGCTGGCCGTCCTGCGCTCCGGCGCCATGAACATCGCGGTGCATCCGCGGGACAGCCGCAAGTCGGCCTGACCCCTCGGGCCCCGGCCCGGCGGGAATCGCCACGACAGCACATGCGAGAAGCCGTGGGCCGCGACACACAATGTGTCGCGGCCCACGGCTTTCGGCTGTCTCAGGAGCGCTGTCTCAGGAGCGCGGGGCGGAACAAGAGCCCACGGCGGAACGAGCTGTCAGGGCGTCAGGGGCGGCCGGGGGCCGTCCTCGCCGGAATCGCGCGGCGGGGCGGGCTCGTCGTGCCGGATGACCTCACCCTGTACGACCTTGCCGTCCGGGCGGCCCATCCGAGCCTGCTGGGCCTGCTGGAAGGCGTCGCCGAGACCCCCGGGGCCGGCGGCGCGCATACGGCGCTCCAGCGACCGCTCCACCCGCCGGCTGAGCAGCGAACGCACCGGGGGGATCAGCAGCACCAGACCGAAGGCGTCGGAGATCAGTCCGGGCAGCATGATCAGCAGACCGCCCAGCATCAGGAACCCGTTGCCGGAACTCTTCGCGTTCTCGTCGGTGTCCGTGGGGGCGTCCGGGCTCTGCTGCTGCCGCTGCGCCTGCTGAAGGGTCTCGGTGAGATTCCGGAAGGCCCGCCGCCCGGCCCGCTTGACGACCACGGAGCCGAGCACGCCCGCGCCGATCAGCAGCGCGAGCACGGTCAGCGCGTTCGTGGCGTCGGCCACGACGGTCAGCAGCCAGATTTCGAGCACCAGCCAGAGGGCGATGCCCAGAGGAACAAATGTGCGTGCGCGTGAGCGCCGCGGAGCCGCGGGAGGCGGTGCGCCGGTCGTCATGATTCCAGTGTGCCTGGCCGCGCCGCGCGTTGTCGTTCGGGGCGGGCCGAAATCCGGGCGTCGGAGGTTCGGGGAGAGTTCCGGTGGTCGCAGGACCGGGGGTCAGAGGGGCTTGCGGCCGAGCATCCGGTTGGCACGCGTACCGACGCCCCAGGCGGTGACCCGCCAGAGCGCCTCCACGAGGATGTCGCGGCTCATCTTGGAGTCGCCCAGTTCGCGGTCGACGAAGGTGATCGGCACCTCCACGACATGGCAGCCGGCCTCGACGGCCCGGCGCGCGAGGTCGACCTGGAAGCAGTAGCCCTGCGAGGCGACCTCGTCCAGACCGAGCCGGTTCAGCGTCTCCGTACGGAAGGCGCGGAAGCCGCCGGTGATGTCGCGCAGCGGCAGTCCGAGCAGTGCCCGTGAGTACGTGCTGCCGCCCCGGGAGATCATCTCGCGGGTCCTCGGCCAGTTGACCACCCGGCCGCCGGGCACCCAGCGCGAACCGAGCACGAGGTCGGCGCCCTTGAGCGCGGTCAGCAGGCGGGGCAGTTCCTCGGGCTGGTGGGAGCCGTCGGCGTCCATCTCGACCAGGACACCGTAGTCGTGCTCCATGCCCCAGCGGAAGCCCGCCAGATACGCGGCGCCCAGTCCTTCCTTGCCCTTGCGGTGCAGGACGTGGACCCGGTCGTCGGCGGCGGCGAGTTCGTCGGCGATCTTCCCGGTGCCGTCGGGGCTGTTGTCGTCGGTGACCAGGATGTCGGCCTCCGGGACCGCCGCGCGCACGCGCCTGACGGTCCGTTCGATGTTCTCCGCCTCGTTGAAGGTCGGGATGATCACCAACGCTGCGCCGAGCGGGCCGAACCGCCTCTGACCACCGTCGTTCACAACTGCCCCTTAATCGCCGTACGCAGAAGTACCACCTTAGCGAGCGGGCGAGGGGTCCCCGTCCACACGGTGGCGGGGTGTCGTACCGAATGGGGAAGGGGCGGCCGGAATACGGCGGCGCGGAGCCTCCGGGCGGGAGGCCGGGGGCGTACGGGTCGGGTCCCGGCGTCCTTCGGGCCGACCTCGGACCCGCCGGCTGCGGGTCGACCGAGAGCCGTTGTCTACTGAACGCCGGGGCCCTACCCGGGTCGCACCCGCCGACCGGCGGAGACCCTCCCTCGTCCCCGAGGCGCGGGCGCTGGACCTGGCTCCCAGTGGTGGCGCGCCGGTGCGGCGCGCCACCCCCTGACCCAGCGGCGTTCGACGACTGCGTGGGAGTTGCCGGTCGGACGTCTGTGGTGGACCCGGCCGAACCTACCGGCCGGTGAGTGCGTGCTGTCAATACATCCGTGACCTGCGCCGTCGACGTGTTTCAGCAGGTCGGCGACGGAGATCCGCTGGTCGCGACCGTGGCTGGGAAGCATCGGTCGGCGGTACGGAAACGCGGGTACATCACTCGTTCGGTCGCACGAACACCGTTCGCCCGCCCACGACGGTCCGCAGGCAGACGGGCAGGGGGGTGCCGGGGGTCAGATCGGGCAGGCCGGGCGTGCCCGAACGCGGGTCGGTGGACCAGCGGGCGACCCGGTCGTCGGGGGCCTGGACGATCAGCTCCTCGGTGCGCCAGACCGCGTAGTCGGCGGGCGCGCCCGGCACGAGCACCCCCGTGTCGTCGCGGCCCGCGGCGCGTCCGCCGCCGCGGGTGTGGGCGGTGAACGCGGCGCGTACGGAGATCCGGTGGGCGGGTGTGCGGTGGAACGCGGCGGCCCGGACGGTGCCCCAGGGGTCGAGCGGGGTGACGGGGCTGTCGGAGCCGAAGGCGAGGGGGACACCGGCGCGGAGCAGGGCGGCGTACGGGTTGAGGGTGGCGGCGCGGGGCGCGCCGAGCCGGTCGGCGTACATGCCGTCCGTACCGCCCCAGGCCGCGTCGAACGCGGGCTGGACGGAGGCGGTGAGGCCGAGTTCGGCGAAGCCGGCGACGGTCTCGGGGGTGAGTGCCTCGGCGTGCTCCACCCGGTGGCGGGCGGCGCGGATCCGGGCGAGTCCGACCCGCTCGGCGGCGGCGCGGATCCCGGCGACGACCGCGTCGACCGCGGCGTCGCCGATGGCGTGGAATCCGGCCTGGAGCCCGGCTTCGGTGCAGGCGGTGACATGGGCGGCGATGTCGGCGGCGTCGAGGTGCGCGGTGCCGGTGTGGGGCGCGTCCGCGTACGGCTCGCGCAGCCAGGCGGTGTGCGAACCGAGCGAGCCGTCCACGAAGAGGTCGCCCGCCGCTCCGGCGGCGCCCAGCGCGCGGACGCGTGCCGCGTCCTTGTCGTCGGCGACGCGCTCGGCCCAGTAGCCGTGCACGCGCGGGCCGGGTTCGTCCTCGGCCAGCCGGAGCAGCCCGGTGAAGTCGTCCTCGGCGGAGATGTGGGGCCCGCCGCACTCGTGGAGGGTGCCGATGCCGAGGGAGGCGGCGCGGGCGCGGGCGGCGCGCTGCGCCTCGGTGCGCTGCGCGGGAGTCAGGGCGGCGTACGCGGCGGCGCGTACGGCGTGGTGGGCGTCACCGGTCAGCGGGGCGTCACGATGAAATCCGGCCAGTTCGGTGACGCCGGGCACCAGGTCGAGGAGGGCGGTGGTGACGACGGCGGAGTGGACGTCGACGCGGGTCAGGTACAGCGGTCGTCCGTCGGCCGCTTCGTCCAGTTCCCGGCGGCCGGGGGCGCGGCGCTCGGGCCAGCGGGCGGCGTCCCAGCCGTGCCCGAGGAGTACCCGGTCGGCGGGGTGGGCGGCGCGGTGGTCCCGGACGAGCGCGAGCGCGTCGGCGAGCGTGGCGGCGCCGGACAGGTCGAGTCCGGTGAGGGCGAGACCGGTCGCGGTGGTGTGGACGTGCGCGTCGGTGAACGCGGGCGTGACGAGGGCGCCTTCGAGGTCGACGACCTCGTCCACCCCGGAGGCGAAGGAGTCGGCGGCACCTTCGGAGCCGACCCAGGCGACATGGCCGCGTTCGACGACCATCGCGGTGGCGAAGGGGTCGGCGGGGCTGTGGACGTCTCCCCCGCGCAGCAGAATGGTTCGGGTTCGACTCGGGGCGGCGGCACGATCGTTCATGACCCCCAGTCTCCCGCCTCCCACGAGGACTCCGACACGCAGGGGTGGGCGGCGCCGGGCCCCGGCGGGTGAGCCGAAGGGCGCGCCGCCGCCGGCAGGGGCTTCGAGCGCCCGGAGGCGCACCGAGTCCGAAGAGGAGCACCGGTGGGCCGGGACCTCAGAAGTGCGGTGCGCGGGCCTCGTACGGGGTGGAGAGGACCACCGTCGTGCGGGTGGAGACGCCCGCCAGGGTGCGGATGCGGGTCAGCAGGTTCTCCAGTTCCAGGGGTGTCGCCACCCGTACCTTGAGGATGTAGTTCTCCTCGCCGGCCACGCTGTGGCATGCCTCGATCTCGGGGATCGGCGCCAGCCGTTCCGCGATGTCGTCGGGCGCGCTGGGGTCGAACGGCTTGACCGAGATGAACGCGGTCAGGGGCAGTCCGACGGCTTCGGGGTCCACGACGGCGGCGTAGCCGCGTACGACTCCGCGCTGCTCCAGTCTGCGGACGCGCTGATGAACCGCCGAGGTGGACAGACCGGTGGCCCTGCCCAGGTCGGTGTAGCTCATCCGCCCGTCCTTGACGAGCAATTCCACGATCTGACGATCCAGCTCCTCCATGCGGATCAACCTATTGCCCGAGGTCGCTTCCGGCACAGCAGACGACGTACTGGATCGTCACCCGTGCCGGGCATGTGACGAACACCACAGGTATGTCGCGTGGTCGGTCGAGGCCTCACGGTTACCTGCCTCGCGCGACGGGAATTGCTTGCTGTGGTCGAGGCCGCACGTGGCAGTCGGCCCACCTGAGGGGGAGTGTCTCCATGCAGAGCCTGAAGAGCACCGGACGTATCGAACCGGAGCCCTTTGATCCCGTCGAGGCCGACGATCTCGACTTCTACGACACCTTCGAGATGTACCGGGTCGTGTGCCCGGACTGCTCCCAGCCGATCGCCCTTCTGGCGGACGAGGACAATCTGCCGGAGCACGCGCTGTGCCCCAGCCCGTGGAATCCGTTCGTCCTCACCGTGTGCGCGGGTACGGGCCGTTCGGCCGACGACGCCCGGCCCGCCGACGAGTCGCTCGACGCGCAGGAGCAGGACACCGCGCTGCTGCTGACGCTCCCTCAGGGGCTGGACTGGCGTACGCAGCCGTTCTCCCATGCGGGCGGCCCGAGTTCACGTCCGTTCAAGCTGCCGCAGCCGCGCCGGCACGCCGCCTGACGCGCGGCCCCGCCGCCTCGTCGCCTCACGGGCCCCACGGCACGTCACGTACCGCCCTGACTGTTCCGAACGAGCCGACGGCTCGTCGATTCGCCGTTCCCGTCCGCCGGTTGGCGATCTCCGACGGACGGGACACAGGGTCAGGTCGGTCCGGCTCAGCGGGTTTCGGGGCCGACCAGGTGCCGGGCGATGACCATGCGCTGGATCTGGTTGGTGCCTTCCACGATCTGGAGGACCTTCGCCTCGCGCATGTAGCGCTCGGCGGGGAAGTCCGCCGTGTAGCCGTAGCCGCCGAGCACCTGCACGGCGTCCGTGGTGACCCGCATCGCCGCGTCGGTGCAGAACAGCTTCGCCATCGCGGCCTGGCGGGAGAACGGCAGCCCCGCGTCCCGCAGCCGGGCCGCCGCCAGGTACAGCGCACGGCCCGCGTCGATCTGGGTGGCCATGTCGGCGAGCAGGAAGCGCAGCCCCTGGAAGTCGGCGATGGGGCGGCCGAACTGCCTGCGCCCCGCCGCGTATTCCACGGCCTCGTCGAGCGCCGCCTGCGCGACTCCCACGGCGCAGGCCGCGATGCCGAGCCGGCCGGAGTCGAGTGCGGAGAGGGCGATCGCGAACCCCTGCCCCTCGTCGCCGATCCGCCGGTCGTCGCCGACCCGGACGCCGTCGAAGTGGAGCTGGGCGGTGGGCGAGCCCTTCATGCCCATCTTCTTCTCGGGTGCCGCGGCGACCAGCCCTTCGGCGTCGCCCGGCACCAGGAAGGCCGAGATGCCGCGGGCACCCTCGCCGCCGGTGCGCGCGAGCACGGTGCAGAAGTCGGCGATGCCGCCGTGGGTGATCCACGCCTTGGTGCCGGTGATCACCCAGTCGTCGCCGTCCCTGACGGCCTTGGTGCTCAGCGAGGCGGCGTCGGACCCGGAGGCGGGCTCGGAGAGGCAGTAGGCGCCCAGCAGGCCGCCGCCCAGCATGGCGGGGAGGTGTTCGGCCTGCTGGTCGGCGGTGCCGTAGGAGGCGAGCGCGTGGCAGGCCAGTGAGTGGACGCTGACGCCGAGGCCGACGGTGAGGCGGGCCGCGGCGAGCTCTTCGAGGACCTGGAGGTAGACCTCGTACGGCTGGTCGCCGCCGCCGTGCGCGGAGTCGTACGGCAGGCCGAGCAGGCCGGACGCGGAGAGGAGGGCGAAGGTCTCGCGGGGGAAGCGGCCGGCCTCCTCCCCCTCGGACGCCCCGGGGGCGATCTCCCGCTCGACGATGTCGCGTACGAGCGTGAGCAGGTCCTTCGACTCCTCGGTGGGCAGCTGACGTTCCACCTGTCGCGGGGCGCGGTCGGGCATGGCGGCGCTCTCCTCCCTGTCGGGACGCTACGGCGGTCGCGCACGCTGGGTGTGGCGGCGCCGCCGGTCGGGGCCCGGGGGTGTCCCCGGGCCGGAATACTGCCCAGCCGATGCTGCCGCCCCGGATCACGGGAGGGGCTGACCAGCGGCTGTGGCGCGTTGAGTATGCCCGATCGGCGGGGTGTAGTCACGGGAGGTCAGGTCCTGTTCGGCCGGGCTCCGGCCTCCCGCGCGGCCGGCACGCCCCGGCATACCGCCACGGGCTTCGTGCGAAGTCTGTTCCCACCCATTGACCGACTGGTCTAGTCCTTCTAACGTCCCGAGGAACACTTCGCGTCCATGACAGGTCGATGTCCCGGACGCGCTCTCCCTCCCCCACGAGGAGACCTCATGCTCGGACCGCACCGTCCCCGCGCCCGTTTCCGGGCGCTCGTCGCCGCCGCCTGTACGGCCGTTCTCGGCGTGTCCCTGCTCGCCGGTGCCGGCAGCGCGGCGGCGGACCAGGAGAAGGCCCCGGCGAGCGCGGCCCCCACAGCCGCTGCCGGGAAGGTCGTCGGATACTTCGCCAACTGGGGTGTCTACGACCGGAATTACCACGTCAAGAACATCGAGACCTCCGGGTCGGCCGACAAGCTCACACACATCAACTACGCGTTCGGCAACGTCCAGGGAGGCAAGTGCGTCATCGGTGACGCGTTCGCCGACCACGAGAAGTCCTACACCGCCGACCAGAGCGTCGACGGGGTGGCCGACGCCTGGGACCAGCCGCTGCGCGGCAACTTCAACCAGCTGCGCAAGCTCAAGGCGCTCCACCCCGGTCTGAAGGTCATCTGGTCGTTCGGCGGCTGGTCCTGGTCGGGCGGCTTCGGCGAGGCGGCACAGAACCCGGCCGCGTTCGCCAAGTCCTGCCGCGACCTGGTCGAGGACCCGCGCTGGGCCGATGTCTTCGACGGTATCGACGTCGACTGGGAGTACCCGAACGCCTGTGGTCTGACCTGCGACACCAGCGGTCCCGACGCCTTCACGAATCTGGTGTCGGCGCTGCGTACGGAGTTCGGCGGCGACCTGGTCACCGCGGCGATCACCGCCGACGGCTCGGACGGCGGCAAGATCGACGCCACGGACTACGGCACGGCGGCCCAGCACCTCGACTGGTATCTGCCGATGACGTACGACTTCTTCGGCGCGTTCGCGGCGCAGGGTCCGACGGCCCCGCACTCGCCGCTGACGTCGTACGACGGCATCCCGCAGGAGGGCTTCAACTCCGACGCGGCGATCACGAAGCTGAAGGCCAAGGGGGTTCCGGCGGAGAAGCTGCTGCTCGGCATCGGCTTCTACGGACGCGGCTGGACGGGCGTCACCCGGGCGGAGCCGGGCGGCAGCGCGACGGGTGCGGCGCCGGGCACGTACGAGCCGGGCATCGAGGACTACAAGGTCCTCAAGAACACCTGCCCGGCGAACGGCACGGTGGCCGGGACCGCGTACGCGCACTGCGGCACCAACTGGTGGAGCTACGACACCCCCGCCACCATCGGTACCAAGATGGACTACAAGAACCAGCAGGGCCTCGGAGGCACGTTCTTCTGGGAGTTGAGCGGCGACACGGCCGACGGTGAGCTGATCGACGCGATCAACTGACCGACGGAGGAAGGGCGGACGGGGCGGGGCCGCCGAGCCCCGCCCCGTTCCCGTGCGCCCCGCCCGTTCCCGTGCGCCCCGCCCGTTCGCCTGAGATCCGCCCGTCCGCCTGAGATCCGCTCCGCCGTCGCGGCCTGCCGTGGTGCGGCGCCGTGTACGGGCCGGTTCAGGTGTCGCGGCCGGTGTACGGACGGAAGTCCGGGTCCGGCGGCGGCGCCGGGCACTCCGGCGCGAACTCCTCGATCGTGTTGAGCGTGTGCCGCAGCATCCGCACCAGCAGGTCGCGCGGGATCTCCCGGGTCAACTCCTCGCGGTGCTCCAGCCATTCGAGCGTCAGCCACTCGACGCTGCTGAGCCAGCCCAGCAGGGCGAGCCGCGCGATCGGCGGGATGTCCTGGCGGCCGTACGCGCCCTGGGCGACGGTGGCGACCAGTCCGGTACGCACCGCGTCGCGGATCGCCTGCACCTGGGTGTCGAAGCCCACCCCGCCGGTGATGATCGTGCGGTAGGCGGCCTCGTTGAACTGGGCGAACCGGAGATACGCCTCGACGGTGCGCTGGACGCGCTGGGTGTTCGGCAGATCGCCGCCCCCGGCGGCGAGCGAGACCAACTCCCCCACGGAGTCCTCGATGATGGCGAGGTAGTAGCCGCGCTTGTTCTTGAAGTAGTAGTAGATCAGCCCCTTGGCGACACCGGCGTGCCGGGCGATGTCGTCCATGGACAGCGCGTCGTACGAGGTGTCGGCGAACAACTTCCGGCCGGTGGCGATGAGTTCGGAGCGGCGCTGCTGCGCCCGCTCGCTCTCGCCACGCTGCTGCCTGTCGTTCAAGTCCGCGCTTCCCCGTCTCGGCCGTCACAGGAGATCCGCAGTATTGCAGACCCGTCGCGGGAGGGCGGGACCGGCCGGGGTGAGCGCTCTCCGGTCGCGGCACGCGAGGGCGCCGGGGTGAACGGCATCACCCCGGCGCCCGCGCCGACACCTCCGACGAACCGTCAGCACGCCCTGTCCGGAGGCTCTGTGACGACGGAGCTATGACCGAGGGACAAGTGACCCAGGGACAAGTGACGGAGGTCCTGACCCGGTGTCATCTCCTCAGATCCGCTCCCCACGCCCTGTCACACGGGTACCGCCGCCGGACCCGGCGGCCTCAGCGCACGCCGACGGTCTCCAGCGCCTTGCGCTGGGCCGCCGTGGGCTCCGCAGGCCAGTAGAGGTAGCAGACGCCGCCGGTGCCCGAGGACACGCCGCCCGAGGCGTTGTAGCGCTTCGTGCGCAGCCAGATGTTCTCCCACTCACGGCGGTTGTAGACCCGCCGGACCGCCTCGTTGCTGGGCGAGGCGGGGTCGTTGGCGATGACGTCGCCGGCGGCCGTGAAGCCGATCACCGTCATCAGATGGCCGGAGGTGCCGTAACCCGCGCCGGTCAGCTCCGACTCCAGGAAGGACTGCGAGGTGATGACCGGGATGCCCGCGCGGATCAGCCGCTCCACGTCGGCGAGCGAGCCGAGCCGGGTGACGACGCCGTTCATGTCCGGGTAGGTGGCGGCGTAGGCGGCGTTGAAGGGCCAGTTGCCACAGCCGTCGTACTGGTGGTCGAAGGTGTACCGGGCCGCGTGGCAGACCTGGGGGTCGGCGAAGTCCGGGTTCACCCACGCCAGGTCCTCGGCGGTGGGCTTCCGGCCCCAGTACTCGATGATCATCTGCGAGGAGGTGGGGCTGCACCACGCCTCGCCGCCGTTGTCGTACTCCGGGTACTGGCCGACGTGCGTGTTCTGCGAGTAGCGCGGTACGGGCAGTTCGCGCGCCACCTGGTGCGCGGACGCCGGGACGGTGAAGCGGTCCGGGATGTCGGAGGTCATCGCGCCGACCCGGCGGACGGTGGGCGTGAGGGTCGTGCCTGGCTTGCGGTGGAGGGTGAGGCGCAGCTGGTACGAGACCAGCCGCAGACCGCTCGCCGCGTCGTCGATGGCGAAGGTGTCGGTCCAGACGCTGCTGCGGTCGTCCGTCTGGTCGTCGACGGAGGTGCGCCGGATGTCACCGTCGCCGGACGCCCAGCGGCCCATCACGTACCAGGGAGTCGCGGCGCCGTCGGAGTAGGTGCCGCGCAGTTCAGTCTGGATCCAGGTGCCCGCGGGTGTGGTGGCGTTCCAGGAGGCGATCGCCTCGGTGGCCGGGACGCCGGAGCGGTGGACGGGCGAGGTCCAGGTGGCGTACTCCCAGGTGCTGGTGGTGCCGGTGTGCGGGTCGGTGTAGTCGGTGCTGCCCACGGGGGTGGCGATGACCAGACCGGACCGGCCGCCGGACAGGGCCTTCGTGCCCTCGCCCCGGCCGCCGCGCCAGTCGGCGGAGGATGTCCAGAAGTGGTTGTCCACGAGACCGTTCCGCGGGTGGTGGCGGCCGGACGGTGCGGCCGGAGAGGCCGCCACGGCGGGGGCGGCGGTGGACAGCGCGCCCGCGCCGGCGGCGGCGAGGGCCGCGGCCAGGACAGTACGGCGCGACGCCGGGCTGTTCCCGGCAGAGGCTGGGTGGTTCATGGGGGACCCCCGGGGTCACTGGGCTGGTGCACGACAGAGTGCGCCCACTATCGCGGGCCCGGTCCGGCTTCTGCCAGCACTTCGTGCCGCGTCATCGCCACCAATATTGGTCTCGACCACTGGTGCGACCCGCTGTTCCGCGGCCTCGCGGCGCCGTCCCCCTGTCCCCTGTCCCCTTCCTGGTGGCCGGGCGGGCGCGGGCATCGGCGGTACTCGCGCCCGTGCCGGCCCCGGCGTGCGTAGGGTGACCGGATGGACGCTCTCATCGAAGCCGCCATGACCCTGCGGGCGCTGCCGCCGTCCTGCGGCCCCGTCCGGCTGGTCGCGGTCGACGGGCACGCCGGTTCGGGAAAGACGACCCTCGCCGCACGGCTCGCCGCCGCGCTCGGCGGGGCGCCCGTGCTGCGGCTGGACGATCTGGCCTCCCACGACGCGTTCTTCGACTGGACGGACAGACTCACCGACGGCGTCCTCGAACCGCTCGCGCGCGGCGCGGGCGCGCGGTACGCGCCGTACGACTGGACCCTGCGGCGCTTCCACGCGCCCCGCCCCGTGCCCCCCGCGCCGGTCGTCCTGATCGAGGGGGTCGGCGCGGGCCGGGCGGCGGTACGGCCGTGGCTGGCGAGGCTGCTGTGGATGGAGCGGAGCGCCGAGGAGTCGTGGCGGCGGGGCCGCGCGCGCGACGGGGCGGGCCTGTCGGCCTTCTGGGACACCTGGACCGAGGCGGAGACCCGGCATTTCGCGGCAGATCCGTCGCGTCCGTTCGCGGATGTGCTGGTGCGTGAATGGCAGCGGGGTTACCTCTGGGAGCCGGGGTCCGCCGCGACCGCGCCGGCGGACCGGCCTGTCACCTACGGTGACGGGATGCCGACTCCATACTGAGCAGTCGGAAATCAGCCTCGAAGGGCCTCAACTCCGCTTGACCAAGAGGCGGGGCAGGTCTTACGTTCTCAATGTGCGGCTTTTCGGAGCCGCCCCAGACGCGAGGCCCCCGGTTGTTCCCCCGTGATCGGGGGCTTCGTTCTGCCCTCCTCCCGCCCTCCCCCGCACCGCCGCCCACCCGACTGTCACTCTGGGTCACCGCCGGTGCGCGTGCGACGGCTGCGCCCTTAGTCGCGCCCCCTATGCGCAGGTACGATGCCCCTCGGGGGGTCAATTCCCGTTAGCGACAAGGTGGTTCAGCACACTCTGCCGACGGGCGCCCGCCCGGCGGGACATCACGGGGTCATGTTGTGGGGGGCCGGATGGACATCGGCACGCAGGGCGCTCAGGCCCCGGCCGATCTCGCGTGGGTACGTGGTGTGGACGCCTACACGATGGGGGCGTACCCCCAGGCGGAGGACGAGTTCCGGGAGGCCGTACGGCTCGATCCCGAAATGGCCGACGGCTGGCTCGGGTTGCACGCGCTACGGGTCGACACCACGACCGCGCTGCTGCACATGTACCGGCACCGGGACCGTTTCGGCGAGCAGCGCTCCCGGCACCGCCGCACCCTCAACTCCTGGTACTGGCTGGGCTGGTGGGTGCAGCCGGTGCTGGAGAGCCGGCGCGATCTGCTGCTCGCGCACGCCTCGCACTGGCTCGACGGCCGTCATGTGCCCGAGCTGGACCGGGCGCTGGCCGGGCTGCCGCCCGTGGACACCGACCCGCACGTGCGCTTCCTGCACGCCTGCCGCGCCTATCTGGTCAAGGACTGGGACCAGTTGGTGCGGCACACCGAATCCCTCGTCAACGACCCGCTGCTGGGTATCGAGGCCGGTCTGTTCGGTGGCATGGCGCGGGTGCGGCTGGAGATGTACGGGCAGGCGGAGCCACTGCTCGCCACGTCACTGATGCGGTGCCGCAGCGAACAGCCGCAGCGCAAGGAGCTGCGTTACTGGCTGGCGAGGGCGCACGAGGGGACCGGCCGGAGCGCCGCCGCCCTGCCGCTGTACCGGGCCGTGCACCGTATCGACCCCACCTTCATGGACACCGCCGCCCGGCTGGCGGCGATCACCGATTCGGACGGCTACGACGGGGCGGACGACCCGGCCGGTCTGGCGTCGATCGCGCTGGCCGGGTTCGGGCAGGACACGGTGGACGTGGGGGCGGACGGCGAGTTCCCGGGGGGACCCGATCCCCGGCCGGGCGCCGAGGGCCAGTCGCCGTTCGGGACGGGCGGCGGTCCGGTGGACCCCGGGGGCCGGGCGGACGGCATCCGGGAGAAGGCGCGCGTGCCGGCGCAGCCCGCTCCCCCGCAGTTCCCCGACCGGCCGACGGACCCGGTCCTGCTGGCCGAGGCGCTCGCCGAGCTGGAGCGGATGGTCGGTCTGGAGCCGGTCAAACGGCAGGTCAAGGCGTTGTCCGCGCAGCTCAACATGGCGCGGTTACGAGCAGGTCAGGGGCTGCCCGTGCAGCCGCCCAAGCGGCATTTCATCTTCTCCGGTCCCTCGGGCACCGGGAAGACGACCGTCGCGCGCATCCTCGGGCGGGTCTTCTACGCGCTGGGGCTGCTGGGCGGCGACCATCTGGTGGAGGCCCAACGGGCCGATCTGGTGGGCGAGTTCCTGGGCCAGACCGCGGTGAAGGCCAACGAGCTGATCGACTCGGCGCTCGGCGGTGTGCTGTTCGTGGACGAGGCGTACAGCCTGGCCAACTCCGGTTACAGCAAGGGGGACGCGTACGGCGACGAGGCCCTTCAGGTGCTGCTGAAGCGCGCGGAGGACAACCGGAACCATCTCGTGGTGATACTGGCCGGCTACCCGGAGGGCATGGACCGGCTGCTCGCCACCAACCCCGGGCTCTCGTCCCGTTTCACGACGCGCATCGACTTCCCCAGCTACCGCCCGCTCGAACTGACCGCGATCGGCGAGGTGCTGGCCGCCGAGAACGACGACATGTGGGACGAGGAGTCGCTGGACGAACTGAGCAGCATCAGCGGCCATGTGATCGACCAGGGCTGGATCGACGAACTGGGCAACGGGCGTTTCCTGCGCACTCTGTACGAGAAGAGCTGCGCCTACCGCGATCTGCGGCTCTCCGGTTATGCCGGCACACCGGGACGGGAGGACCTGTCCACCCTGCGGCTGCCGGACCTGATGCAGGCGTACGGCGAGGTGCTGTCGGGCCGGGGTCCGGTGGACCGGGGGCGCGGGGCCGGGGATCCGCCGGCGCTCTGACACGGACGCGTCGGGGCCCGGCCAGCGCGCGGCGCGGACCGGGCGCGCGGGTCCCCGGGTGCCGGACCGGTCGTGGTCCGGCACCCGGGGGTCCCTGCGCGCGGGCCCCCGACGGACCCGGCCCCGTCAGCGGGCGAGAACCTGGTCCGAGAGGTCGGGCGGAGTGCCCGTGCCTCCGGTGCGCAGCGGCACCGGCCGGGTCGCCCGCCGGTGGGAGGGGTCCCGTACCTCGCCGACGAGCATCTCCAGGACGTCCTCCAGCGCGACCAGGCCAAGCACCCGGCCGGACGCGTCGGCGACCTGCGCGAGATGGGTGGCCGCCCGGCGCATGACGGTGAGGGTGTCGTCCAGGGGCAGTTCGGCCCGCAGGGTCGTCATCGGCCGCCAGACGCGCTGCGGTACGGCGCGCTCCCGCTCCTCCAGGTCGAGGACGTCCTTGACGTGCACGTACCCCATGAACACCCCGGCGTTGTCGGCGCAGACGGGGAAGCGGGAGAAGCCGGTGCGCACCGTCAGCTCCTCGATCTCCCGGGGGGTGACGGCGGGGGTGACCGTCACCAGTCCGGCGCGGGTGAGCAGGACGTCGGTGACCGGGCGGGAGCCGAGTTCCAGGGCGTCCTCCAGCCGCTCCTGCTCGGCCGGTTCGAGGAGCCCGGCCTGGCCGGAGTCCTCCACGAGCCGGTTGAGCTGTTCGCTGGTGAAGGCGGCCTCCACCTCGTCCCTGGGTTCGACGCCGAACGCCCGCAGGACGAGCGTGGCGCAGGCGCCGAGGGCGGCGGTGACGGGGCGGCAGAGCCGGGCGAAGCCGACGAGTCCGGGGCTGAGCCAGACGGCGGTCCGTTCCGGGGCCGCCATGGCGAGGTTCTTCGGGACCATCTCGCCGATGACGAGGTGCAGGAAGACCACCAGGGCGAGGGCGATGACGAAGCCCAGGGGGTGGATGAGGCCGTCGGGGACATGGGCCGCGTGGAAGACCGGTTCGAGGAGATGGGCGACGGTGGGCTCGGCGACGGCGCCGAGGGTCAGGGAGCAGACGGTGATGCCGAACTGCGCGGCGGCCATCATCTGCGGCAGGTTCTCCAGACCGTGCAGCACCTGGCGGGCGCGTGCCGATCCCTGGGCGGCCAGCGGTTCGATCTGGCTGCGGCGTACGGAGACGAGCGCGAACTCGGCCCCGACGAAGAAACCGTTGGCGAGGACGAGCAGGACGGCGAAGAGAAGCTGGAGGACGGTCACCGGGCCGCCTCCGGCTGGGCGGGGGCGGAGGCCGGGGCCGACACCGGGGCGGAGGCCGCCGGCGGGGACGGTGTCACCGCCGGGGCGGGGGCCGACGCCGGGACCGGCGCGGGCGGGGGTGCCGCCACGGCAGCCGGGGGCGGGGCGCCCGCCGTACGGACCAGCCGGACGCGTTCGGCCCGGTAGCGCCCGACCTGGCGGACGGAGAGCCGCCAGCCGGGCAGGTCCGCGCGGTCGCCCGGCGCGGGAATCCGGCCGAGCAGATCGGCGACCAGGCCGGCCACCGTCTCGTACGGCCCGTCGGGGACCGCCAGTCCTATCCGCTGGAGGGTGTGGACGCGGCAGCTGCCCTCGGCGTCCCAGGTCGGGCGGCCGTCGTCGGTGGTGACCGGGACCAGTTCGGGCCGCCCGTCGCCCGCGCTGTCGTGCTCGTCCAGGACCTCGCCGACCAGTTCCTCGACGATGTCCTCCAGGGTGACGACCCCGGCCGTGCCGCCGTACTCGTCCACCACCACGGCGATGGGCTGCTCGTTGCGCAGCCGCTCCAGGAGCTGCTGCGCGGGCAGTGTCTCGGGCACCAGCTGGGCCGGTACGGAGATCCGGCCGACCGGCACCCGCTGCCGCTCGTGCGCGGGCACGGCGAGCGCGTCCTTGAGATGGGCCATGCCGACGATCTCGTCCATCCGCTCCCGGTAGACGGGGAAGCGGGAGAGGCCGGTGGCCCGGGTCAGATTGAGCACGTCGGCCACCGTGGCGTCGGACTGGAGGGCTATCACCTTCACCCGTGGGGTCATGACGTGCTGCGTGGTGAGGTGGCCGAGGGACAGGGTGCGGACGAACAGGTCCGCCGTGTCCTGTTCGAGCGCGCCCGCCAGCGCGGAGTGCCGGGCCAGCGAGACCAGCTCGCCGGGGGTACGGGCGGAGGCCAGCTCGTCGGTCGGCTCGACGCCGAACAGCCGCACCAGCCGGTTGGCCACCGCGTTGAGCAGGGTGATCACCGGGCGCAGGACGGTGGCGAACAGATGCTGCGGTCCGGCGACGAACCGCGCGACCTGCAACGGGCGGGAGACCGCCCAGTTCTTCGGCACGAGTTCGCCGATGACCATCTGTACGGCGGAGGCGACCAGGACACCGATCACCACGGCGACACCGGACACGGCGCCGTCGGGGAGGCCGGTGGCGGTGAGCGGGCCGTCGAGGAGCCGGGCGAGCGCGGGCTCGGCGAGCATGCCGACGACGAGGGAGGTGATCGTGATGCCGAGCTGGGTTCCGGAGAGCTGGAAGGACAGCTCGCGCAGGGCCCGGACGACGGCGCGGGCGCGGCGGTCGCCGGCCGCGGCGGCGCGTTCGGCGTCCGGCCGGTCGACGGTCACGAGACCGAACTCGGCGGCCACGAAGAAGCCGTTGGCGAGGATGAGAAGGAATGCCGCGCCGAGCAGCAGGAGGGGGATGGTCATGCCGCCGCCTCTTCGAAGGCGGCGGCGCGGGTACTACCGGATGATCCGTCCATTGCTGGAGGGAATCACTCCTCGGGTCGCAGGATGCCCCGCAGGCCGGTGCACACGGCCGTTCGACGCGGGGCGGGGCGCGCTCGGCGCCTCCGCCCCCAGAGTAGCCACTGGGACCGGCACCGCAATGTTCACGTGGGACCGGTGTCCGTCCCGGTGCCGGTGCCGGTCTCCCTGCGCGTGTCCCTGCCGGTGTCCGTGGGCGTGTCCGTGCCGGTGTGCGCGGCGGGGCCGCCGGCCGCGTCGGGGGCCCTGTCGGCGGCGGTGTCGTCGCCCGTGCCGCGCGACGCCACGAGGGCGCGCAGTGCCCGCGCGTCGCGTACGGCTTTCCGGCGCGCTATGCCCGGCTGGATGCCGAGGACCGGGAGGCTGGTGCCGTCGCTGAGATCGAGGAAGACCCACGGGTCGCCGACCCGCAGATTGACGCGCAGGATCTCCGCCCACTCCAGCCGCCGGACCCGGGTGAGGTTGACGACGGTGACGCCCGTGTCGTCGGCGACGACCTTCGGGCGGCTGAGCAGACAGAGCACACCGAAGAAGAGCAGGCCGACGAAGATGAAGCTGACCCGCTCCCCCGCGTTCAGCTTCTCCAGCGCCACCGCCATGGCCGTGATGACGGCGAGCATGACGACACCGACGGAGAGCAGCACGATCCGGGTGCCGTTCGGGCGGAACGTCACGGGCAGCGGGGCGGGCGGGTCGGAGGGCGCGGGTTGCGCGGCCGGCACGGTCATCGGATCGGGTCTTTCCGGTCGTTCGGGTCGTTCGGGTCCGGTGAATCCCCGCGGCGCCTCACAGGCGGCAGGCGTGGATGGCCGTGGTGAGGATGGCGCGGGCACCGAGCTCGTACAGGTCGTCCATGATCCGCTGCGCCTCGCGGGCCGGAACCATGGCGCGGACGGCGACCCAGCCCTCGTTGTGCAGCGGGGACACGGTCGGCGACTCCAGGCCGGGGGTGAGGTCGACGGCGCGCTCCAGGTGCTCGGCGCGGCAGTCGTAGTCCATCATCACGTACGTACGGGCGACCAGGACGCCCTGGAGCCGGCGGAGGAACTGCTGGACCTTCGGGTCCCCGGTGTCCGCGCCGTTGCGGCGGATGACGATCGCCTCGGACGTCATGATCGGCTCGCCGATGACCTCCAGTCCGGCGTTCCGCATGGAGGTGCCGGTCTCCACCACGTCCGCGATGACCTGCGCGACGCCCAGTTCGACGGCGGTCTCCACCGCGCCGTCGAGGTGGACCACGGAGGCGTCCACGCCGGTGTCGGCGAGGTGCTTGAGGACGATGCCCTCGTAGGAGGTGGCGATCGTCAGCCCGGCGAAGTCGGCGACGGAGGCGGCGGTGCCGGGCTTCGCGGCGAAGCGGAAGGTGGAGCGGGCGAAGCCGAGCGGCAGGATCTCCTCGGCGCCCGCGCCGGAGTCGAGCAGCAGGTCGCGTCCGGTGATGCCGATGTCGAGCCGGCCGGCGCTCACGTAGAGCGCGATGTCGCGCGGGCGGAGGTAGAAGAACTCGACCTCGTTCTCGGGGTCGACCAGGACGAGTTCCTTGGACTCCGTGCGCTGCTGGTAGCCGGCCTCATGGAGCATCGCCGACGCCGCCCCGGAGAGTGAACCCTTGTTGGGGAGGGCGATACGCAGCATGGGACCGGCTTCCTTACCTGTGAGGTGTGCGTGGGGGTGCGGCGGCGGAACGGCCGCCGGCGGAGGTGGTGCTCAGAGATGGGCGTAGACGTCGTCGAGGGAGATCCCGCGCGCGACCATCATCACCTGGACGTGGTAGAGCAGCTGCGAGATCTCCTCGGCGGTGGCTTCGGGGCCCTCGTACTCGGCGGCCATCCACACCTCGGCGGCCTCTTCGACCACCTTCTTACCGATGGCATGCACTCCCTTGTCCACCAGTTCGGCGGTGCGGGAGGTGCTGGGGTCGCCCGTGGCGGCCTTCTGCTGAAGCTCGGCGAAGAGCTCCTCGAACGTCTTCTTCGGCATGGTGCGGCCTAGCCTACGCGGTCCGGCGGGGCCGTCAGCGCGAGGGTTCGGCGACGGTACGCAGGGTGACGGCGGTGGCGACGGCGGCGGTGACGGCCTCGTGTCCCTTGTCCTCGCGGGAGCCCTCAAGTCCCGCCCGGTCCAGGGCCTGTTCCTCGGTGTCGCAGGTCAGGACGCCGAAGCCGACCGGGATGCCGGTGTCGACCGCGACCCGGGTCAGGCCCTCGGTGACGCCCTGGCACACGTACTCGAAGTGCGGGGTGCCGCCCCGGACGACGACGCCGAGGGCGACGACGGCGTCGTGTCCCCGGTCGGCGAGGACCTTGGCGGCGACGGGCAGTTCGAAGCTGCCGGGGACCCGGATCAGGGTCGGCTCGGCGATGCCCAGTTCCCGCAGGGCGCGCAGGGCGCCGTCGACGAGTCCGTCCATGATCTTCTCGTGCCAGAGGGCCGCGACGACCGCCACCCGCAGATCGCCGCTGTCACGGACGGAGATTTCGGGTGCACCCTTGCCGCTCAATGTGTCTCCTGTTGTTCCGGGTACCGATGTGCCGGTGTACCGATGTGGCTTGACGTGCTTGCTGTGTGGTGCGAGGTCGCCGTGGTGCGGTGTCGCCGTGGTGTGCGGTGGTCACTGGGTGGCGCAGGCCGAGCCGGCGGCCGGGTCGAGCCAGGGCAGTTCGTGCCCCATCCGGTCCCGCTTGGTGCGCAGATAGCGGAGGTTGTGCTCCCCCGCCTGGACGGGCATGGGTTCGCGGGCGGTCACGTCCAGGCCGTGCCGTACCAGCGCGTCGACCTTGTCGGGGTTGTTGGTCATCAGCCGCAGGCTGCGCACCCCGAGGTCGTCCAGGATGCGGGCGCCGGCCGCGTAGTCCCGCGCGTCGGCGGGCAGGCCGAGTTCCAGATTGGCGTCGAGGGTGTCGCGCCCGCGCTCCTGGAGTTCGTACGCGCGCAGCTTGGACAGCAGGCCGATGCCGCGCCCCTCGTGGCCGCGCAGATAGACGACGACGCCCCGGCCCGCCTCGGTGACCCGGCGCATGGACGCCTGGAGCTGGGGGCCGCAGTCGCAGCGCTGCGAGGAGAAGATGTCGCCGGTCAGGCACTCGGAGTGGACCCGCACGAGGATGTCGGCGCCGTCGCCGATGTCGCCGTGGACCAGGGCGACGTGCTCGACGCCGTCCACGGTGGACCGGTAGCCGTATGCCGTGAACTCGCCGTACGCGGTGGGCAGATGGACCTCGGCCTCACGGCGGACGGTGGGCTCGGTGGTGCGCCGGTGGGTGATCAGGTCCTCGATGGAGATGATCGTCAGTCCGTGCTTGCGGGCGAACGGGACCAGTTCGGGCAGCCGGAGCATCACCCCGTCCTCGCCCGCGATCTCCACGATCGCCCCGGCGGGGCGCAGTCCGGCGAGGCGCGCGAGGTCGACCGCCGCCTCGGTGTGGCCGTTGCGGACGAGGACGCCGCCGGGCTTGGCGCGCAGCGGGAAGACATGGCCGGGGCGGACGAAGTCCCCGGGCCCGGCCGTGTCGCCGGCGGCGAGCAGGCGGAGGGTGGTGGCGCGATCGGCGGCGGAGATGCCGGTGGTGACGCCGTGGGCGGGGGCCGCGTCGACGGAGACGGTGAACGCGGTGCGCATCGACTCGGTGTTGTGGTCGACCATCTGCGGCAGTTCGAGCCGGTCGAGTTCCGCGCCCTCCATGGGGGCGCAGATCAGGCCCCGGCACTCGCTCATCATGAAGGCGACGATCTCGGGGGTCGCCTTCTCGGCGGCGATGACCAGGTCGCCCTCGTTCTCGCGGTCCTCGTCGTCCACGACCACGACGGGGCGGCCCGCCGCGATGTCCGCGATCGCCCGTTCGACGGGGTCCAGGGCGAAGTCCTCGATGTTGTCGGTGGAGTACCAAGTGGGCTGTGCGGTCATGCCGTTGCTCCTTCCAGAGCCGTGGTGGCGGCGCGGGTGCGCAGCCACCAGTCGCGCAGCCCCCACAGGACGAGGCCGAGGTAGACGACGTACACGAAGCCGGAGAAGGCGAGTCCGCTGCTGAAGGCGAGCGGGACGCCGACGAGGTCGACCAGCAGCCAGGCGAACCAGAACTCCACCAGGCCGCGCGCCTGGGCGACCATCGCGGCGAGGGTGCCGACGAAGATGTACGCGTCGGGCCACGGGTTCCAGGACAGTTCGGGCAGGGCGGTGAACAGGCCGCCGACCGCGAGGGTGCCCAGGGCCGTGCCGCCCAGCAGCAGCCAACGCTCGGGCCAGGTGGCGAACCGTACGGCGATCGTGCCGTCCTGGGCCTGTTGCCGCCCGCGCTGCCACATCCGCCAGCCCCACAACGCGACGCCGATGACGAGGAGTTGCTTGCCCACACCGCCGCTGAGGTGCGCGGAGGCGTAGGCGGCGACAAGGATGACGCCGGACAGGAGCTGCGCGGGCCAGGTGAGGATCGAACGGCGCCAGCCGAGGGCGAGGGCGATCAGGCCGACGGTGTTGCCGACCATGTCGGACCAGATGATGTGCTGGCCGAAGGCGGTGAACGCCTCCGCGTTCAGCCACGCCGTACCGGGCCAGGCGGCGAGGGCGCTCATCGGACCCGCTCCCGCTCGTCCCGGCCGCCGTCGGTGTCCCGGCCCCCGGAAGTCAGCAGCCGCTCCACGTACTTGGCGATGATGTCGACCTCCAGGTTGACCGGGTCGCCGGGCTGTTTGATGCCGAGCGTGGTCAGCGCGAGGGTGGTGGGGATGAGGCTGACGGTGAAGAAGTCGGAGCCCGCGTCGACCACGGTGAGGCTGACGCCGTCCACGGTGATGGAGCCCTTCTCGACCACGTAGCGGGCGAGTCCGGCGGGGAGTGCGACGGTGACGATCTCCCAGTTGTCGGACGTCCGGCGCTCCAGGACGGTGCCGGTGCCGTCGACATGGCCCTGGACGATGTGTCCGCCGAGCCGGCCGCCGACGGCCGTGGGCCGCTCCAGGTTGACCCGTGAGCCGGGGGTGAGGGCGCCGAGGCTGGAACGGTCCAGGGTCTCGGCCATCACGTCGGCGGTGAACTCGCCCTCGGCGAGGTCCACGACGGTCAGGCAGACGCCGTTGACGGCGATCGAGTCGCCGTGCCGGGCGCCGTCGGTGACGACGGGGCCGCGCAGTCGGAAGCGGGAGGAGTCACCGAGGTTCTCCACGGCGGTGACCTCACCCAGTTCTTCGACGATTCCGGTGAACACTCAGCGCTCCTTCGGTGCGTCCTGTGCGGTGGCGGCCACAGGGTGTACGGGGGTGTCCGCGTGTGGTCGCGCGGTGGTCTCGTGTGCCGCGGGGGCGGTCGGTACGGCGGTTCGGCGCTCGGGGATCGCGGTGACGCGCAGGTCGGGGCCGACGCGTACGGTCTCGGTCATCCGCAGGCGCAACGCCCCGGCGAGCGTGGTGATTCCGGCGTCGCCCAGGGCGGCGGGGCCCGCGCCCAGCAGGACCGGCGCGAGATAGCCGACGACCTTGTCGACGGCCCCGGCCGCGACGAAGGCCCCGGCCAGCGCCGGGCCGCCTTCGAGGAGGACGGAGCGGACGCCGCGCGCGTGCAGGTCGGCGAGGAGCGCGGGGACGGACAGGCCGCGTGCGGCGCGCGGCAGCCGTACGACGTCCACCGGCGCCCCGCCGGGCCCGGCGGCCTTCAGGTGCGTCGTGTCGGCGTCGTCGGCGACGGCGATCAGTGTGGGGGCGGCACCGTCCAGGACGCGGGCCCCCGCCCGTACGACGCCGGCCTCGGTGTCGAGGACGACGCGCAGCGGGGGGACCGCGCCGGGCACCCCGCGAACGGCGAGGTGCGGGTCGTCCACGCGCGCGGTGCCGGAGCCGACGACGACGGCGTCCGACTCGGCGCGGAGCCGGTGCACATCGGCGCGGGACTCGGCGGAGGTGATCCAGCGGCTGGTGGCGTCGGCGGCGGCGACGCGGCCGTCGAGCGTGGCGGCGTACTTCCACAGGACGTACGGACGCCCGAGCCGTACGGAGGTGAGCCAGGCCGCGTTGCCCGCCTCGGCCTCCTCGGCGAGCAGCCCCCTCTCGACGGCGACACCGGCCGCCCGGAGGGTGACGGCACCGCCGCGGGCCGCCGGGTCGGGGTCGGCGACCGCGTACACGACCCGGGCGATCCCGGCCTCGACGAGCGCCCGCGAGCAGGGACCGGTGCGGCCGGTGTGGTCGCACGGTTCGAGAGTGACGTAGGCGGTGCCGCCCCGGGCCCGGTCGCCGGCCGCGCGCAGGGCGTGGATCTCGGCGTGCGGGCCACCGGCCCGCTGGTGGAACCCCTCGCCGGCCGACCGCCCGGCGGCGTCGAGGATCACGCAGCCGACGACCGGATTGGGGCTGGTGGCGCCGAGCGCGCGGGCCGCGAGCGCGACGGCGCGACGCATGGCCTCGGTGTCGGTGTCGGCCGTGGTGGTGGCCACCGGGTCCTCCTGCCTCTGGGGCACGGACTCCGGGGCCTGTCGGACGACGACAGAGAAACGGACACGCACACGGGAACGCCGAAACCGAAGGAACGGATCGTCCGAGGACGACCCGCCGGACGGCGGCGTACCGACGACGGCCCGCCGCGCACTGCCTCCCATCCGGACTTTCACCGTCGGTCCAGGAATTTCACCTGGTCAACCGGCCGCTGGAAGCGGTCGGGTCGCGGACTGTAACCGCCGGTTCGGAATTGCACCGACCCCGGAGTGCGCTGCTGCTGGTACGCGACCAGTGTGCCACGGCTGATCGTCGGCCATCAGGGCGCGGTGTGTGCCCTGGCTCACAGAGGGTGTCCGGGCGGGCGGCACGGCCCCGCCCCGGACCCGGGACCGGACCGCCCCCTGGCGTCCGCTCGGCCGCCCCCCTGCCGCCCGCCGGGACGGCGACGCTGGCAGGCTGGGAACATGGCGACAATCCTCGTGACCGGTGGGACGGGAACACTCGGCAGGCAGGTCGTGGACCGGCTGCGCACCGACGGGCACTCCGTCCGGGTGCTGAGCCGGAGCGCACAGCCGTATGCCGTCGATCTGCGCGACGACGACAGCAGAGCGCTGGACCGGGCGCTGGAGGGCGCGGACGCGGTGGTCCACTGCGCGACCTCCACGCGCGGCGGTGACGACCGGGCGGCGGCGCATCTGGTGGAGGCGGCGGTACGCGCGAAGGTCGGGCATCTGCTGTACGTCTCGATCGTCGGGGTGGACCGGCTGCCGCTCGGCTACTACCGGACGAAGCGGATCGTGGAGCGGATGGTGGAGGACTCGGGAATCGGCTGGACGATCCTGCGGACGACCCAGTTCCACGACCTGGTGCTGCGGATGCTGGAGGGCGCCACGAAACTGCCGGTTGCCGCGCTGCTCCCGGCGGAGGTGAGCCTCCAGCCGATCGGCTCGGCGGAGGTCGCGTCCCGGCTGGCCGACCTGGCCACGCGCCCGCCGTCGGGTCGGGTGCCGGACCTGGGCGGCCCGGAGATCCGGACACTCCGGGACCTGGCCGACGCGTACCTGCGGGCGGCGCACCACCGGCGGCGGCTGGTGTCGCTGCCGCTGTTCGGGAAGGCGTACGCGGGCTTCCGAGAGGGGCTCCAGCTCGTACCCGAACGGGCGGTGGGCAAGGAGACGTTCGAGGACTTCCTCGCGACGCTGAAGTGGTGAGCGGGCAAGGGGAAGGGGAAGGGGCTTGTGCGGGGCGGGAGTTGGTGAGCGGGTCGGTCTGCGGTGTTTCCGACGTGCCGTCGGGGTGGTGGTGAGGCCGGACCGACCGGGCGGAACCGGTGAACGGGTTCACTGCGCGGCGCTTCTGACAGACCGTCGGCCAGGCGAGGCGACCGGACCGATCGGGCGAGACTCGGCGAACAGGTCGGTTCACGCGGCGGTTTCCGGCAGGACCGCCGGGGGCGGCGGGCGGTTTCCGGCAGCCTGCCGGGGAGCAGCTCGACCGGACCGATCAAGGCTCGGCGAACAGGCCCAGTTTGCGGCATTCCTGACGGAACGTCAGCTGGGCAACGAGACTGGAACGATCGGGCAGGATTCGGTGAACAGGTCGATTCGCACGGCGATTCCGGCGGGCCCCCGGGGGCAGCCGTGCGACTGAACCGATCAAGGCTCGGCGAACAAGCCCAGTTTGCGGCATACCTGACGGAACGTCAGGTGAGCAGCGACCGGACCGATCGGGCAGGGTTCGGCGAACAGGTCGATTCGCACGGCGATTCCGGCGGGCCCCCGGGGGCAGCCGTGCGACTGAACCGATCGAGGGTCGGCGAACAGGCCCGCTTCGCGGCATTCCCGACGGCACGTCAGCTGGGCAACGCGACCGGACCGATTGGGCAGGATTCGCTGAACAGGTCGATTCGCACGTCGATTCCGGCGGGCCCCCGGGGCGGCGGTGCGAGCGGACCGATCAAGGCTCGGCGAACAGGCCCGCTTCGCGGCATTCCTGACGTGTCGTCAGCAATGGCGACGCGCCCGGCCCGATCCGGCGCGATTCGGTGAACGGATCGGCTCGCGCGGCGTTTCAGGCGTGCCGTCAGGCGACCGGTGCGAACAGCGCGGATCGGGGCCGGAGTCGGCGCCCTTCGATCAGTGGTCCTGACGCGCCTTCAGACGGTCGGTGCGAACAGGTCGTTCTGGGCGGCGTCCCGTGCGGTGAACAGTGCTCCCCGCAGGACGGCCGCGCCGCCCAGTGGGCTCGCCACGACCTCGGTGCGCAGCGGGGACATCTCCGCGAGGCGGGCCTCGACCCGGGAAGCCAGGGCCGGGCCGCCCGCCTGGCCGACCTCGCCACCGAGGACGACCCGGCCCGGGTCGAGCACGGCGCTGATGGCCGCCGCGCCGACCGCGAGGCGGGCGGCCAGCTCGTCCAGGAAGGCGTCGCCCGCCGCGCCCGCCGCCCACGCGGCTCGTACGACGGCCGCCGCGCGCGGTTCCTGGGGTCTCGCCTCGGCGAACAGGCCGTGCCGGGAGGCGAGTTCGCAGATGCCCGCCGATCCGGCGAGGGTGTGGAACCCGCCGTCGCAGGCGGTGGCGGAGGGGAGCCCCGAGGTGCCGGGCACGGGCAGGAAACCGATCTCCCCCGCGCCGCCCGAGGCGCCTCGTCGGACCTTGCCGTCCAGGACGAGCGCGGCGCCCACGCCGAGGCCCAGCCAGAGCAGGACGAAGGTGCCCGCGACCTGGTCGCGGGCGGCGCCGACGCGCTGTTCGGCGACGGCGGCGAGATTGGTCTCGTTCTCGACGAGAACGGTCGCGGTCAGGCGCTGCTGGAGGGCCGCGACGAGTCTTCGGTGCCAGACGGGTACGCCGCTGGTCTCGCGGAGTTCGCCGGTCGCGGGATCGATGAGGCCGGGCGCGCCGATGCCGACGCTGTGCAGCCGTACGGCCCCGGCCCGGCGGACCGTGCGCTCCAGCAGGGCCGCCGCGCCCTCGACGGCGGGTTCCACTCCGGTGTCGCTGCCGATGGGCAGCACCGCCTCGGCGAGGGTCGCCCCGAGGAGGTCGCTGACGACGACGGAGACGCCCTGGGTCCGGACGTCGAGCGCCGCGAGGTGCGCGCGGTCGGCGACCAGCCCGTACAGCCGTGCGTTGGGGCCCCGGCGCCGGCCGCCGGACTCGCCGACGATCCTGACCAGGCCGGAGCCCTGGAGGCGCTCCACGAGATCGGCGACCGTGGGCCGGGACAGCCCGGTGAGTGTCTTGAGCTGCGCCGCCGTCAACGGGCCCTCTTCCTGGAGGAGTTCCAGGGCGAGGCGGTCGTTGATGGCCCGTGCCGTGCTGGGGGATGCGGCCATGGCTGGATCCTTCCAGATGTCCGCGCTTCCGGGCGGACGGTGCCATCTATTTATCATGCAGGGTTCCTGATAGTTTACGGTCGCATCGCGGGAGCCGGGCCGTCGGGCCCACCGCCGGAAGCGCGTCACATCGCCGCACGGGGAGGAAGAGCGAATGACGAAGGGGCCACCGGTCTACGACGGATCAGGACTGCGCCGCGCCCGGTACGCCGTGGCCGCCGTTTTCTGCGTCCACGGCGCCGTCACCGGCAGTTTCGCGACCCGGATTCCCTGGATCCAGGACCACGCGGGGCTCAGCGCCGGGCAGTTGGGCCTCGCGCTCGCCTTCCCCGCCCTCGGCGCCTCGGTCGCGATGCCACTCGCGGGTGCGGTCAGCCACCGCTTCGGCGCGCGTACGGCGCTGCGCGGGCTGCTCACCCTGTGGACGCTCGCCCTCACCCTGCCCGCGCTCGCGCCCAATCTGCTGACGCTCTGTCTGGCGCTCTTCGTGTTCGGCGCGACGGCGGGCATGGCGGACGTGGCGATGAACGCGCTCGGTGTGGAGATCGAGAACCGTCTCGACAAGTCGATCATGTCCAGTCTGCACGGCATGTGGAGCACCGGCGCGCTGCTCGGCTCCGCCGGGGGCACGCTCGCCGCGCACATGGACAGCGATGCCCGTGTGCACCATCTGATCGCCGCCGTCGTCCTCACCGTGGCGGGCGTGGTCGCCTGCCGCTGGGTGCTCGACCTGCGCAGTACGCCGGAGGACGAGCCGCCGCCCCGCTTCGCCCTGCCGCCCAGGTCCGCGCTGGCCATCGGCGCGATCGGCTTCTGCGCGGTCTTCGCCGAGGGCGCGAGTCTCGACTGGTCGGCGGTCTATCTGGAGGACGTACTGGACACCTCCCCCGGTGTCGCCGCCGCGTCCACCACGGCGTTCGCGCTCACCATGGCCGTCGCGCGGCTGCTCGGGGACCGGGTCGTCGACCGCTTCGGCGCGGTGCGGTGCGTCAGGGTCGGCGGGCTCTCCGCGACCCTCGGCGGGGCCCTGGTGGTGCTCGCGCCGAATCCGGTGGTGGCGATGAGCGGGTTCGGCCTGGTCGGGCTCGGTGTGGCGGTGGTCGTACCGCTGGCCTTCGCCGCCGCCGGGCGCAGCGGGCCCAATCCCAGCCAGGCGATCGCGGGCGTCGCGACCATCACGTACACCTCGGGGCTGATCGCCCCCTCGGCGATCGGCGCGGTCGCCGACGCGACCTCGCTGGTGGTCTCGTTCGGTCTGGTGACGTTGTTGGCGTTCGGTCTGGTGCTGGGGGCGAGCGTGCTGAGGACCGGGGACCGCCGGCCGGCCCCGGCGGGCGGTGCCGGTACGGAGACCGGGAGCGGGGCAGGGGCGCCCGCGCCCTCCGTACCTCAGGACTGACGGGCGGCGTACGGCACGCGGCGCGGGCCACAGGTCGTACGGCCGTGAGCGCGCCGGTCCGTCCCGTACGCCTGCCGCGCCCGCCCCGTACCCGTACCGCCCCGTACCCCGCGGTCCGCTCCGCTCCCGCTCAGTCCTCCGGCAGTTCCACCGGGGCGATCTCGTCGTACAGGTCGCCCGGACCCGGGTTCGTCGCGTCCGTGCCGCCGCCGAAGTGGGTCATCACGCCCCAGACGGCGTTCAGGGCCGTCTGGACGGCGCCCTCCGCCCATCCCGCGTTCCACGAGATGTCGTCGCCCGCCAGGAAGACGCCGCGCTTGTCCTCGGGCAGCCGGTCCTGCATGAAGTGGGTGAACAGCCGGCGCTGGTAGCGGTAGTGGCCGGGCAGGTTCGCCTTGAACGCGCCCATGAAGTACGGCTCGTTCTCCCAGGAGACCGTCACGGGGCTGCCGATGACGTGCTTGCGGATGTCCACCGTGGGATAGATCTCGCGGAGCGACTTCAGCATGACCTCCATCCGCTCGTTCGCCGACAGCGGCAGCCACTTGAGGCTGTCGTCGCACCAGGTGTAGGAGAGGCAGATCACGGCCGGCCGGTCGGGCCCGTTGTCCAACAGGTACGTGCCGCGCGTCATCCGGTCGGTGAGGGTCATCGACAGGGTGTCGCGGCCGGTGGGCCGGCCCTGGTCGTCCAGCGCCTCGTCCCGCCAGAACGGCCGGTCCACCGGCACGAACAGCTTGGACGACTCCATGTAGTGGGTGCGCTCCATGGCCGTCCAGTGGTCGATCGGGAAGAGCGAGTCGTCGCAGTCGATCTTCGAGAGCAGCAGCCAGGACTGGGCGGTGAAGACGGCGGCACGGTAGGTGCGGATCTCCCCCGACGCGTCGGTGACGGTGATCCGGTTGCCCGCCGTGCGGTGCAGCCGGGTCACGGCGGGGCGCGGCGTACCGCCGTGCAGGGAGGCGAGCGAGGTGCCGAGCGGCCAGTGGGTGAGCTTGGCGGGCTCGCGTTCCCAGAGCCGCAGCGGCAGCTGCTGGCTGCCGCCGACAATGCCCCGGTGGTGGTCGTCGGCCTCGGAGTAGACGACGCGCAGGATCTCCAGGATGGAGTTGGGGAAGTCGGTGTCCCAGCCGCCCGTGCCGAAGCCGACCTGGCCGAAGATCTCGCGGTGCCGGAAGGACTTGAAGGCGTCGGAGTCGCAGAGGAAGCCGTAGAAGGTCTGGTTGTCGAGCTTCTCCACCAGCCGGGCCCAGATCTCGCGGATGCGCGGCACGTCGCGTTCGCGCATGGCGCGGTTCATGTCGGAGAAGTCGGCGCCCTCCTCCAGACAGGTGTTCCAGGCGGCCATGACGTCGCGGTAGACCTGCGGCAGGTCGTCGATGGTCCGGGCGTAGTGCGACTCGCCCTTGAGGTCCACGACGGTCGACGGGGTGCCGGGGGCGAGGGGGTTGGGGAACGGCACGGTTTCCAGGCCGGCCAGGTCGATGTAGTGCTGGAGCGCGGTGGACGACGGCGGGAAGCGCATCGCGCCCAGCTCGGCGGTCAGTCCGGGGTCGCAGCCGTCGAAGCCGACGGTGCGCAGCCGGCCGCCGATCCGGTCGGCCTCGTACACGACCGGGCGCAGGCCCATCTTCATGAGCTCGTACGCGGCGACGATGCCCGACAGCCCGCCGCCGACGACGGCGACCTCGGCGCCGTGCCCGGTCGCCGGGATCTGGCCGATACCGGCGGGGTGGGCGAGGTAGTCGTCGTAGGCGTACGGGAAGTCCGGGCCGAACATGGTGATCGGCGGCAGACCGGCCGACGGCGTTTCCTCGGGGTGCGGGACGGAGGGGGGCACCGTGGACGTCATGGGGTACGGACTCCTTGCGGGCGGGGATGGGGCGGGGCGGGTGCGCGCGGCGGTCGGGCTGCGGCGCGGAGCGGGCGGGCTGTCAGGTACGCGGTCGGGTCAGTGCGCCGTACAGGTCCGGCCGGCGGTCGCGCAGATACGGGTTGGCGGCGCGGGAGGCCCGGAGGAAGTCCGGGTCCACGTCGCCGAACAGCAGTTCCTCGCCGCGTCCGGCCCTGGCCCGTGCGAGGCCGTCCGGCCCGGCCAGACAGCTGAGGCCGACGAACTCGAACGCGTCGGCGCCCGCGCCCTCGTGGCCGGTCCGGTTCACGTACGCGACGTACATCTGGTTCTCGAAGGCCCGCACCGGCACCAGTGATTCGGCGACGAACTGGAACGGGTGCATCTGGGCGGTCGGCACCAGCAGCAGATCGGTCCCGGCGAGGGCGTGGGCGCGTACGTTCTCCGGGAACTCGACGTCGTAGCAGATCATGATCCCGACCCGCAGACCGCCGAGGTCGGCCTGGACCACCGGGGTGTCTCCCGGGGTGAAGACCTCCCGCTCGAAGCCGCCGAAGAGGTGCGTCTTGCGGTAGTCGGCGAGGGGCGAGCCGTCCGGGCCGACGAGCCGGGCGGAGTTGTGGACCGGGGCGCCGTCGCCGGCACCGTCGGACCGGGCGTCGCCGTCGCCGGAGCGTTCCGGGTAGCCGTACAGGACCGCGATGCCGTGCTCGGCCGCGATCCGGGACACGGCCCCGGCGGACGGGCCGTCGGCGGGCTCGGCGAGACGTGCCACGTCCGCGCCGATGGCATAGCCGGTGAGGAACATCTCGGGGCAGACGAGCAGCCCCGCGCCGCCCGCCGCCGCCTCACGGGCGGCGCCGGCGAGGATCTCCAGGTTCTTCACGGTGTCGCCGGGCCGGCCGGAGCTCTGGAGCAGCGCGATACGCGACGGGGGCATGCGGAACCTCGGGACGTCATGGGTGCGGGGGACGTATCGACGGTACGGCTCCGGCTTCCGCCGCGACAAGGCGCCTCTGTTGCGTGATGGCGGGGCGATCGTTGCGTGTTCCGGGCCCGTTCCGGCGATTCGTTGCGCCGGGCCCTTCCGGATCAGCCGGGCGCGCCCGAGGAGAAGCGTCTGAGCAGGGGGGAGAGCACCAGGACGGACTTCGTGCGCTCCACGTACGGCTCCCCCGCGATCTGTTCGAGCACCCGCTCGAAGTGGCGCATGTCGGAGGCGAAGACCTGGACGACGGCGTCGGCGTCGCCCGTGACGGTCGACGCGGACACCACCTCCGGATAGCGGGACAGTCCGCGCCGGATGTCCTCGGGGGAGGTCTTGTGGCGGCAGTAGATCTCGACGAAACCCTCGGTCTCCCAGCCGAGCGCCGCCGGGTCGACCCGTACGGTGAAGCCGGTGATGGCGCCCTCGGCGCGCAGCCGGTCGACCCGCCGCTTCACGGCGGGCGCCGAGAGGCCGACCTCGGAGCCGATGTCCGCGAAGGAGCGGCGGGCGTCCTCGGCGAGGGCGTGCACGATGCGTTCGTCCAGCTTGTTCAGTCGCACGGGGGCGTATCACTTCTCCGCGGGTGGTGGTGCTGTGGTGGTGCTGCCGTGGTCCTTGACGGGGATGGTCCCGTGCGCGAGGCGGCGGGGATCGTCCCGTAGGCGAAGTAGACCACGCGGCACACGACACACCCATGATCGCCCGGGGCGGGACGAACCGGGTCGCCGCCGGACGGGAGGGTTCCGGCGCGGGGCTCGATGGATGCCCGGAATCGGGGTACGCGACCGGGTGAGATGAGTGATGAACCGCAGTCGGTGATCCTCGAATCACCCCACCGGGACACCGCGTCCGCCCGCAGGGCCGCCGCCGAATTCCTCACGCGGCACTGCCCGTGGGTGGATCTGGAGGCCGTGCTCCTCGTGGTGTCGGAACTGGTCACCAACGCCGTGCGGCACACCTCGGGCTGGTGGCGGCTCCATCTGACGGCGGGGGCGGGGTCGCTGGTGGTGGAGATCGCCGATTCGAGTCCGCGACTGCCCGAGCCGCGTGACCCGGACTTCGGCGGGGGCGGTGGATTCGGCTGGCACATGGTGCAGCGGCTGGCGAGCCGGGTGGAGGTCCGTGCCCTGCCCGGCGGCAAGCGGGTGCGGGCGATCTGGGACCGTCCGTCGAGGTCGAAGGCGGCGCACGCGCTCTGAACGGGTCGGCACCGAACGGGCCGTGGGACACCCTCCGCACCGGCCGGGCGGACACAGGTGAGCGGGCACGGGTGAGGGGATGTCCCGGTGTCCGGAACATCCCCTCACTGCCCTGCCCTGTCCCACCCGTACCCGTCATTCGGTCCGGCGGTCCGGCCCCGTCATTCGACGGCGAGCAGACCCTCCCGGAGGCGTCCGGTGATCCGCGACAGCAGACGCGACACGTGCATCTGCGAGACGCCCAGCCGCTCGCCGATCTCCGACTGCGTCATCTCCGCGCCGAAGCGCATCTGGAGGATCCACTTCTCGCGGTCGTTCAGCCCGTCGATCAGCGGCTTGAGCGCCTGGACGTTCTCCGCCGCCTCCAGCTGGGCGTCGAGGGCGCCGAGCCGGTCCGAGAGCGGGGAGGAGGACTCGGCGGTGTCGTCCGAGGGCATGTCGATCGAGCCGGCGGTGTAGCCGTTGCTCGCGACGACGCCCTCGATGACCTCGTTGGTGTCCAGGTCGAGGTATTCGGCGAGTTCGGCCGTCGTCGGGGAGCGGTCGAGGCGCTGCGACAGTTCGTCCGTCGCCTTCGCCAGGTCGATCCGCAGTTCCTGGAGGCGGCGCGGCACGTGCACGGCCCAGCTCGTGTCCCGGAAGAACCGCTTGATCTCGCCGACGATGTAGGGGACGGCGAACGTCGCGAACTCCACCTCGCGGCTCAGCTCGAACCGGTCGATCGCCTTGATCAGGCCGATGGTGCCGACCTGGACGATGTCCTCCATCTGGTCCGAGCGGTTACGGAAGCGGGTCGCCGCGTAGCGCACGAGAGCCAGGTTCAGCTCGATCAGCGTGTTGCGGACGTACTGGTATTCGTGCGTGCCCTCTTCCAGCTCGGACAGCCGGACGAAGAAGCTCCGTGAGATCTCCCGGGCGTCCTTGGGCGCGACGTCCCCCGGGCACTCCACATACGGGAGCCCCAGTTCCGCCATGTCGGCCTGGTGCGTTCCGTACCGCGCGGTGTCGGTCGGGACTGTGCTCGCCGTGGACACTGGGTCCTCCCCTGCTCTGTTGGACAGTGCACAGCCCGTGTACCCGGCCGTCGGCCGGTCATGTCCCCCGGATGCCGATTTTTTTCGAGCACGCCGCTCCGGGCCTGCGCGCACCGGGTGCGCGGCAGACCGCGGGAGAGGTCAACTCCAGCTCGCGTGGAGCGGTTTGCCCTCCGCGTACCCCGCCGCGCTCTGCACACCGACGATCGATTTCTCCGCGAACTCCTCCAGCGAGTTCGCCCCGGCGTACGTGCACGCGGACCGGACCCCGGCGATGATCGAGTCGATCAGGTCCTCGACGCCCGGCCGCGCCGGGTCCAGGAACATCCGCGAGGTGGAGATGCCCTCCTCGAAGAGCGCCTTGCGGGCCCGGTCGTACGCGGACTCCTCGCTCGTGCGGTTGCGTACGGCGCGGGCCGACGCCATGCCGAAGGACTCCTTGTAGAGCCGCCCGTCGGCACTCTGCTGGAGGTCGCCGGGCGATTCGTACGTGCCCGCGAACCAGGAACCGATCATGACGTTCGACGCCCCGGCGGCCAGGGCCATCGCGACATCGCGCGGGTGGCGGACCCCACCGTCCGCCCAGACGTGCTTGCCGTACTTCTTCGCCTCGGCCGCGCACTCCAGCACGGCCGAGAACTGCGGCCGGCCGACACCGGTCATCATGCGGGTGGTGCACATGGCGCCGGGGCCCACGCCCACCTTGACGATGTCGGCGCCCGCCTCGATCAGGTCGCGTACGCCCTCGGCGGCCACGATGTTGCCCGCGACGACCGGCACCTTCGGGTCCAGCGCCCGGACCGCCCGGATCGCGGCGAGCATCGACTCCTGGTGGCCGTGCGCGGTGTCCACGACGAGCGTGTCCACACCCGCGTCCAGCAGCTGCTTCGCCTTGCCCGCGACGTCACCGTTGATACCGACGGCGGCGGCGATCCGCAGCGCGCCGTTCGCGTCCGTGGCCGGGGTGTAGAGGGTGGCGCGCAGGGCGGCCTTACGGGTGAGGATACCGACCAGTCCGCCGTCCGCGCCGACGGCCGGGGCCAGTTTGCGGTTGGCGCCGTCGAGCCGGTCGAACGCCTCGCTCGGGTCGATGTCCGCGTCGACGAGGAGCAGGTCCCGCGACATGACCTCGGAGAGCTGGGTGAAACGGTCGACGCCGGTCAGGTCGTGGTCGGTGACGACCCCGACGGGACGCCGCCCCGAGTCGACCACCACTCCGGCACCGTGCGCCCGCTTGGGCAGCAGCGACAGCGCGTCGCCGACGGTCTGGGTCGGCGCCAGGATGATCGGGGTGTCGAGGACGAGATGACGCGTCTTGACCCACGAGACGACCTCGGTGACGACCCCGATCGGAATGTCCTGGGGGATGACGACGAGCCCGCCGCGCCGGGCGACGGTCTCCGCCATCCGGCGGCCCGCGATCGCCGTCATGTTGGCGACGACGAGGGGAATGGTGGTGCCGGTGCCGTCGGGCGAGGTGAGGTCCACGCCCTGCCGGGAGCCGACGGCGGACCGGCTCGGCACCATGAACACATCGTCGTAGGTCAGGTCGTACGGGGGCTTCAGATCGTTGAGGAAACGCATACCGACTCTCTCACCTGCGGTTCTACGGAAGGGGCGGGTGGGGAGTCAGCTCAGGGCATGGACGGTCCCGGCTGCGGCTCCTAGGCCATCATCACCGATGCCACCACGTCCGGGCGAACCGGCACCCGATGGCGCGGCCCCGGGTATCAGGAGAGGGATGCCCCGGATGTCTGCGGATGTCTGTCGGTGATCGGCGTGGATACGTGCCCCGGCCGCCCGCCGCCGCGGGCCCGGGGCCGCCGGCGCCTCCCCGCCCCTCCCCCGCCGGACCGTCCCTTACGTCACCCGCGGGCCCCGCACCGAGCACCGGCTCCCGGCCCGGCGGATCGGTCCGTCCCTCCGCACCGTCCCGAAGGAGCCCCTCCATGACCCCCGCCCCGTCCGGTACACCCGCCGCGTTCGCCGCCGCGCTGCGCGCCCGCGAACGGCTCGTCGGCTACTGGTCCGTCCTCGACTCGCCGGTCTCCAATGAGCGCATCGCCCGGCTCGGCTACCTCGGCGGCGTACCGGCGTCCCCGGGCGTGCGGCAGGAACAGGTGGCCGAGCTCCACGACCGGCGCGCCGGGTGCCCGGCAGCCCCTGAGAGCCGCGCTTCCGGTCACCCGGCCCCGTCGGAGTCGGTGTCGCTCAGGCGCCGTCCGGGTCCGCGCGCTCCAGGGCCGGGCGGGGGCCCGGTGCGAAGTCCCGCAGCAGGAAATCCGCGGCGGCCGTGTCGGTGACCAGGCTCGTGACGAGCCCGGATCTCAGGACGGCGCCGATGGCAGCGCCCTTGCGCTGGCCGCCCGCGATCGCGACGACCTCCGGGATACGGCGCAGCCGGTCGGCCTCGACGGTGATGCAGCGCTCGCCGAGGTCCCGGCCGACCCGGCGGCCCTCCGCGTCGAAGAGGTGGGCGGACATCTCCGCCTCCACCCCGAGGGACGCGTAGTGCGAGCGCTCCTCGTCGGTGAGCATGTCGTGGACCGTGGAGATCCCCGCCTCCCAGGAGCCGATGGAGACGGCGGCGACGGTGACCTTGTCGAAGTAGTCGAAGGCGCGGGCGATACCGGTCTGGCCGCGCAGGGCCGCGGCGGTCGCGGGGTCGGGCAGCAGCATCGGGGCGTAGATCGGGTGCGCCTCGCCGCCGGAGACCTGGGCGGCGCGGCGTACGGCCTCGACGGAGCCGCGCTCGGCGGTGCCCGCGTCGTACACACCGGTCAGCTGGACGACCGTGCACGGCGGGAGCCGGTCGAGGGCGGCGGCCATGTGGATGGTGGAGCGGCCCCAGGCGAGTCCGAGGACATCGCCCTCGACCACCAGTTCGCCGAGGAGATCGGCGGCGACCTCCCCCAGGTTCTCCGGGTCGGGCGACTCCTCGGCGCCCTCGGGCGACTCCACGACGACGGCGTGCCGCAGACCGTAACGGGCGCGCAGGGCGTCGGAGCGCTCGGCGTCCAGTTCGGCGGGGACCCGGATCTCGATCCTCACCAGGTCGCGTTCGAGCGCGGTCTCCAGGACCCGGGCCACCTTGAAGCGGCTGACGCCGAACTCCTCGGCGATCTGGATCTTGGACTTGCCCTCCAGATAGAAGCGGCGCGCCATGGCCGCCGCCTGGACCAGTTCCGCGGGTCCCATGCGCAGGGCCGGCCGACCCGCCGACATTCCAGACACCGCGATCTCCTCACTGCTGCTTGCACACTCTGGACGCGCTCTCATCCTGTCAGATTCGGCGGTCCTTGATCAGCCCGGTCGGGCGCCGTTCACGTAGCCGTGGCCCGCGGGCCGTGTGGAGTTGCCGATCAGTGGGCGCAGGCCCAGCCGGCCGAGGCGGTCGCCTCGTCGGCCTGGTGGCGCAGCATGCGTACGGCTGCCGCCGGGTCGTCCGTGCCGTACACCGCCGAGCCCGCGACGAAGACGTCGGCGCCCGCCTCGGCGCACCGTTCGATGGTCTCGGCGGAGACTCCGCCGTCGACCTGGAGCCACAGCTCCAGTCCGTGCTTGGCGATCAGTTCCCGGCTGCGGCGGATCTTGGGCAGCATGATGTCGAGGAACGCCTGGCCGCCGAAGCCCGGCTCCACGGTCATGATCAGCAGCATGTCGAGTTCGGGGAGCAGGTCCTCGTACGGCTCGACCGGCGTGGCGGGCTTCAGCGCCATCGAGGCGCGGGCGCCCTTGGCGCGGATCTCGCGCGCCAGCCGTACGGGTGCCGCCGCCGCCTCCGCGTGGAAGGTGACGGAACCGGCTCCGGCCTCGACGTACTGGGGCGCCCAGCGGTCGGGCTCCTCGATCATCAGATGGCAGTCCAGCGGGATCTCCGTGGCGCGGGCGAGCGCTTCCACCACCGGCACGCCGAGGGTCAGATTGGGCACGAAGTGGTTGTCCATGACGTCGACATGGAGCCAGTCGGCGCCCTCGGCGGCTTTCGCCTCCTCGGCGAGGCGGGCGAAATCGGCGGACAGGATGCTGGGGTTGATCTGAGCCATGTGCCAAGCCTGCCATGCTCCGGGCGGGTTCCCCGCCGCGTTGCGCGCCCTCGGGGCGGCGGGGCGGGCACAGTCCGCGCATACCTCGCGAATCAGCGGATGCGTGTGCGAGTCAACGGTTCTGCGACCGGGTGCCGGGGCCCTGAACGCCCGCACCGGCCGTCGGTCGCACTCGTCCGGCGCCGGTCGAACACGGGGGTCGGCGCCGGTCGAACACGGAGGTCGGCGCCCGTCGGACGCGGGCGTCGTAGGGCCACGGCGGGCGGTCCGCACGTCGGCGTGGGGGTCGTGCGGACGTGTCGTGGAGGGGCCGGACGCGGGCGCCGAGACGGTGCCCGCCCGGCCTCAGGCCGTACGCCGCAGCAGTGCCAGGTACATCGCGTCCGTGCCGTGCAGATGGGGCCAGAGCTGGACGTCGGGGCCCGCGCCCAGGGCCGGGACGCCGGGCATCAGGGGACGGGCGTCGATCCAGTCGGCCTCGGCCGCCGGGCCGCCCCTGCCCTTCAGTACGTCCTCCACGACCGCGCGCGTCTCGGCGGGGTGCGGGGAGCACGTGGCGTACGCGACGACTCCGCCGACCCGTACGGCCTTCAGCGCCTCACGCAGCAGTGACCGCTGGAGCGGCGCGAAGCCCTCCAGATCCTCGGGGCGGCGCCGCCAGCGGGCCTCCGGGCGGCGGCGCAGGGCGCCGAGTCCGGTGCAGGGCACGTCGACCAGGACCCGGTCGAAGACCCCGGGCCGCCACGGCGGGCGGGTGCCGTCGGCGGTGATGACCTGGTACGGGCCGGGGTTGCCCGCGAGCGCGCGCCCGACCAGGCGCGCCCGGTGCGGCTGCTTCTCGGAGGCGAGCAGGTGCGCGCCACGGCCCGCGGCGAGCGCGGCCAGCAGGGCGGCCTTTCCGCCGGGACCGGCGCAGCCGTCCAGCCAGCGGGTGTCGGGGCCCTCCAGCGGCGCGTCGGCGAGCGCCACCGCGACGAGCTGGCTGCCCTCGTCCTGGACTCCGGCCCGCCCGTCGCGTACGGCGTCGATGGCGCCGGGTTCGCCGCCCTCGGCGAGCCGGACCGCGTACGGGGACCAGCGGCCCGGCAGCGCGGACTCCTCGCCCAGGGTGTCGAGCAGTTCGCCGGCGCCGATCCGGCCGGGGCGCGCGACGAGCGTCACCTCGGGGCGTTCGTTGTCGGCCTCGAGCAGGTCCTCGATCCCGGCCCGGCCGCCGCCGAGCGCGTCCCAGAGCGCGGAGACGACCCAGCGCGGGTGGGAGTGGACGACGGCGAGATGGTCCTCGGCGTCCTCGTCGTAGGGCGGCGCGACCCGCTCCACCCAGGTGTCGAGGTCGTCCTTGGCGATCTTCCGCAGGACGGCGTTGACGAACTTCGCGCGCCCGTCGCCGAGCACCACCCGGGCCAGTTCGACGCTCGCCGACACGGCGGCGTGGCTGGGGATGCGGGTGCCGAGCAACTGGTGGGCGCCGAGGGCGAGTACGTCGAGCACGGGCGGGTCGACCTGGCGCAGCGGGCGGTCCACGCAGGCGGAGATGATCGCGTCGTAGGTGCCCTGGCGGCGCAGTGTGCCGTAGACGAGCTCGGTGGCGAGCGCGGCGTCCCGGGTGTCGAAGTCGCCGGCCTCCCTGGCCTTCTTGAGCAGCGGCGGGAGGACGAGGTTGGCGTACGCGGCACGTTCGTCCACGGCCCGCAGCGCCTCGAAGGCGAGGATCCGCACGGGATCCTTCTTGGGACGGCGGTAGGTCTTGGCGGGACGGCGACGGGCCTGCTCGTTCAAAGGTGCTCCGCGGTGAAAGGTTCTTCGCAAGGGTCTTGCCGTCGGTGACGGTCGACGGGGGCGCGCGCCCCCGGGAGCGCGCGCCCTGTCAGCCTACGTCCGCCGCCCCGCCTGCCGCGCCGAGCCGTTCGCCGGGGGTGATCCGCACCCCGCGTGCCCAGTCGGCGGCGCGCATCGGCTTCTTGCCCTGCGGCTGGACCCAGAGCAGCTCGACGGCGTACGAGCCGGTGCCCGCGTGCACCGAGTTCTTGCCGACGGCCAGCTCCCCGGGTGCCAGGTCGGTGCGGTCGGTCACCGGCGTGACCTGGATCAGTTTGAGGCGTTCGCCGCGGAAGGCGGTCCAGGCACCGGGGGCGGGGGTGCAGCCCCGAACGACGCGGTCGACGCGCAGCGCGGGCGCGGCCCAGTCGACGCGGGCGTCGTCCACGGTGAGCTTGGGGGCGAGCGTGATGCCCTCGGCGGGCTGCGGTACGGCCTTGAGGGTGCCGTCCTCGATGCCGTCCATGGTGGCGGTGAGCAGCCCGGCGCCGGCGAAGGCGAGACGGGTCAGCAGGTCGCCGCTGGTGTCGGTGGGCCGTACGTCCTCGGTGATCACGCCGTAGACCGGACCGGAGTCCAGTCCTTCCTCGATGAGGAAGGTGGCGGCGCCGGTCGTCCCGTCACCGGCCAGGACGGCGTGCTGCACGGGGGCGGCGCCGCGCCAGGCGGGCAGCAGGGAGAAGTGCAGATTGACCCAGCCGTGGGCGGGGACGCCGAGGGCGACACGCGGCAGCAGCGCCCCGTAGGCGACCACGGGGCAGCAGTCGGGGGCGATCTCCCGCAGCCGGGTCAGGAAGTCCTCGTCGCGGGGCCGGGCGGGACGCAGGATCTCGATGCCCGCCTCCTCGGCGCGCTGGGCGACGGGGCTGGCGACCAGCCGGCGGCCCCGGCCGGCCGGGGCGTCGGGGCGGGTGACCACGGCGGCGACCTCGTGCCGGTCGGAGGCGATCAGTGCGTCCAGGGCGGGTACGGCGACCTCGGGGGTGCCTGCGAAGACGAGCTTCACTGCGGGACTTCCTCGCTCTCTCGTGCGGCGTGCGGTCCGTCGGGGCCGGGTGTGCGGCGGGTACCGGCGTGGTCGGTGACGGACGGCCTGTCAGTCTATGGCGTGCGGGAGAGGCGTCGTCGTCCGCCCGTGGGGCGGGCACCGGGCGGGACTTCCCGGGCCGCCGGTGGCCGGGACGGAGTGCGGCGGCGGGGGGCGTACGGGAGCCCGCGCGCACCGCGCGTATGCGCTTACGCCCCCGCAGCGTGACCACAACGGCGGGTGGCGCGTTGTCAAAGGAGATTGACCACCAACGGGTCGCCCGGTGCGGCCCGATCCGTTTCCACGCCGGTTCGAGAGGCTTGTTCATGGCCGACCACGCAACCCACGACGCACAAGCCCGGGCACATCTGCACCTGTTGGTGCGGGACATCGAGCGGGTCCGCCGGCAGGTGGACGCGTTGCGTACGCTCACCGCCCAGTTGGGCAACGTCTACCGTCCACGCCGTGCGGGCCCCTCCACGGGCTTCGTCGTCTACGGCCGGGCACCGGCACCGACCGTGCGTCTCGCGCAGGAGCTGCGGGACAGCGTCGAGAGCCTGGTGACCGCGGCGGTGGACTTCGACCGCTCGCTGGGGTTCTCGTGGGACGCGGTCGGCTCGGCGCTCGGTGTCACCAAGCAGGCGGTGCACCGCCGTTACGGTACGAGGCGCGCCGCCCAGCAGGCGGCGGCCGGTACCGAGAACGACCGCGCCCCGGAGAGTACGCCGCCCCGCCCGGCGGCCCCGGCACCGGGCGCCGTCCCGGCCGTGCCCGCGGCCCGGTCGATGCCGCCGCAGCCGGCGGCGTCGGCACAACCACTCCGCGAGGAGGCCCGCCCGGGAGCGTTCCCGGGCCCACGCAACGGCTGACGTCGGACACGGGCCTGCCGGGCGGAGCCGCCATGTGGTGCCGCCGGGCGGAACGCAGGGCGGGCCCGTGCGCGGGGCCTGTCCGGCGGGGTCGGCGACGGTGCGCCGGGGACGGGGTCACGGTGCGACGGTACGACCGGGCGCCGCGCTCAGCCCGCCGGTGCCCCGGCCCTGTCCGGTGCCCCCAGCACCAGCACATCCCCCGTCACCCGATGTCCGGCGGGTCGATGCGGATGCGGACCGGGTCGCCGGTGCCCCGGGCCAGGCGGCGGGCCTGGGCCGCCTTCAGGGCCGCCGCCAGTGCGGCTCCGCTGCCCGGTGGCACGCGCAGCAGCGCGCGTTCCCAGAACTCGCCGGGTGGCGGGTCGCCGGTCCTGCGGGGGCGGGCCGGGTCGGTGAGCGGGAGGGGTACGGGGCCCAGCACCTCGGCTTCGGGCGGCAGTTCGGCGGCGGCCAGCAGTGCGGCCACCGCCTCGGGGCGGCCGGTCACCGACGCCATCCGGGAGACCGGCGGAAAGCCCAGCTCCGCCCGCTCGGCCAGCTCGCGCTGCGCGTGGCCCACCGGGTCCCACCGGACGAGTGCCTGTACCGGCCGCAGTGTCGGCTCCGCCACCACCACGACCGTGCCGCCGTCCTCCTGGCCCCGGACCAGCGAGGCGGCGTGCAGCCAGCGGCGCAGCGCCTCCTCCCCCGCCCGCAGGTCCGACCGGCCCAGCATGGCCCAGCCGTCGAGGAGCAGCGCCGCCGCGTACCCGCCGTCGGCGACCGGCTCGGCGCCGGGGGTGCTCACCACCAGCGCGGGCCGGGCGGGCACGGTGTCGAGGATGTGGTCGCGGCCCGACGTGCGCACCGGGACCGCCGGGAAGGCCCGGCCCAGCTCCTCGGCCGTACGCCGGGCCCCGACGACACTGGCGCGCAGCCGCGTACCGCCGCACTCGGCGCAGTGCCAGGCGGGTTCGGGGCGCCCGCACCAGCCGCAGTGCGGTTCCCCCTGCCCGGCCACCTCCAGGGGCCCGGCGCACTGGCGGCACCGGGCGGGCTCCCGGCAGTGTGCGCAGGCGAGCCGGGGCGCGTAGCCCCGCCGGGGGACCTGGACGAGGACCGGGCCGCTCGTCAGTCCTTCCCGGACGGCCTGCCAGGCCAGGCTCGGCAGCCGGGCCGTCCGGGCGGCGGCGTCGCGCGCCAGCTCGCCGTCGCCGACCGTCCGTACGAGGGGCGCTGCGGCGCGGAACCGTTCGCGGTCGGCGGTCATGGGCAACGCCCAGCCCGTCTCGACCAGTTGGGCCGCCTCCACGGTGCACGCGGTGCCGCCGAGCAGGAAGGCGCACCGGTCGTGCGCGGCGCGCAGGAGCAGCACCTCGCGGGCGTGCGGCTGGGGTGCGTGCTGCTCGCTGTGGCTGGAGTCGCCGTCGTCCCAGATGGCGACGAGCCCGAGGTCGCGTACGGGGGCGAACATGGCCGCGCGGGTCCCCACGACGGCCCGCACCGCGCCGCGCCGGACGGCGAGCCACTGGCCGTACCGCTTCTGGGGGCCCGCCTCGGCGGTGAGCAGGGCGTGGTGGCCCTCGCCGAGGAGGTCCGTGAGCGCGGTGTCGAGGCGGGCCGCCACCCGTCCGTCGGGGACGACGACGAGCGCTCCGCGCCCGGAGGCGAGGGTGGCGGCGACGGCCCGCGCCAGTTCGCCGGCCCAGTGCGGGCCGGGCAGCGCGGTCCACACCGCGCGCGGGGCACCGCCGTCGGCGAGCGCGTCGAGGAAGGCGGGGCCCTTCGCGTACCGCTCCCAGGTGCCCGGCTCCGGCCGGTCCGGCGCGGGCGGCGGCTCGGGTGACGGCCGGGCCTCCGCGCGCGCGTTCCTCGGCGGCACCGCCAGTTGGAGGACGTCGGCGAGGCTGCCCGCGTACCGGTCGGCGACGGCCCGCGCGAGGCCCAGCAGCTCGGGGCCGAGCACCGGCTCCGGGGAGACGACTCCGGCCAGCGCGGCCAGCGGCCCCGAGTAGTCGGACTCGGCCCGCCGCTCGACCACGAACCCGTCGATCAGCCGGCCGCCCTCCCGGCGCCCGCCCCGCACCTGATGGGCCCCGGCGCCGAACCGCACCCGCACCCGCACGCCCGGCTGCGCGGCCTCGTCGAGCTCCTCGGGCACCGCGTAGTCGAAGAACTGGTCGAGATGGAGCACGCCCTTGTTGACCACCACCCGCGCCACGGGCAGCTCCCCCGCCAGGGGTGCCCCCCGCCAGGTGCGCGGCTTGGCCCTCGGCACCCGGGCGGCCCGCACGGTCTCCCGGATGAGCGCGAGCTGCTCCGGCCCGCCGTCCCCGGCGGACTCCTCCGGCTGCTCGTCGTCGCTGCTCACAGCCCCATACTTACCAGACCCCACCGACAACGCGGCCCCGTCGCCGAACCGCGCCCGTGACGACGGCGGGCCCCGGACACCAGGGGTGTCCGGGGCCCGTTCCGTACGGGTCGGGTCCTACAGACCGGCCGCCGCGCGCAGCGCGTCCACCCGGTCCGTGCGCTCCCAGGTGAAGTCGGGCTCCTCGCGGCCGAAGTGGCCGTAGGCCGCCGTCTGGGCGTAGATCGGACGGAGCAGGTCCAGGTCACGGATGATCGCGGCCGGACGGAGGTCGAAGACCGTGGAGATGGCCTGTTCGATCTTCTCGATGTCGACCGAGGCCGTGCCGAAGGTCTCCACGAACAGGCCGACCGGCTCGGCCTTGCCGATGGCGTACGCCACCTGGACCTCGCAGCGCGAGGCGAGTCCGGCGGCCACCACGTTCTTCGCGACCCAGCGCATCGCGTACGCGGCCGAACGGTCCACCTTGGACGGGTCCTTGCCGGAGAAGGCACCGCCGCCGTGGCGGGCCATGCCGCCGTACGTGTCGATGATGATCTTGCGGCCGGTCAGTCCCGCGTCACCCATGGGGCCGCCGATCTCGAACCGGCCGGTGGGGTTGACCAGCAGCCGGTAGCCCTCGGTGTCGAGCTTGATGCCGTCCTCGAGGAGCTGCTTGATCACGTGCTCCACGACGAACTCGCGGATGTCGGGCGCCAGGAGCGAGTCCAGGTCGATGTCCGACGCGTGCTGCGAGGAGACGACGACCGTGTCGAGACGGACGGCCTTGTCGCCGTCGTACTCGATGGTGACCTGCGTCTTGCCGTCCGGGCGCAGGTAGGGGATGGTCCCGTTCTTGCGGACCTCGGACAGCCGGAACGAGAGCCGGTGCGCGAGGTGGATCGGAAGCGGCATCAGCTCGGGCGTCTCGTCGCACGCGTAGCCGAACATCAGGCCCTGGTCTCCGGCGCCCTGCTTGTCGAGCTCGTCGTCCTCGCCGTCGACACGGGTCTCGTAGGCGGTGTCGACGCCCTGGGCGATGTCCGGGGACTGGGCTCCGATGGACACCGACACGCCGCAGGAGGCGCCGTCGAAGCCCTTCTTGGAGGAGTCGTAGCCGATCTCCAGCACCTTGTCGCGGACGAGCTTCGCGATGGGGGCGTACGCCTTCGTGGTCACCTCGCCGGCGACATGGACGAGGCCGGTGGTGATCAGGGTCTCGACGGCCACCCGCGAAGTGGGGTCCTCCCTCAGGAGTGCGTCGAGAATGGTGTCGCTGATCTGGTCAGCGATCTTGTCAGGGTGACCTTCGGTCACAGACTCCGAAGTGAACAGACGGCGCGACACATCGCTCCCTGGGGTTGCAGCGGCTGCTGGCTATTTCTTTGGCGGAGCGGCCCGGGGAGCTGCGCCCCGTATCCGGTCCTCGGCCAGTTTATCCGTCACACGGCGCCGGGGGAGCGGATGTCTCGGACAGAGCGGGCCGAGTCGGGGGTGCCGCTCCGTCCTGCGATACGACGATCATCGCCGATCCCGACCGGGAACAGCCAGTTTGAGCCGTAATTCGCCGCCCGGGAGAGTGAACGAAGAATTAACGTGCCGTTCGTCTAGTCGGAACCGAGAGCGGGCACGACGAGGTCCCAGACGGTGTCGGCGAGCGCCTCCTTGGGACCGAACGGCACCGGGGTCTCGCCGCCGTCCGCGGCGAGGATCACCGCCTCGTTCTCCTCGGCGCCGAAGGTCTTGCGCTCCCCCACCTCGTTGACGACCAGCAGGTCGCACCCCTTGCGGCGGAGCTTGGCCCGGCCGTTGGCGAGCACGTCGTCGGTCTCGGCGGCGAAGCCGACGACCACCTGTCCGGGCCGGGGCCGGGCCGCGCCGAGCTCGGCGAGGATGTCGGGGTTGCGGACGAGCGCGACCGGCGCGGGCTCCTCGCCGTCCTTCTTCTTGATCTTGCCCGTGGCGTAGTCGGCGGGGCGGAAATCGGCCACGGCGGCGGCCATGACCACGGCGTCGGCGTCGGCGGCGGCCTTCAGGACGGCCTCGCGCAGCTGTACGGCGGTGCCGACACGCACCACGTCGACGCCGGCCGGGTCGGGCAGTCCGGTGTTGGCCTCGACGAGCGTGACGCGGGCGCCGCGGGCCGCCGCCGTACGGGCCAGGGCGTATCCCTGCTTGCCGGAGGAGCGGTTGCCGAGGAAGCGCACGGGGTCCAGCGGCTCGCGCGTACCGCCCGCGGAGACGACGACATGGCGGCCGGCCAGATCGGGGACGGCGGTACCGCGGGCCAGCACCCGGCGGCAGAGTTCGAAGATCGCCTCGGGGTCGGGCAGCCGTCCCTTGCCGGTGTCGGCGCCGGTGAGACGGCCGACGGCGGGCTCGACGACGACCGCGCCGCGCTCCCGCAGGGTCGCCACGTTCGCCCGGGTGGCGGGGTGCTCCCACATCTCGGTGTGCATGGCCGGGGCGAACACCACCGGGCAGCGCGCGGTGAGCAGGGTGTTGGTGAGCAGGTCGTCCGCCATGCCCTGGGCGGCCTTGGCCAGCAGGTCGGCGGTGGCGGGGGCGACCACCACGAGGTCGGCCGACTGGCCGATGCGCACGTGCGGCACCTCGTGGACGTCCGCCCACACTTCCGTGCTCACGGGATGGCCGGAAAGCGCCGCCCAGGTGGCCGCGCCGACGAAGTGCAGGGCGGCGGCGGTCGGTACGACCCGTACATCGTGGCCCGACTCGGTGAGCCGGCGCAGCAGCTCGCACGCCTTGTACGCGGCGATGCCGCCGCTCACCCCGAGAACGACCCTCGGCCGCCCCGCCCGGTCCACCGAGTCCTGGCCCACCGTGTCCTGGTCCACCGCGTCTCCCCGCGTTCGGATGGCTGCGCCGTCACCGCGGCACATCGCCTATGACACACCACGGGCCCGGCAGTCGCGCTGCCGGGCCCGTGGTGAAAGAAACGGTCGCCGTTTACTGCGCCGGGCCGTCGATGGCCTCGGACGTCAGCAGACCCGCGTTGATCTCACGCAGGGCGATCGAGAGCGGCTTCTCGTGGACGTGCGTGTCCACCAGGGGCCCCACGTACTCGAGCAGGCCCTCGCCGAGCTGCGAGTAGTACGCGTTGATCTGACGCGCGCGCTTGGCCGCGTAGATCACGAGGCTGTACTTCGAGTCCGTGGCCTCGAGCAGCTCGTCGATCGGCGGGTTGATGATGCCCTCGGGCGTGGAAATGGAAGAGGACACTCTCTTGCCTTCCGAAGATAAATCAGGGAAATACAGGAAATGCCGCGGACCGTCGGACGAACCGATCGAGCGAACCGACCGAAGGAACCGACCGACCGAATGAACCGGTCGCCACCGCGGCCGCGAGCAGGCAGACAGAGGTCAGCCAACCGCCATCAAGGCTAGCAGCTCGCGCGCCACGTCCTCGACTGAGGTGTTCACCAGTCGGATGTCGAACTCCGACTCGGCGGCCAGTTCGATCTTCGCGGCCACCAGCCGGCGCTCGATGACCTCGGGTGACTCGGTGCCCCGGCCGGTCAGCCGGCGGACCAGCTCCTCCCAGCTCGGCGGAGCCAGGAAGACCAGCTGCGAGTCCGGCATCGAGTCCTTGACCTGCCGGGCGCCCTGGAGATCGATCTCCAGGAGTACGGGCTCGCCCGCCTCCAGGCGTTCGAGCACCGCGCGACGCGGCGTGCCGTAGCGGTTGCCCGCGAACTCGGCCCATTCCAGCAGTTCGCCGTTGGCGACCAGCTTGTCGAACTCGTCGTCGCCGACGAAGAAGTACTGGACGCCGTGGCGTTCACCGGGACGGGGTTTTCTCGTGGTGGCCGACACCGAGAGCCATACCTCGGGGTGGACCTTGCGCATATGCGCGACGACCGTGCTCTTGCCGACCCCCGAGGGGCCGGAGAGCACGGTCAGCCGCGGACGAACCTCTGGTGCCATGGAGCGATTATCCAGGTTCCCGGCAGTGCGCGGGAACGTCAGGCGGGACCGCTGCCGAACTCGCGTTCCAGCGACGCGATCTGGTTGGAACCGAGACCCCGCACACGGCGGCTCTCGGAGATGCCCAGTCGCTCCATGATCTGCTTGGCGCGGACCTTGCCCACGCCCGGCAGGGATTCAAGGAGGGCGGAGACCTTCATCTTTCCGATGACGTCGTTCTCCTGTCCCGACTTGATGACCTCGTGGAGGGAAGCGCCGGAGTGCTTGAGTCGATTCTTGACCTCGGCCCGCTCCCGGCGAGCCGCGGCGGCCTTTTCGAGCGCGGCTGCGCGCTGTTCAGGGGTAAGGGGCGGAAGAGCCACGCCTACGTCACCTCGGATGTCGAACTGTCGGATACGGACCGGTGCGGAACTGGGTCGCCCCACACCAGGGCTTTCAACGAGCGAAGGTTCCGCGCGTTGGCCCTCGACGGAGACTAGCGGTGAAGACCGCTCTCGTCAGCGAGAACAGCCGAAAAGTCCTGGTCAGCATCGCTCGACCGGGACATTCCCGGCAAAACAACCCGCTTTTCTTTGCGAAAGCGTCCCGGAGCGCTCTCCGTCCGCACCTCAACGCGCCCTGTCCGCGCCGTCGATCGCCGTTCGGACCTCGTCGGCGAACCGTTCGGCCGCCGCACGCAGGGCCGACACGTCCGGGCCCTGCCGGAGCACCCCGCGGCTGACGCTCGGCACCACGTCGCCGGCGGACGCGCCGAACACCCGGGGAAGATCCGCGGGGGTCGCGCCCTGTGCCCCGATGCCGGGGGCGAGGAGCGGACCGTTGATCGCGAGGTCCGCCCCGGTCTCGCCGAGGGTCGCCCCGACGACGGCGCCGACCGAACCGAGCGGCACCGCCCCGGCGTTCTCGCGCGCCACGTGGTCGAGCACCGCCTGGGCGACCGTGCGCCCGTCCCCGGCGGTCGCCCGCTGGACCTCGGCGCCCTCCGGGTTGGAGGTGAGCGCGAGGACGAAGAGACCCGAGCCGGCGGCGCGCGCCGCGTCCAGCGCGGGGCGCAGCGAGCCGAAGCCGAGGTACGGCGAGACGGTGAGGGCGTCCGAGAAGAGCGGGCTGTCCGGGTCGAGGTAGGTGGCGGCGTACGCGGCCATGGTGGAGCCGATGTCGCCGCGCTTGGCGTCCATGAGGACGAGCGCGCCGGCGGCCCGCGCATCGGCGACGGCCCGCTCCAGGACGGCGACGCCGCGCGAGCCGAAGCGTTCGTAGAAGGCGGACTGCGGTTTGAGTACGGCGACGCGGTCGGCCAGTGCCTCGACGACCGTACGGGTGAAGGCCGTCAGGCCCTTGATGTCGTCGCCGAGGCCCCAGTCGCGCAGGAGCGTCGCGTGGGGGTCGATGCCGACGCAGAGCGGCCCCCGGGTGTCCATGGCGTGGCGCAGGCGCGCCCCGAAGGGCTCCGTCCCGGCGGCCGGCGTGGGTGCGGGCGTGGGTGCGGTCACCTGAGCGCCTTCCTGGTGTCGGCGCCGACGGCGTCGGCGAGGGTGGCGTACTCGCTGGTGGCCAGCCGGGCGGCGAGGCCCTTGTGGACGGCGCGGCTCCAGAACGGGCCCTGGTAGACGAAGGCTGTGTAGCCCTGGACGAGGGTGGCGCCGGCCAGGATGCGCTGCCAGGCGTCCTCGGCGTTCTCGACGCCGCCGACGCCGACCAGGGTGATCCGGTCGCCCACGCGCGCGTACAGGCGCCTGAGGACCTCCAGGGAGCGTTCCTTGAGGGGCGCCCCGGAGAGGCCGCCGGTCTCGGCGAGGCGGGAGGGGGCCGTCCTGAGGCCCTGTCCGTGGCGCGTGACGGTGGTGTTGGTGGCGATGATGCCGTCCAGGCCGAGTTCGACGGCGAGGTCGGCGACGGCGTCGATGTCGTCGTCCGCGAGGTCGGGGGCGATCTTGACCAGCAGCGGGACCCGGCGCCCGGTGACGACGCGGTCGGCCGCCGCGCGGACGGCGGTCAGCAGCGGGCGGAGCTGGTCGACGGCCTGGAGGTCGCGCAGTCCGGGGGTGTTCGGGGAGGAGACGTTGACGACGAGGTAGTCCGCGTGGGCGGCCAGGCGTTCGGTGGAGATGACGTAGTCGGCGATGGCCGCGTCGTCCGCCACGGCCTTGGTCCTGCCGATGTTGACGCCGACCGTCGTACGGAAGACCTCCCGGCGGGTGGCCAGGCGCAGGGCGACGGTGGCCGATCCGTCGTTGTTGAAGCCCATGCGGTTGATCAGTGCCCGGTCGGCGGGCAGCCGGAACAGCCGCTGCCGGGGGTTGCCCGGCTGCGGCTGTCCGGTGACGGTGCCGATCTCGACGTGGTCGAAGCCGAGCATCGCCAGGCCGTCGACGGCCCGCGCGTTCTTGTCGAAGCCGGCGGCGAGGCCGAAGGGGCCGTGCATCCGCAGGCCCAGGGCCTCGGTGCGCAGTTCCTCGTGACGGGGCGCGAGCGCCGCCGCGACGAAGGTCCGCAGCACCGGGACGCCCACGACGAACTGGATCCAGCGGAAGGCCAGGTGGTGGGCCTGTTCCGGGTCCATGCGCCGGAAGAGGAGCCGGAAGAAGAGGCGGTACATGGGGTGGGCTCCTCTTTAGGAGACGGCGTCGGAAGTGTCGTCCTCGCGGGCGGCGATGAGGTGCTGGGCGTGTTCCTGGAGCGAACGGACGCCGACGCCGCCGTGGTTGAGGGCGTCGATGCCCTGGACGGTCGCGGCGAGTGCCTGCACGGTGGTGAGGCAGGGGACACCGCGCGCGACGGCGGCGGTGCGGATCTCGTAGCCGTCGAGCCGGCCGCCGGTGCCGTACGGGGTGTTGACGATGAGGTCGACCTCGCCGTCGTGGATGAGCTGGACGATGGTCCGTTCGCCGTTCGGGCCGGTGCCCTCGAACTGCTTGCGTACGACGGTGGCGTTGATGCCGTTGCGCCGCAGGACCTCGGCGGTGCCGGAGGTGGCGAGCAGCTCGAAGCCGTGCGCGACCAGTTCCCGGGCGGGGAAGATCATGGAGCGCTTGTCGCGGTTGGCGACGGAGATGAAGGCGCGGCCCTTGGTGGGCAGCGGGCCGTACGCCGCCGCCTGGGACTTGGCGTACGCGGTGCCGAAGACGGAGTCGATGCCCATGACCTCGCCGGTGGAGCGCATCTCCGGGCCGAGGACGGTGTCGACGCCGCGTCCGTGGATGTCGCGGAAGCGCGACCACGGCATGACGGCCTCCTTGACGGAGATCGGGGCGTCCATGGGGAGGGTGCCGCCGTCTCCGTGGGCGGGCAGCAGGCCCTCCGTACGGAGGGTGGCGATGGTGGCGCCCAGGGAGATCCGGGCGGCGGCCTTGGCCAGCGGTACGGCGGTGGCCTTGGAGGTGAAGGGCACGGTGCGCGAGGCGCGCGGGTTGGCCTCCAGGACGTACAGGATGTCCCCGGCCAGCGCGAACTGGATGTTGATCAGGCCGCGTACCCCGACGCCGCGCGCGATGGCCTCGGTGGAGGCGCGCAGCCGTTTGATGTCGAAGCCGCCGAGGGTGATCGGGGGCAGGGCGCACGCCGAGTCGCCGGAGTGGATGCCGGCCTCCTCGATGTGTTCCATGACGCCGCCGAGGTAGAGCTCGGTGCCGTCGTAGAGGGCGTCGACGTCGATCTCGATGGCGTCGTCCAGGAAGCGGTCGACCAGGACGGGACGGGTGGGGCTGATCTCGGTGGACTCGGCGATGTAGGTGGAGAGCCGGGTCTCGTCGTACACGATCTCCATGCCGCGTCCGCCGAGGACGTACGAGGGGCGTACCAGCACCGGGTAGCCGATCTCGTCGGCGATGGCCTTGGCCTCGCCGAAGGTGGTGGCCGTGCCGTGCTTGGGCGCGGGCAGTCCGGCCTCGGCGAGGACCCGGCCGAAGGCGCCCCGGTCCTCGGCGGCGTGGATGGCCTCCGGGGGGGTGCCGACGACGGGGACGCCGTTGTCCTTGAGGGCTTGGGCGAGGCCGAGCGGTGTCTGGCCGCCGAGCTGGACGACGACGCCCGCGACGGGTCCGGCCAGGGTCTCCGCGTGGACGATCTCCAGGACGTCCTCCAGGGTGAGCGGCTCGAAGTAGAGCCGGTCGGAGGTGTCGTAGTCGGTGGAGACGGTCTCCGGGTTGCAGTTGACCATCACGGTCTCGTAGCCGGCGTCGCTGAGCGCGAAGGAGGCGTGCACGCAGGAGTAGTCGAACTCGATGCCCTGCCCGATGCGGTTGGGCCCGGAGCCGAGGATGATCACGGCGGGCTTCTCGCGGGGCGCGACCTCGCTCTCCTCGTCGTAGGAGGAGTAGAAGTACGGCGTTTTCGCCGCGAACTCGGCGGCGCAGGTGTCGACCGTCTTGTAGACGGGGCGTACGCCGAGCGCGTGCCGGACCTCGCGGACGACGTCCTCGCGCAGTCCCCGGATCCCGGCGATCTGGGCGTCGGAGAAGCCGTGGCGCTTGGCGTCGGCGAGCAGGACGGGGTTGAGCCGGTCGGCGGCGGCCAGTTCGTCCGCGTACTCCTTGATCAGGAAGAGCTGGTCCACGAACCACGGGTCGATCCTGGTGGCGTCGAAGACCTCCTCCTGGGTGGCTCCGGCGCGGATCGCGGCCATGACGGTGTTGATCCGGCCGTCGGTGGGGACCTTCGCCAGCTCCAGCAGCGCGGCCTTGGTACCGAGGTCGTCGGGGTGGCCGCCGAAGTCGAACTGGCTGCCCTTCTTCTCAAGGGAGCGCAGCGCCTTCTGGAGGGCCTCGGTGAAGTTGCGGCCGATGGCCATGGCCTCGCCGACCGACTTCATGGTGGTGGTGAGGGTGGCGTCGGCGGCGGGGAACTTCTCGAAGGCGAAGCGGGGGACCTTCACCACGACGTAGTCGAGGGTCGGTTCGAACGACGCCGGGGTCTTCTCGGTGATGTCGTTGGGGATCTCGTCCAGCGTGTAGCCGACGGCGAGACGGGCGGCGATCTTGGCGATGGGGAAGCCGGTGGCCTTGGAGGCGAGCGCGGAGGAGCGCGAGACGCGGGGGTTCATCTCGATGACGATGATCCGGCCGTCGTCCGGGTCGACGGCGAACTGGATGTTGCAGCCGCCGGTGTCGACGCCGACCTCGCGGATGATCGCGATGCCGATGTCGCGCAGCCGCTGGTACTCGCGGTCGGTGAGGGTCATGGCGGGCGCGACGGTGATGGAGTCGCCGGTGTGCACGCCCATGGGGTCGAAGTTCTCGATGGAGCAGACGACCACGACGTTGTCGTTCCGGTCGCGCATCAGCTCCAGTTCGTACTCCTTCCAGCCGAGGATGGACTCCTCCAGGAGCACCTCGGTGGTCGGCGAGAGCATCAGGCCCTGCCCGGCGATCCGGCGCAGTTCGTCCTCGTCGTGGGCGAAGCCGGAGCCGGCGCCGCCCATGGTGAAGGAGGGGCGGACGACGACGGGGTAGCCGCCGAGTTCCGTCACTCCGGCCAGGACGTCGTCCATCGAGTGGCAGATGACGGAGCGGGCGGACTCGCCGTGCCCGATCCGGGCGTTGACGGCCTCGACGACGCCCTTGAAGAGTTCGCGGTCCTCGCCCTTGTTGATGGCCTCGACGTTGGCGCCGATCAGTTCGACGCCGTACTTCTCCAGGACGCCGTTCTCGTGCAGGGAGATCGCGGTGTTGAGCGCGGTCTGGCCGCCGAGGGTGGGGAGCAGCGTGTCGGGGCGCTCCTTGGCGATGATCTTCTCGACGAACTCGGGGGTGATCGGCTCGACGTAGGTGGCGTCGGCGATCTCCGGGTCGGTCATGATCGTGGCCGGGTTGGAGTTGACGAGGACGACGCGCAGGCCCTCGGCCTTGAGGACGCGGCACGCCTGGGTGCCGGAGTAGTCGAACTCGGCGGCCTGGCCGATGACGATCGGACCCGAGCCGATGACCAGGACGGACCGGATATCGGAGCGCTTAGGCACGCTGTCCCTCCATCAGGACGGTGTTCATCAAAGAGGTGAAGCGGTCGAACAGGTAGGCGGCGTCGTGCGGGCCGGCGGCCGCCTCGGGGTGGTACTGGACGCTGAAGGCCGGGCGGTCGAGCAGCCGGAGTCCCTCGACCACGTCGTCGTTGAGACAGACGTGGGTGACCTCGGCGCGGCCGTAGGGGGTGTCGGAGACGCGGTCGAGGGGGGCGTCGACGGCGAAGCCGTGGTTGTGCGCGGTGATCTCGACCTTGCCGGTGGAACGATCCTGCACCGGCTGGTTGATCCCGCGGTGTCCGTAGGTGAGTTTGTACGTCCCGAACCCCAGCGCGCGGCCGAGGAGCTGGTTGCCGAAGCAGATGCCGAACAGCGGGGTGCCGCGTTCCAGCACGGCCTTGACCACGGTGAGGTCGGCGGTGGCGGGGTCGCCGGGGCCGTTGGAGAGGAACACGCCGTCGGGCGCGACCGCGTACACGTCCTCGACGGTGGCGGTGGCGGGCAGGACATGCACCTCTATGCCGCGTTCGGCCATGCGGCGCGGGGTCATGCCCTTGATGCCGAGGTCGAGGGCGGCGACGGTGAACCGCTTGGTGCCGACGGCCGGGACGACGTACGGCTCGGTGGTGGCGACCTCCGCGGACAGGTCGGCACCCTTCATCTGCGGCGCCTCCCTCACGCGCGCGGTCAGGGCCGCGTCGTCGGTGAACGGGCCGCCGGGCAGGGCGTCGCCGGAGAAGATGCCGGCCCGCATGGCGCCGCGTTCGCGCAGATGGCGGGTGAGGGCGCGGGTGTCGACGCCGCTGATGCCGACGATGCCCTGGCGGACGAGTTCGTCGTCCAGGGAGCGGCGGGAGCGCCAGTTGGACGGGACGCGGGCGGGGTCGCGTACGACGTAGCCGGCGACCCAGATACGGCCGGACTCGTCGTCCTCGTCGTTGACGCCGGTGTTGCCGATGTGCGGGGCCGTCATGACGACGACCTGGCGGTGGTACGAGGGGTCGGTGAGGGTTTCCTGGTAGCCGGTCATGCCGGTGGAGAACACCGCCTCGCCGAAGGTCTCCCCCACGGCCCCGTAGGCACGGCCGCGGAAGCTGCGGCCGTCCTCCAGGACGAGTACGGCGGGAGCCGGGGCGGCTCCCCGGGTGGAGAGGGTCATCGTGCGGTGCCTTCCGTCGTGGTCGGTGCGTGGTGGCCGGCGGCGGGGGTGCCGCCGGTGGCCGCCGGGGTGTCCTGGGCGGGTGCCGGGGCGATCCTCGCCGTGCCGGCCTGGTTCATGAGGTTGACCGCCTCGACCCAGTCGGTGTGCTCCGCCGCGCGGTCGGAGCGGAAGCCGGAGTCGAGCAGCCGGTCGCCGTGCTGCCAGGTGAGGACCAGCAGGCCGCCCTCGGTGAGGACCTTGCCGGCGATGCCCTTGTCGAGGCGGGCGGCGCGCAGCCGGTCGGCCGGGACGAAGAAGTCGCCGGCGCCGGGCCGTACGACGCTCACGCCCGCGTCGGTGAGGGTGAGCTCCACCCGGCTGCGGACGCCGAGGCCGTGGGCCACGATCCGGTCGAGCCACTGCCCGGCGGTCGTGGAGCCGTGGTACCGGCCGGTCAGCCGCAGGCGTACGTCCCCGGCCGCGCCGGGCTCGGGAGCCTGGGGCAGCTCCGGGAGGTCGGACTGGAGGCTGCCGCGCCACTTCCAGCCCTGCCGCATCAGCCAGTAGACGAAGGCGACGAACAGCAGCAGTCCCACGACCCAGCCGATACGGGCGGCCCAGTCGGTCACCTCCGCCGACTTCCGCTCGGCGGCCAGATTGATCAGTAGTGCGCTCACGCGAGTTTCCCGTCGACGACCGTTGCCCGGCCCCGCAGGAAGGTGTGGGTGACGCGTCCCGGCAGCTCACGGCCCTCGTAGGGGGTGTTGCGGCTGCGGGAGGCGAAGCCCGCGGGGTCCACCACACCACGGTAGGCGGGATCGACGAGCGTGAGGTTGGCGGGCTCACCTGCCGAGACGGGGCGGCCGTGCCCGGTGAGCCGGCCGATGCGCGCGGGACGTACGGACATCCGGTCGGCGACGCCCGCCCAGTCGAGGAGACCGGTGTCGACCATCGTCTGCTGGACGACGGAGAGCGCGGTCTCCAGGCCGACCATGCCCATGGCCGCCGCCGCCCACTCGCAGTCCTTGTCCTCGTGCGGGTGCGGCGCGTGGTCGGTGGCGACGCAGTCGATCGTGCCGTCGGCCAGGGCCTCGCGCAGCGCCGTGACGTCGGCCTCGGTGCGCAGCGGCGGGTTCACCTTGTAGACGGGGTCGTACGACCGTACGAGCTCGTCCGTCAGGAGCAGATGGTGCGGGGTGACCTCGGCGGTGACGTTCCAGCCCTTGGACTTGGCCCAGCGGACGATCTCCACCGAACCGGCCGTGGAGACATGGCAGATGTGGACGCGCGAGCCGACGTGGGCGGCGAGCAGGACGTCGCGGGCGATGATCGACTCCTCGGCGACGGCGGGCCAGCCGCCGAGGCCGAGTTCGGCGGAGACGACGCCCTCGTTCATCTGGGCGCCCTCGGTGAGCCGGGGCTCCTGGGCGTGCTGGGCGATGACGCCGTCGAACGCCTTCACGTACTCCAGGGCGCGGCGCATGATCACCGCGTCGTCCACGCACTTGCCGTCGTCGGAGAAGACCCGCACCCCGGCCGCCGAGTCGTGCATGGCGCCGAGTTCGGCGAGCTGCTTGCCCTCCAGGCCGACGGTGACGGCGCCGACGGGCTGGACGTCGCAGTGGCCGGACTCCCGGCCGAGCCGCCAGACCTGTTCGACCACGCCGGCGGTGTCGGCGACGGGGAAGGTGTTGGCCATGGCGTGCACGGCGGTGAAGCCGCCGACGGCCGCCGCCCGGGTGCCGGTGAGGACGGTCTCGGAGTCCTCGCGGCCGGGCTCGCGCAGATGGGTGTGCAGGTCGACCAGGCCGGGCAGCAGGATCTGCCCCCCGGCCTCGATCACCGTGGCGTCGCCCGCGTCGATGCCGGTGTCCACCCGGGCGACGACCGTGCCGTCGATCAGGACGTCGCGTACCTCGCCGCCGAGCACCTTGGCGCCACGGATCAGGGTCTTGCTCATGGTTACTTGCTCTCCTCGGTGGCGGACGACGCGCGGGAATGGGTGACGGCGGGCTCGTTGCCGCCGAGCAGCAGGTACAGGACGGCCATGCGGGTGGAGACGCCGTTGGCGACCTGCTCGACGGCGGTGCAGCGGTCGGAGTCGGCGACCTCGGCGGTGATCTCCATGCCGCGGTTCATGGGGCCGGGGTGCATGACGATCGAGTTCTCGGGCATCCGGGCCATCCGCCCGCCGTCGAGGCCGTAGCGGCGCGAATACTCGCGCTCGGTCGGGAAGAACGCGGCGTTCATGCGCTCGCGCTGCACCCGGAGCATCATCACGGCGTCGGACTTGGGCAGCACCTGGTCGAGGTCGTACGAGACCTCGCAGGGCCAGCTCTCGACACCGATCGGCACCAGGGTCGGCGGGGCGACGAGGGTCACCTGGGCGCCGAGGGTGTGCAGCAGCAGGACGTTGGAGCGGGCGACACGGCTGTGCAGGATGTCGCCGACGATCGTGATGCGGCGCCCTTCGAGGTCCCTGCCGAGGCCCGTGTCGGGTCCGACCAGTCTGCGCCGCATGGTGAAGGCGTCGAGGATCGCCTGGGTGGGGTGCTCGTGCGTGCCGTCCCCGGCGTTGATGACGGCGCCGTCGATCCAGCCGGAGTTGGCGAGCCGGTACGGGGCGCCGGAGGAGCCGTGCCGGATGACGACGGCGTCGGCGCCCATCGCCTCCAGGGTCAGCGCGGTGTCCTTGAGCGACTCGCCCTTGGAGACCGAGGAGCCCTTGGCCGAGAAGTTGATGACATCGGCGGACAGGCGTTTGGCGGCTGCCTCGAACGAGATCCGGGTGCGGGTCGAGTCCTCGAAGAAGAGGTTGACGACGGTACGGCCGCGCAGGGTCGGCAGCTTCTTGATGGGTCGGTCGGCGACCCGGGCCATCTCCTCCGCGGTGTCGAGGATCAGTACGGCGTCGTCGCGGGTGAGGTCGGCGGCGGAGACAAGATGGCCGGGAGTACGGGGATTTGCCCCTGTGAGGCGCAGCATCGGGTGGGCTCCGTTGGGTGGAGGTGGTTCCTGGTTCCGGGGGCTGCCCGGCGGGCTCGGCGCACCGGGGCGTGCCGGGGCGGCGCGGGCGCCGGGTGCGGGGCGGCGTGGCTCGGCGGGTGGGCGGCGCGCGCTACCGCTCGGCGGCCGGGGCGGGGTGCCGGAGGCCGAGGAGCACCGTGTCGCGGCCGTCCTCCTCGGCGAGCAGGACCTTGACCGTCTCGCGCAGGGAGGTGGGCAGGTTCCTGCCCACGTAGTCGGCGCGGATGGGCAGTTCGCGGTGGCCCCGGTCGACGAGGACGGCGAGCTGGACGGCGCGGGGTCTGCCGATGTCGCCCAGGGCGTCGAGGGCGGCGCGGATCGTGCGGCCGGAGAAGAGCACGTCGTCCACGAGGACGACGAGCCGTCCGTCGACGCCGTCGGCCGGGATGTCGGTGCGGGCCAGCGCGCGGGCGGGCCGCATGCGCAGGTCGTCGCGGTACATGGTGATGTCGAGCGAACCGACCGGGATCGTGCCGCCGGTGATCACTTCGAGTTTCTCGGCGAGCCGCCGGGCGAGGAAGACCCCCCGGGTGGGGATGCCGAGCAGGAGGACGTCGTCGGCACCCTTGGCGCGTTCGACGATCTCGTGGGCGATACGGGTCAGTGCCCGCGCGATGTCGGGCGCCTCCAGGACGGGGCGGGCGGCATCAGAGCTGTGCGTGTCCATACGAAACGGACCTCCTTCTCCGCCTCACTGGACGGACCTTAAAGGACGTCGGATTTGCGCCGTCGACATTACCAGGTCCGGCGGGGTTTTCCGGACTTGTGGCGGAGCGGTCGCCGACCATTCGGCTTGACGCATCCAAGTCACGCTGCGTAACATCACAGTGAGTCACCAGCCACGCGGCGGAGCCGCAGATAGTCCCAGCGTCCGGGGAGCCATATGTCCAGCGAATACGCAAAGCAGCTCGGGGCCAAGCTCCGCGCCATCCGCACCCAGCAGGGCCTCTCCCTCCACGGCGTGGAGGAGAAGTCCCAGGGTCGTTGGAAGGCCGTGGTGGTGGGGTCGTACGAGCGCGGTGACCGCGCGGTCACCGTGCAGCGCCTCGCCGAGCTGGCCGATTTCTACGGTGTGCCGGTGCAGGAACTGCTGCCGGGCACGACGCCGGGCGGGGCCGCCGAGCCGCCGCCGAAGCTCGTTCTCGACCTGGAGCGCCTCGCCCACGTCCCGCAGGAGAAGGCGGGCCCGCTCCAGCGTTACGCGGCGACGATCCAGTCCCAGCGCGGGGACTACAACGGGAAGGTGCTGTCGATCCGCCAGGACGACCTGCGCACGCTCGCGGTGATCTACGACCAGTCGCCGTCGGTCCTCACCGAACAGCTGATCAGCTGGGGTGTGCTGGACGCGGACGCGCGCCGCGCCGTGGCCCACGACGAGAACTGACTCGCGGGGCGCAGAACAGCAGAAACGTCACATCCCGGTGGGGCGGTCCGCGTACGACGGGCCGCCCCTCCGGCGCGTCCGGGCGGGTGGGCGGCACGGGTGCGGGCCGCGACGGGCGCCGGCGCACCCGCCCCTCTCCGGGCCCAGGAGCCCCTCCGGCACCCTCGGCCGCACACCGGGGCCGCCCAGGGCCGCCGAGGCCGCGACGCCGTCCTCCGGGGCCGGCGCCCCGTCTCACGCCCCGCCCGTGTCGTACAGGCGGCCGATGACCTCGGGGAGCAGGCGTTCGGTCAGGCGGGGCGGCAGGGACTGGAGCACCGCGAGGACCGGGGCCATGCGGGGCGGCAGGTGGCCGTCGGGGCCGATGCCCGCGAGGCCGAGGGCCAGGGCGACCTCCTCGGGCCCCAGCAGGTCCGGGTCGAGCAGCGCCGCCGCCTCGGCCAGGGCCGGGTCCACGTGGGCGGGTCCGAGGCGGCGGGCGGCGTCCACGGCCCGTTCCAGGGCGCCGAGCAGCAGCCGTACGGTCGTCCCGTCGGCCACCGCCGCCGTCACCGTCAGGTGCAGCGTGGCGGGCGAGCCGCCGTACGCGGGCTGCGGCTGGAGGTACCACCCCTCGGCCCGCATCTCGTCGGCGACCACGAGGACGTCGACGCGGGGGTCGTCGGAGGCCAGCGCGAGGAGCGACGCCTCGGGGCGGGCCGCCGCCCGGACCCCGTCGACCCGGTCGACGCCCTCGGAGAGGGCCCTGGTCGCCCGGTGGACGCGTGTGGCGAGTTCCGCGTAGCCGTCGGTGCCGATGTGCTCCAGGACCGCCCAGGCGGCGGCCAGCGGCCCCGCGGACTTGGTCCCCTGGAGTGTGGCGTTCACCACCGGATAACCGGGCCAGGAGGCGTGGGAGAACCAGCCGTACCGGCGCAGCTCGGCGTCCCGCGCCAGCAGCAGGGACGCGCCCTTGGCCGTGTAGGCGTACTTGTGCAGGTCGACCGAGAGCGATGTCACTCCCGGCACCGACAGATCGAACGGAGGTACGGGGGGAACGGGGGGCGCCTCGGGCCACGCGTCACTCGAACGGCCCAGTCGGAGATGACCGAGATACCAGCCGCCGATGCAGGCGTCCACATGACAGAGCACCCCGCGCCGGACCGCCGCCGCCGCGACGTCGGCCACCGGGTCGATGACGCCGTGCGCGTACGAGGGCGCGGAGACGACCACCAGCGCCGTGTCGCCGGTCAGGGCGGCGGCCATGGCCCCGGCGGGCGCCCGGTACGTGTCGGGGTCGGCGGGCACGACCACGGTCCGCAGACCGAAGAGTGCCGCCGCCTTGTGGAAGGCCGGGTGCGCGGTGTCCGCCAGGACGAGTTCCGGGTCGCGCACCCCCCGCGTGTGCCGGGCGTGCTCGCGCGCCGTGAGAACGGCCAGCAGACAGCTCTCCGTACCGCCGCTGGTGAACGTGCCGGCCGTGTGCCCGTCGCCGCCGAGCAGGCGGGCGGCGCGCGCCACGACGGCGTTCTCCAGGGCCACGACGCTGGGGAAGGCGGTCATGTCGAGTCCGTTGACCCCGGCGAAGCGGGCGGCGGCCTCGTTGGCGAGTTCCTCGACGCCGTCGAGTCCGGAGTCGTACACGTACGCCATGGTCCGGCCGCCCCGTACCGGCAGATCACCGGCGCGCAGGGCGTCGAGCCGCGCCAACAGGGCCCGCGCGGAACGGCCTTGGGGCCCGGTGGCCCGCGTGCCGGTGGGCTCGGGCTGCTGCGTACCGCTCACGGCTGCTCCAGGGTCGGTGCGGATGTGTCGGTCCGGCCTGCGTCCACGTCCCCGTCCCGGGCGGCCTCGCGTGCCGCCGACTCCTCGCGCAGCCGCACCAGTTGGGCCTCGGGCAGCCGGTAGCGGGCGAGCAGCGGCAGGCTGAGGAGCAGCATGAGCGCGGGCAGCGCGCCGAATCCGACGACGACGGCCGTGAGCGCGGAACCGGGCTGCTCGGCGCGGTGCGTGGCGTCCGACGGGACGAAGCCGCCGAGCGACAGCACGAGCCCGAACAGCCCAGGCCCGACGGCGAGTCCGAGCGTCTCCCCCGCCGTCCAGAGCCCGGTGAAGAGTCCGGCCCGGCGGCGGCCCCCGGTGTACGCGTCGGCGGCGACGGTGTCCCCCAGCATGGCCATGGGCAGCATCTGCATACCGGCGTAGCCCATACCGGCCAGTGCCACCGCCCCGTACACCGCCTCCTCGGGCAACTCCCTTGCCAGCGCGGCGAGTACGGCTCCGGCGAGGAAGCAGCAGGACGCGGCGACGGCGGCGGCCCGTTTGCCGAGGCGCCGGCCGGCCCTCAGCCACAGCGGCATCGCGAGCAGCGACGGCATGATCAGGCACGCGAAGAGGACCGTGGTGGCGGAGGGCCGGCCGAGGATGTACGTGGCGAAGTACTGCGCGCCCGCGAGCATCAGGCCCGTCGCCGCCGCCTGGACGACGAAGGCCGCGAGCAGCCACAGGAACGGCTCGTTGGAGCGGGCGGCGCGGAGTTGGGCGAGCAGGCCGCCGGGCGCGCCCGTGGTGGTGCGCAGCACGTCGGGGGCGTGCGCGGTGGCCGCGAACGCGGCGAGCATTCCGGCGCAGAGCAGTGCGCCGACGACGACGCCCATGAGCCGGTAGCCGCCCGGGGTGCCGGGGCTGTCGGCGGTGGAGCCCGCGAGGAGCGGCGCGACGGCCCCGGACAGCAGGATCGCCGCGCCGAGGAAGGCGACCCGCCAGGACATGACGCGGGCGCGTTCGTCGGGGTCGGCGGTGAGTTCGGCGGGCAGCGCGACGTACGGCACCTGGAAGCAGGCGTAGCCGGTCGCGGTGAGCAGGAAGAGCACGGCCACGTACGCGGCGGCCCAGCCGCGTTCCAGGGCGGGCGCGGCGAACATCGCGGCGAAGCAGACCGGCATGGTGAGCGCGCCGGCGAGCATCCAGGGCCGCCGGGGTCCCCAGCGGTGGCGCGTACGGTCGGAGAGGCTGCCGATCCACGGGTTGAGCAGGACGTCCCACGCCTTGGGCAGGAAGACCAGCAGCCCGGCGATCCCGGCGGCCACCCCGAGGATGTCGGTCAGATAGAAGAGCAGCATGAGGCCGGGCACGGTGCCGAAGGTGCCGGTGGCGAACGACCCCAGTCCGTAGCCGATCCGGGTCCGGGCTCCCAGCCCCGCGCTTCCCAACGCGAGCTTTTCCGGGCGCGGTTGGTCCATGCGCGGCAACTTATGGCACGGGCCCGGAGGGGCACCAGACTCGAAGCGGAGGAATGTTCATCTTCCGTCGCCGAGGATCCTTCGCCGGAGGGGGTCGTGCGCCGCCGGGATCCGTCGCAGTCGCGGGCATCCGCAGCCGAGGATCCGTCACCGGCGGGGTTGTGCGCCGCCGGGATCCGTCGTCGCCGCGGGGATCCGCCGCAGGGGGCCGTCCGCCGTCGGGAGGGGCCGGGGCCGCGCGCCGGGTCGTTCCTCGGGCGCCGTACGGGCCGTGGTCGCGGCCCGTACGGCGCCCGAGGGGACGGTTGCCGCCCGGGGAAGGCTTCCCGCTCGGGGAAACGCTTCCGGTCACTCCTGCCGGTCGACGCGGAGCAGGCTCGGCTTGAGGTCCTTGAACCGGCCCAGCAGCCCGTTCACGAACGACGGCGAGTCGTCGGTGGAGAACTCCTTGGCGAGTTGGACGGCCTCGTCGATCACCACGGCGTCGGGCGTTCCGTCCACCCAGACCAGTTCGTACGTGGCGAGGCGCACGATGTTCCGGTCGACGACCGGCATCCGGTCGAGCGTCCAGCCCACCGAGTAGGTGGAGATGAGTTCGTCGATGCGCTCGGCGTACCCCGCGTATCCCTCGACGAGTTCCATCGTGTACTCGCTGACCGGCGGCTGGCGGTCGTCGGTCCGGGCGTGCCGCAGCCAGTCCGCGAGGACCGTCTGCACGGGCGCCCCGCGCTGGTCGGCCTCGAACAGGATCTGGAAGGCGCGCTTGCGGGCCTTGTTGCGAGCAGCCACGGTTAGCTGTTCACCCGGCCGAGGTACTCACCGCTGCGCGTGTCGACCTTGATCTTCTCGCCGGTCGTGATGAAGAGCGGGACACCGATCTCGTAACCGGTCTCCAGCTTGGCGGGCTTGGTGCCACCGGTGGAACGGTCGCCCTGCACACCGGGGTCGGTGTGCTCGATGACCAGCTCGACGGCGGCGGACAGCTCGACGTACAGCGCGTTGCCCTCGTACATCGCCACCGTGGCCTCGAACCCCTCCAGGAGGAAGTTCGCGGCGTCGCCGACGACCTCCCTGCTGACGTGGATCTGGTCGTAGGTGCCCATGTCCATGAAGACGAAGTACTCGCCGTCCATGTACGAGAACTGCATGTCGCGGCGGTCGACGCTGGCCGTCTCGACCTTCACGCCGGCGTTGAAGGTCTTGTCGACGACCTTGCCGGAGAGCACGTTCTTCAGCTTGGTGCGCACAAAGGCCGGGCCCTTGCCGGGCTTGACGTGCTGGAACTCGACGACGGACCAGAGCTGGCCAGAGTCGAGCTTGAGCACCATGCCGTTCTTGAGGTCGTTCGTGGAAGCCACGGTTGCGGAATCTCCTGGACTGAAGCTGGGTGGGACCAGGGGTGCGCGCCACCGGCGTGACCGGCGGGAACTCGCCGGAGCGAGGTGCCGGAGCACTAGAGCGCGAGCAGTTCCTTGGTCGTGATGGTGAGTAGCTCGGGTCCGCCGTCCGCCTCGGGGCGGACGACGAGCGTGTCATCGATCCGGACACCGCCCCGGCCCGGAAGGTGGACCCCCGGTTCGACGGTGACCGGCACACAAGCGTCCAGTTTACCCATGGCGGCGGGTGCCAACTGCGGGCGCTCGTCGATTTCGAGCCCCACACCGTGCCCCGTACGGGCCGCGAGGCCCTCGGCGTACCCCGCCGACTCCAGCGGCCGGCGGGCCGCGCGGTCCACGTCGCGGTACGGGGTACCGGGTGTCAGGGCCTCCCGACCTGCCCGTTGTGCGGCGAACACCAGGTCGTACAGATCGATCTGCCAGTCGGCGGGCGACGTCCCGATGACGAAGGTGCGGCCGATCGCGCAGCGGTAACCGCGATAGGTGGCACCGAGGCGTACGCAGAGGAAGTCGCCCTCCTCGACCCGGCGGTCCGACGGCCGGTGGCCGGGGCGGCCCGCGTGCGGACCGGTGGCGACGGAGGTGCGGAAGGCGGGTCCGTCGGCGCCGTGGTCGATCAGGCGGCGCTCCAGTTCCAGTGCGAGATGCCGCTCGGTGCGGCCGACGAGGATCGATTCGAGCAGTTCGCCCAGGGCCTGGTCGGAGATCTCGGCGGCGATCCGCAGATGGGAGATCTCCTCCTCGTCCTTGATCGCGCGCTGCTGTTCGACGGCGCAGCCGAGGTCCGTGAGGTGCAGCCGGGGAGCCACCGAGCGGATGGCGCGGTGCCGGGCGACGGTCAGATGGTGCTCCTCGACGGCGAGCGAGCGCAGCCCGGCCGGGTCCACGAGGTCGGCGGCGGCGACGGCCGGGTCTCCGGCGGGGGTGGGCAGGACGCTCAGCCGCAGGAGGTCGTCGGGACGGCCGGCGGCGGGGTCCTCGGCGGGACGGCGCGGGCAGAGCAGGACGTCCCGGCTGTCGTCGGAACCGACCAGCAGGACGGCGCCCGCCGGGGCTCCGCCGGCGAGATAGCGGACATTGGCGGGCAGCGACACCAGGGCGGCGTCGCTGCCGGCGGCGGCGCACCGGTCGCGCAGCCGCCCGCGACGGACCGCATACACCTCTGACATGTATCGAGCCTATGAGGGCGGGCCCGCTTCGGCGCGGCCGACGCGTCCGACCGGGGCGCGGCGCGGCATCCGGGCAGCCGGGGCCACGGTCCGGGACCCGGCGCCCACGATCCGGCGCTCACCGCCCGCCACGGTGCCCGGCGGCCACGGCCCCACGGCCCCGCCCGGGTTGCGGCACCGGCACCCGGCGCTCCACGCCCCCGGGGCGGCCACGGCCCGGCACCCGGGCCCGCCGCCCCGATCCCGGCGACCGGCCCCGCGTCCGCGTTCACCAGGCCGGGGGGCTCGCGATCGACCGGGCGAGTACGTCGTCCAGCACCCGGGCGGTCGTCTCGACGTCGTACTTGGAGTTGTCGATGATCGGCAGCCCGGAGCCGTACCAGCCCGCCATCCGGCCGTGGATGCCCGCGACCTCCTCGTCGGAGAGCCTGCGGTTGCCGCTGCGTTCCGCGTTGCGCTCCAGGACGATCTCCAGTCCGGGCAGCAGCACCACCGGCAGCAGACCGGGGCCGACGTGGCGCTTCCAGCCGCCGAGGCCGACGACCGGGCGGTCCGGGAAGACCGCGTCGTCGAGGATGCAGGAGATGCCGTTGGCGAGGAAGTTGCGGGCGGCGAACCCGCAGGTGCGGCGGGCCAGGCGGTACTGCGCCTCGGAGTGCTCGTTCCACCCCGACTGCGGGTCGGCGAAGCCGGAGCAGACCCACTCCCGTACGTCGTCCAGGCTGATGTGCGCGGTCGGCACCTGGCGGGTGGCCGCCCAGTGCCGGGCGACGGTGGTCTTGCCCGCGCCGGCGGGGCCGATCAGCAGGACGGCCAGGGTGGCGGCGCCCGTGCCGCCCTCGGCCGGATGCGGTACGGGCAGCGGCACCGGGCCGCCCGGCGGGAGCCGTACATGGCCGGTCACGTCCGGCGGCGGGGGCGCGGGGGGTCCCTGCGGGGGCACGGGCGCGCCCGGCGCGCCGTGCGGCAGGTGCGGGGGTCCGGTCGGCGGGAGGCCGCCCGGCGGGTGCGCCGCTCCGGGGGGCGGCGGGGCGCCGTGCCCGTGGCCGGGCTGCCCGTGCGGCCCCTGAGGGTCGCCGTGGCCGCCGGGGGCGGGCCGGGCCCCGTACGGCACCGCGCCCGGTACGGGCTGGTGCCCGTGGGGCGCGGGAGGACCGTGGTACGGGGCGGCGGCGCCCGGTGGCGGCCCGTGGGGCGGGGAGCCGTGCGCCCACCCGCCCGTGGCCTGTCCGTGCGGGCCGCGCGAACCCTCGGGAGGCGGCAGCGGAGCCCCCACTGCGTGCTGCATCCGGTGCCACTCCGTCTCGTACGTCCGACACTGAATCGTCGCCGCCCGGTCGCCCGGCCGACATGCCCGTGAACGGTACCGTTCCCGGCCGTCTCGTGGAGAACGCCGGAAGCCCGCTCCGAGTGCCCGGGAGCCCGAACGGGCTTTCCGGGCAAGGCCGGTGCCCGGCCCGCGTCCGACAGGCAGCGCCCCGTCCGCGCACGCGCGACGCTGCCGGAGTCGGCCACGCGCACCCGGCACCCGCCCGGCGGGCGCACGCACCCACCGCCCTGCGGGCGGACCGCGACTCGCGCAGCACGCCCGGCCCGCGCACTCACCACGTTGTCGAAGTCGGCCACGGGCACCCGGCACGAGCCCGGTGCCCCGCCGGGCAGGCCGGGCACCCACCGCCGCGCACCCCATCCCGCAGGCGGGCGCCGCTACTTGGGCAGCACATCCGGCCCGCGACGCCAGGCCCGCGCACGCGCGACGCTGCCGGAGTCGGCCACGCGCACCCGGCACCCGCCCGGCGGGCGCACGCACCCACCGCCGCACATCCCAACTCGCGGGTGGACGCCGCTACTTCGGCGGCATGCCCCGGCCGCCGTCCAGTTCCTCGGCGACAGCCCGCAGTGCCAGGCGGTAGGAGCCGATGCCGAAGCCCGCGATCGTGCCGCTGGCCACCGACGCGACGACCGACGTGTGGCGGAACTCCTCGCGGGTGTACGGGTTCGAGATGTGCACCTCGACCAGTGGCGCGGTGCGCTGCGCGGCGGCGTCCCGCAGTCCGTACGAATAGTGCGTGAAGGCACCGGGGTTGAGCACGACGGGGATCGATCCGTCGGCCGCCTCGTGCAGCCAGCGGATCAGTTCGCCCTCGTCGTTCGTCTCGCGCACATCGACGGCGAGGCCCAGTTCCTTGCCCGTGGACTGGCAGGTCTCCACAAGGCCGGCGTACGAGACGGAGCCGTAGACGTCCGGTTCGCGGGAACCGAGACGGCCCAGGTTGGGGCCGTTGAGCACCAGGACCCGGCGGCTCACGCGGACACCTCCCCGTACGCGGCGAGCAGCACCGCGGGGTCCGGTCCCTCCAGTACGGTCGGCTTCGCCAGACCGTCCAGGACGATGAAACGCAGCAGGTCACCACGGGACTTCTTGTCGACCCGCATGGTTTCCAGGAGCTTGGGCCACTGGTCGCCGCGGTAGGTCAGCGGCAGTCCGACGGAGGCCAGGACGGCGCTGTGCCGGTCGGCGGTGGCGTCGTCGAGCCGGCCCGCGAGGCGGCCCAGTTCGGCGGCGAAGACCATGCCGATGGAGACGGCCGCGCCGTGCCGCCACTTGTAGCGTTCGTTCTTCTCGATGGCGTGGGCGAGCGTGTGGCCGTAGTTGAGGATCTCTCGCCGGCCGGACTCCTTGAGGTCGTTGGAGACGACCTCGGCCTTGACGCGGATCGAGCGTTCGATCAGTTCGGCGGTGTGCGGTCCGGTGGGCGTACGGGCACCCTCGGGGTCGGACTCGATCAGTTCGAGGATGGCCGGGTCGGCGATGAAGCCCGCCTTGATGATCTCGGCCATGCCGCTCACGTAGTCGTGCACGGGCAGCGAGTCCAGCGCGGCGAGGTCGCAGAGCACCCCGGCCGGCGGGTGGAAGGCGCCCACCAGGTTCTTGCCCTCGGCGGTGTTGATGCCGGTCTTGCCGCCGATCGCCGCGTCGACCATGCCGAGCACGGTCGTCGGTACGGCGATCCAGCGCACCCCGCGCAGCCAGGACGCGGCGACGAAGCCGGCGACGTCGGTGGTCGCGCCGCCGCCGACGCCGACGATGACGTCGCTGCGGGTGAAGCCGGTCTGACCGAGCGCCTTCCAGCAGTAGGCGGCGACCTCGACGGTCTTGGCCTCCTCGGCGTTCGGGAGCTGAATGGCGACGGCCTCGTACCCCTGGTCGGCCAGGTCCTGGCGCAGGGCCTCGCCGGTCTCGGCGAGCGCCTCCGGGTGCAGGACGGCGACCCGCTTGGCCCGGGGGCCGATCAGCACGGGCAGTTCGCCCAGCAGCTGACGGCCGACCAGCACCTCGTACGGGTCGTGGCCCGCGCTGCCGCCGACCTGGATACGGGTGACCTGCTGGTCCTGGTCGGTGGTCATGCCTCGTTCTCCTTGCCGGGGGTGGCGGACGGGCCGGCGCCGGGGACGGCCGTCCCGCCCAGGTCCAGCGCTTCGATGACGGCTTCGGCGACCTCTTCGGGTGCCCGCTCGTCGGTGGGCACGACGGCGCGCGCGACCTCCGTGTAGAGGTGACGGCGCTCCTCCATCAGCTTCTTCCACTGCTGGCGGGGGTTGATGGCGAGCAGCGGCCGGGCCAGGCCCAGGCCGGTGCGCCGGACCGCCTCGTTCGCCTCCATCGAGAGATAGACGACGGGCAGCCCGGCGAGCAGGCCGCGGGTGTCCTCGTCCAGGACCGCGCCGCCGCCGAGGGCGAGGACGCCGGGGTGTTCGGCGAGCGCGGTCCGTACGGCGGCCCGTTCCAGGTCCCGGAAGTGCTGCTCGCCCTCGTCGAAGAAGATGTCCGAGATCTCGCGGCCCCCGGCGGCGACGATGTCCGCGTCGGTGTCCCGGTAGCCGGTGCCGAGGCGTTCGGCGAGCAGCGCGCCGACGGTGGTCTTGCCGACTCCCATGGGGCCGACCAGGACGATCAGGGGGCCGCTCATCGGATCACCAGGTTCTGGAGGTACGACTCCACGTTGCGCCGGGTCTCGGGGACGCTGTCGCCGCCGAACTTCTCGGCGACGGCGTCGGCGAGGGTCAGCGCGACCATGGCCTCGGCGACGATGCCCGCCGCGGGCACGGCGCAGACGTCGGAGCGCTGGTGGTGCGCCTTGGCGGCCTCGCCGGTGGCGACGTCGACGGTGGCCAGCGCGCGGGGCACGGTCGCGATGGGCTTCATCGCGGCCCGTACGCGCAGCAGTTCACCGGTGCTCAGCCCGCCCTCGGTGCCGCCGGAGCGGCCGGAGGCGCGCCTGATGCCCTCGTCGGTGACCAGGATCTCGTCGTGGGCGCGGGAGCCGGGCACCCGCGCGAGGTCGAAGCCGTCGCCGACCTCGACGCCCTTGATGGCCTGGATGCCCATCAGTGCGGCGGCGAGGCGGGCGTCGAGCCTGCGGTCCCAGTGGACGTGCGAGCCGAGACCGACCGGGACGCCGTACGCCAGCACCTCGACCACACCGCCGAGGGTGTCGCCGTCCTTGTGGGCCTGGTCGATCTCGGCGACCATCGCCTCGCTCGCGGCGGGGTCCAGACAGCGCACGGGGTCGGCGTCGAGCCGTTCGACGTCGGCGGGGGTCGGGTGGAGGCCGTACGGGGCCTTGGCGGCGGCCAGTTCGACGACGTGGGAGACGATCTCGATCCCGGCGGTCTCCTTGAGGTAGGAGCGGGCGACCGCGCCGAGCGCGACCCTGGCCGCCGTCTCGCGGGCACTGGCGCGCTCCAGGATCGGCCGGGCCTCTGAGATGCCGTACTTCTGCATACCGGCGAGGTCGGCGTGGCCGGGGCGCGGCCGGGTCAGCGGTTCGTTGCGGGCGAGCCCGGCGAGGATCTCGGGGTCGACCGGGTCGGCCGACATGACCTGCTCCCACTTGGGCCACTCGGTGTTGCCGACCATGATCGCGACCGGTGAGCCCATGGTCAGGCCGTGCCGCACGCCGCCGAGGAAGGTGACCTCGTCGCGCTCGAACTTCATGCGCGCGCCGCGTCCGTAACCGAGGCGGCGCCTGGCGAGGTGATCGCCCACGATCTCCGTGGTGATCGGCACACCCGCCGGGAGGCCCTCCAGTGTCGCGACCAGTGCGGGTCCGTGCGACTCCCCCGCGGTCAGCCAGCGCAACCTGCTCAACGGTGCTCCTCGGTAATTCTCGACACATTCGACGGTACGACTGCGGTACGCATCCTGGGGTCCCGATCCTGCCACGCCCGGCCCCTCGTCCCGTGACTCCGTCCAGCCTGCGGATACGGGCGGGCGGCGGGGCGGCACCGTCACGGGCGGCCGGGTGGGGCGTCAGGCCCGGCGGGTGCCGAGCGCGTGTTCGCCGGCCGCGCGCATCACCGCGAGCGGCGCGGGGGCGCGGCCGGTCATCAGCTCGACCTGGAGGACGGCCTGGTGCACGAGGAGGTCGAGCCCGCCCACGACGGGGCCGCCCCGGACGGACCAGGCGGTGGCCAGGGGGGTGGGCCAGGGGTCGTACAGCACGTCGAAGAGGGTGCCGGGGCGGTCGGGGACGTGCGGGGCCAGGGCGTCGGTGGCGCCGGCCGGGGTGGTCGCGATCACCAGCGGCGCGCCGAGCGCGCCGGCCGCCTCCGACCAGTCGGCGATACGGACGTCGACACCGAGCCGGGTCCCCCACTCGCGCATCTCGGCCGCGCGGGCCGGGCCGCGTACGTAGGCGGTGACCGGTCCCGTACAGATACGGGAGAGCGCGGCGAGCGCGGACGACGCGGTCGCCCCGGCGCCGAGGACGGCGGCCGACTCCACGGTGGTGACGCCGCGTTCACGCAGTGCGGCGAGTATGCCGGGGATGTCGGTGTTGTCGCCGGTACGGCGGCCGTCGCCGTCGATGACGACCGTGTTGACGGCCTCCACCGACGACGCCGTGGGGCTGACCGTGTCCAGCAGCGGGAGGACGGCCCGCTTCAGCGGCATGGTCAGCGAGAGTCCGGCCCAGGACGGGTCGAGACCCGCCAGAAACGCGGGGAGTCCCGTCTCCGTGACCTCGAAGCGGTCGTACGACCAGTGGGTGAGGCCCAGTTCCGCGTACGCGGCCCGGTGCAGCACCGGGGAGAGCGAGTGCGCGATGGGCGAGCCGAGAACGGCGGCCCGGTGCGCGGTGGTTCTAGTCGTCGGCATTCTTCCGTCGTTCGTTGAACTCCGCGACGAGCTTCTCGTGCTCGGCCAGGGTCTTGGTGAATTGGGTGGTCTTGCCGTCGATGGAGATGAAGAACATCCAGGCGCCCGTGTCCGGGGCCATGGTGGCGTTGATCGCGTCGGCGCCCGGATTTCCGATCGGACCCGGCGGAAGACCCTTGTAGAAATAGGTGTTGTACCGGTCGTCGAAGTTCCGGATCTCCGAGGTGGAGATGTCGATCTCGCTCTGGTTCTTCAGATAGTTGAAGGTCGAGTCGAATTCGAGCTTCTGGTTGGTGTCGGTGTTCGTCGGCTTGAGGCGGTTGTAGACGACGGCCGCCATCTTCTTGAAGTCGTCGTGCGTGATGCCCTCGGCCTGCACGAGGCTGGCGACGGTGATGACGTCGAGGGGCGAGTCGAGACCCAGTTCCTCTGCCGACGCCTCCAGGTCGTGCTTCTCGTACTCCTGGTTGGCCCGCGCGACCATCTTCTTGAGGATGTCCTCGGGCTTGGTCTTCTCACCGATCTCGTAGCGCGCGGGGTAGAGGAACCCTTCGAGCGGGTCCTTTATCCGGTCGCTGTCCTCGCCGTCGTCGGCCCATTCGGGCAGACCGAGACTGTCGGCCTCCTCCTTGGCGACGGCGGCCGTGGTGCCCGGCTTGACCTTCAGCTTCTCGTCGATGAATTCGTAGACCTGGACGGCGCGGATTCCCTCGCGGATGGTCAGCGAGTTCAGGTTGGCCGGATTGGTCATCAACTCGACCGCGGCCTTCGCCGACATCTCCTTCTTCAGCGGATAGACGCCGGGCTGGATGGCCTCGCCCTTGGGGTGTTCGCCCGCCGCGTCGATGAACGCCTGCGCGCTCTTCACCACACCGGCGTCCCTGAGCAGCCCGCCCATCTCGGCGAGGCCCGCGCCCTGCGGGATCTCGACCTGGACGGCGCCGGCGCCGGCGCCCGCGAAGTCCGGGGCCGGGCCGAAGCGCTCCTGCCAGAACTGGTACGCGTAGTACCCGCCGCCGGCCGTCCCGGCGACCAGGACGAGGGAGGCCACCAGACAGGCGCTGCCGCCCCTCCGCTTCTTCTTCGAAGCGCCCCGGCGGTCACGGCCGCCGCCACCGCGCCGGCTCTCGTCCTCGTCGTCGTACTCCGGCTCGTCGGGCTCGTCGTCGCGCTCACGGCGCCTGCGGCCGTCGCGGGCGCCCCGCTCACGGCGGTCGTCGTCCCCGTCGCCCCCGTCGGCACCGGTGAAGAACGGGTGCGTCTCCTCGGGCTGCGGGCCGTCCCAGTCGCTCTCCGGCTCGGCCACGGGCGGCGCGGGACGGCGGCGCTCCTGGGGGCGGGCGGGCGGCTGTTGCTGCTGCTGGGGGGTGCTGTACGGGTCGGGGTTCCCGCCCGCGTAACCGTCGGCGGGGCCGCCCGCGTAGGGGTCGCCCGGGTGGGTGCCCCCGGGCACGGCCGCCTGCCGCCCGGTGTCCCAACCGCCGCCGTACGAAGGGTCGTCGGGGCGCGCGGCGTACTGCTGCTGGTTGCCGTACCCCTGGTCGGGGTAGTGCTGGTCGTACTGCTGCTGGTCCGGGTACTGCTGGTCGTACTGCTGCTGCGGCTGTTGGTGCTGCTGTTGCGGCTGCTGCTGGACGTACTGCTGCTGACCCGTGTCCCAGCCGCCCCCGCCGTACTGCGGGTCGTACTGCTGCTGTTGCGGGTGCTGCGGCTGCTGGGGTTGTTGCGGCTGCTGCTGGACGTACTGCTGCTGTCCCGTCTCCCAGCCACCGCCGCCGTACTGCGGGTCGTACTGCTGCTGTTGGGGATGCTGCGGCTGCTGCTGCTGAGCCTGGGCGTCGTAAGGAGGCCGGCCGTCCTCGGCCTGCTGCGCTCCCCACCCCTGGTCCCCGTACAGGGGGTCCTCGGGGTCCCACGGTTCAGGGCCTCGACCCCGGCCATAGTCAGTCATCGATCCCCTAGAGCCGCGAGGCGGCCGGTGCCGGGCGCGAATGGCCCGGTGTCCGTAACGCCTCTCTCTGTGCGGCAGTTGTTCGAATCCCGCCGCATCGCGCGGAACGTTACCGTATCGCGACCAGACGGCCCTCATCTGCGCAAACGGATAACCGCATGTATGTTCCGGTATTGCCCGGTCGGGCTGTCAGTCCTGAACGCGCACGCCCTCACCGGGCGGTGCGCCCGATGATCTCTCGGACTCCAGCGCGTTCTGGAGAATGATGACAGCCGCCACCTGGTCGATGACGGACCGGCCCTTCCTGGCCGTCACACCCGAGGCACGCAGCCCCTGACCGGCGGTCACCGTGGTCATTCTCTCATCCACGAGCCGCACCGGGACCGGGGCGATCCGGCGGGCCATCTCCTCCGCGAACGCCCGGACCTTGACCGCCGCCGGGCCTTCCCGGCCGCTCAGCGAGCGCGGCAGGCCGACCACGACCTCGATCGGCTCGTACTCCTCCACCAACCGCGCGAGCCGCCGGTGGGCGGCCGGGACGTCGCGTCCCGGCACGGTCTCCACCGGCGTCGCGAGGACCCCGTCGGGGTCGCACGAGGCGACCCCGATCCGGGCGTCCCCGACGTCCACGGCCAGTCTGCGGCCCCGGCGCGCGAGCGCCGTCATGCCTCCACGACCTTCGCCACGTTCTCGGACACGGGGCTCAGGCCGTCCCGGCGACAAGGCGCTCGACGGCGGCCACGGCGTCACCGACGGCCTCCGGGTTCTGACCGCCGCCCTGCGCGACGTCCGGCTTGCCGCCACCGCCGCCCCCGAGGGCCTTGGCGGCGGCGCGGACCAGGTCACCGGCCTTGAGACCGCGCTCACGGGCCGCCTCGTTGGTGGCGATGACCGTCAGCGGGCGTCCGTTCGCCGTCGTGAACAGGGCGACGACGGCGGGCCGGCCGCCGGTGATCCGGCCGCGTACGTCGAGGACCAGCCGGCGCAGGTCGTCGGCCGACGTGCCGTCCGGCACCTGACCGGTGACCAGCGCCGTACCCCGTACGTCCTTGGCACCCCCGGCCAGTCCGGCGGCGGCGGCCAGCACCTTCTCCGCCCGGAACTTCTCGATCTCCTTCTCGGCGTCCTTCAGCTTGGCGAGCATGCCGGCGATCCGCTCCGGCAGTTCCTCGGAGCGGCCCTTGACCAGCTCCTGGAGCTGGGCGACGACCGTGTGCTCCTTGGCGAGGAAGTGGTAGGCGTCGACGCCCACCAGGGCCTCGATCCGGCGCACCCCGGAGCCGATCGAGGACTCGCCGAGCAGCTTGACCAGCCCGAGCTGGGCGGTGTTGCCCACGTGCGTGCCGCCGCACAGCTCCTTGGAGAAGTCGCCGATGGTGACGACACGCACCCGCTCGCCGTACTTCTCGCCGAACTCGGCGATGGCGCCCTGCTTCTTGGCCTCGTCGATGGACATGACCTCGGCCTGGACGTCGAGTTCCCGGGCCAGCACCTCGTTGATCTTCTGCTCGACGTCGGTCAGCACCGTGCCGGGTACGGCGGCGGGCGAGCCGAAGTCGAAGCGGAAGCGGCCCGGCGAGTTCTCCGAGCCGGCCTGCGCGGCCGTCGGGCCGAGGGCGTCGCGCAGCGCCTGGTGGGTCAGGTGGGTGGCGCTGTGGGCGCGGGCGATGGCCCGTCGGCGGCGGGTGTCGATGGCGGCCAACGCCGGGGCGCCGACGGTGACTTCACCGACCTGCACGGATCCCTTGTGCACGGAGACACCGGGGACCGGCTGCTGGACGTCCCGGACCTGGATGACGGCGCCGGTGTCGAGCCTGATGCGGCCCTGGTCGGCGAGCTGGCCGCCGCCCTCGGCGTAGAACGGGGTGCGGTCGAGGACGACCTCCACCTCGTCGCCCTCGGTGGCGGCGGGCGACGGCACACCGTCGACGAGCAGGCCGACGATCACCGACTCGCTCTCGGTGCCGGTGTAGCCGGTGAACTCGGTGGCACCGGAGGTGTCGGCGACCCGGCGGTACGCGGAGAGGTCGGCGTGGCCGGTCTTCTTGGCCCTGGCGTCGGCCTTGGCCCGGTCCCGCTGCTCCTTCATGAGCCGCCGGAAGCCGTCCTCGTCCACCGACAGTCCCTGTTCGGCGGCCATTTCGAGGGTGAGGTCGATCGGGAAGCCCCAGGTGTCGTGGAGCAGGAACGCCTTGTCGCCGGCGAGGACCGAACCGCCGGCGGCCTTCGTCTCGGTGACGGCGGTGTCGAGGATGTTGGTGCCGCCCTTGATGGCCTTGAGGAAGGCGGCCTCCTCGGCGAGCGCGACGGTCTCGATGCGGCTTCGGTCGGTGATCAGTTCGGGGTACTGCTCGCCCATCGACCGGATGACCACGTCGAGCAGGTCGGCGACGACCGGGCCGGTGGCGCCGAGCAGGCGCATGTTGCGGACGGCACGGCGCAGGATGCGGCGCAGCACGTACCCGCGGCCCTCGTTGCCGGGGGTGACGCCGTCGCCGATGAGCATGGCGGAGGTGCGCATGTGGTCGGTGACGACGCGCAGCGAGACGTCGGAGGCGGCGTCGGCGCCGTAGCGGACCCCGGTCAGTTCGGTGGCCTTGTCGATGACGGCCATCGACGTGTCGATCTCGAACATGTTGTGCACGCCCTGGAGCACCATGGCGAGCCGTTCGAGGCCGAGGCCGGTGTCGATGTTCTTGGACGGGAGGTCTCCGAGGATCTCGAAGTCCTCCTTGCCGTCGCCGGCGCCGCGCTCGTACTGCATGAAGACCAGGTTCCAGATCTCCACGTAGCGCTCGTCGTTGACGGCGGGGCCGCCCTCCTCGCCGAACTCCGGGCCCCGGTCGTAGAAGATCTCCGAGCAGGGTCCGCAGGGGCCGGGCACGCCCATGGACCAGTAGTTCTCCTTCTTGCCCAGGCGCTGGAGCCGTTCGGCGGGGAAACCGACCTTGTCGGTCCAGACCGAGGCGGCCTCGTCGTCGTCCAGGTAGACCGTGACCCACAGCCGCTCCGGGTCCAGGCCGTAACCGCCGTTCGCCACCGGGGTGGTGAGCAGCTCCCAGGCGAGCGGGATGACGCCTTCCTTGAAGTAGTCACCGAAGGAGAAGTTGCCGCACATCTGGAAGAACGTGCCGTGCCGGGTGGTCTTGCCGACCTCTTCGATGTCCGGCGTACGGACGCACTTCTGGACGCTGGCCAGACGCGGGGCGGGCGGCTTGGCCTCACCGAGGAAGTACGGCTTGAAGGGCACCATGCCCGCGGGGACCAGAAGCAGAGTCGGGTCGTCCGCGATGAGCGACGCCGAGGGAACGACGGTGTGGCCGCGCTCCTCGAAGAAGCTCAGCCAGCGGCGGCGGATTTCGGCCGACTCCATCAGTGGTCCTCATTCCGGTTGTGCGGTGTGCGCGGGTGGGATCGGTCGGTGCGGTCGTGACGCTGGTCGTGACGGTGTGCCGGGTACGGGCCCCCGGCCGGGGGTTCGACCGCCGGAAGGCGGCGTCCGGCGGGGAGTTGGGGAGCCCCGGGGGCGTCGAGCCCCAGTGCCTCGCCCAGTTCGGACTCGCGCTGGGCCATACCGGCCCGGACGTCGAGTGCGAACTCCCGCAGCCGGTGTCCGGCGTCGACGGCCTTGTTGGCCGCCTGCGCGGCGAGGCTCTCGGGGGTCAACTGGCGGATCTTGGTGTGGACCTTGGTGGTGGCCCACACACCGGCCGCCGCGCCCGCGGTGAACCAGAACGTACGGCGGAACATCGCTGCCTCAGCCCTTCTGCTTCCTGCTGCGTCGGGCGGACGGGACGGTCCTGCCCACGATCACCGTACGACGGCCGCGCGCGGCCGGTGCCGGTGTCCTGCGGTCGGCGGGCGCCGGGTCGGCGGCGGGCTTGCGGCTCATCGCGCGCCGCACCCCGTAGCCGAAGGCCGCGACCTTCACCAGGGGGCCGCCGAAGGTCGACGCCACGGTCGTGGAGAGCGCCGAGGCGTTGGAGGTGACCTCCTGGACGTCGGTCGCGATGGCGTCGACCCGGTCGAGCTGGGTCTGTGCCGCGCGAACGGTCGCCGAGGCGTCCGCGAGCAGCGGTACGGCCTGTTCGGTCACGTCCGCGACGAGTTTGGTGGTCGCCCTGAGCGTCTGGGCCAGCCTCACCAGCACCACGGCGAGGAGGGTGACCAGCACCGCCCAGAAGACGGCCACCAGGATTCCGGCAACCTCTCCACCGGTCACGGTGCACCGCTCTCTGCGTCGGGACCATCCCCGCGGTCGCGGGGAACACTGTCGTCGTCGGCCCGCCGGATCCGGGAGATCCGGGCACGGCCCGGGAAAGTCGCCCGTCGAGCGTATCGCGCCGGGAGCGGCTCCCCGTACCGCATTACCGCCGTCGGGTGGGCGCGCCCGGACCCCGGAAGGGGAGGCACCGGACCCACCCGGGCCCGCGAACGCGAGAGCCCGCCGCTCCCCCGGCCTGACGGGCGGGAAACGGCGGGCCACGGCGCGTACTACGCCTGGATCAACGGGTGATCAGCGGGCGTAGTACTCGACGACGAGCTGCTCGTCGCAGATGACCGGGATTTCCTTGCGCAGCGGGTCGCGGTCCAGACGGAACGCCAGCGCCTTCAGGTTGACCTGGAGGTAGCGCGGGGTCTCGCCGTCCGTGTCGTAGCCACCCTCACGGGCGACCTGGAAGGGGACCTTCTCGCGGCTGCGCTCGCGGACCATCACGACGTCGTCGGGACGGACGCGGAACGACGGCTTGTCGACCTTGCCGCCGTTGACCTCGATGTGGCCGTGGACGACCATCTGACGGGCCTGGTAGATGGTGCGGGCGATGCCCGAACGCAGGACCAGGGCGTCGAGACGGCGCTCCAGCTCGACGACCAGGGCCTCGCCGGTCTTGCCGCCGGCCTTGCGGGCGCGGTCGTAGGCGCGGGCCATCTGGCGCTCGCTGATGTCGTACTGGGCGCGCAGACGCTGCTTCTCCAGCAGACGGACCTTGTAGTCACTGTTCTGCTTGCGGCCGCGGCCGTGCTCGCCCGGCGGGTAGGGACGGGCCTCGAAGTACTTCACGGCCTTCGGCGTCAGCGCGATACCGAGCGCGCGAGACTTCTTGACCTTGGGACGCGACTGGTTAGGCACGTTCTCCAGACCTCCGTTGTAGGTTAGGTTAGGCTCACCTTACTTAAGGAGATCGCATGTCTCGTCGCCCTGGGAACACCACGCGCATCACAGACAGCCTCGACGCGCAGGGCATCGATACGACGGAGGTCCGATCAGCTCATGGCCAGCCGCGTCCCAGCGGGCTTGAAATCGCCCGGATGCCGTCAGCAGCCGAGCGCACACGAACTCTCGTACAGAGTACATGCTCGGCAATGCTGCTCGTCCCGGGCCTGGACGCCCTGCGACCCGACCAGTTGATGCCCGACACGCGGGCCGTGGACGCCGACGGTGACGTACTGCTGACCTTCGCCGCGGACTCCCCCGTCGTACGGGCGGCGACGTTCGCGCAGGCCGACGAGCTGCCGGTGGTGCTGGAGGTCACGGACGTGGCACCGGTCTCGGTGCCCCACCGTATCCGGGGCCGGGCCTGGGTCTCCGGCTGGCTGACACGTGTACCCGGCGGGGCCGACCCCGGTCGGCGGACACTGCGGCTGGAGGTCGGCGAGGCGTACGTGGACGACCTGTGGGGCGCGGAGCCGGTGGAGGCGGACGCGTTCGCCGCCGCCGTACCGGACCCGCTCTCGGAGCACGAGACCGAACTGGTCCAGCATCTGCACGCCGCGCACAGCGCCGAGGTGGGGACGCTGCGCTCGCTCCTCGGCGGGCGGACCGGCGGGACGGCGGCCGTGCCGGTCGGCATCGACCGCTTCGGGCTGCGGGTCCGCTTCACGGGCGTCAACTGCTTCGACGCCCGCTTCGACTTCCCCGAACCGGTGCGGGACGTGACCGGACTGCGCCGCGCCATGCACGCCCTCTTCGCCGCGGCGGCCGGCGGCTGAGCCGCGTACCGCGCTCAGTTCGAGGAGGGCGGGGCGGTGTCGCCGCGCAGCCGCTCGCGGACCTTCTCGGCCACGTCCGCGTAGCGCGCCTCCGCGCCGTACCTGGTCGGTTCGTAATACCGCCGGCCCCGCACCTCCTCGGGGGCGTACGGCTGGGCGGCGATCCCGCCCGGCACGTCGTGCGGATACACGTACCCCTGCGCGTGGCCGAGCTTGGCCGCACCCTTGTAGTGGCCGTCGCGCAGATGCGGCGGTACGGGACCGGCCAGCCCCTTCTTCACGTCCTCCAGCGCGGCGGAGATCGCGAGCATCGCCGCGTTGGACTTGGGGGCCAGCGCGAGCGCGATGGTGACCTGGCTGAGGGTGAGCGCCGCCTCCGGGAAACCGATCATCGCCACGGCCTGGGCCGCCGCGACGGCGGTGGGCAGAGCCGTGGGGTCGGCGAGGCCGATGTCCTCGCTGGCCGAGATCATCAGCCGGCGGGCGATGAACCGGGGGTCCTCGCCCGCCTCGATCATCCGCGCCAGATAGTGCAGGGCCGCGTCGACGTCGGAGCCGCGGATCGACTTGATGAGGGCGCTCGCCACGTCGTAGTGCTGGTCGCCCTCGCGGTCGTACTTCACCGCCGCGCGGTCGACCGTCTCCTCCACCGTGCCGAGGCTGATCTCCTTCTCGCCCTTGGAGAGCGCGGCTCCGGCCGCCGCCTCCAGCGCGGTCAGGGCCCGGCGGGCGTCTCCCCCGGCGATCCGCAGCAGGTGCGCCTCGGAGTCGGCGGGCAGGGTCACCGCCCCGCCGAGCCCGCGCTCCTCGGTGAGCGCGCGCCGCAGCAGGGCGCGCAGGTCGTCGTCGGTGAGCGGCTCCAGCGTGAGGAGCAGGGAGCGGGAGAGGAGCGGGGAGATGACCGAGAAGTACGGATTCTCGGTGGTGGCCGCGATGAGGGTGATCCAGCGGTTCTCGACGGCGGGCAGCAGGGAGTCCTGCTGGGCCTTGCTGAAGCGGTGGATCTCGTCCAGGAAGAGGACGGTCTCCTTGCCGTAGCCGCCCGAGGCACGGCGGGCCCCGTCGATGACGGCGCGGACCTCTTTCACGCCCGCGGTGATCGCGGAGAGCTCCACGAAGCGCGCGTCGGTCGCCTTGGAGACCACATAGGCCAGTGTCGTCTTGCCCGTGCCGGGCGGCCCCCAGAGCAGCACCGACGACGGCCCCGCCGGTCCGTTGCCCCGGCCGGCCTGCTCGACCAGCCGCCGCATCGGGGAGCCGGGCTTGAGCAGATGGCTCTGGCCGACCACCTCGTCCAGGACGCGGGGGCGCATCCGGACCGCCAGCGGGCTGCTGGACGGGTCCTTCTCCTGGCGGTCTTCGGCGGCTGCGGTAAAGAGGTCGGGCTCCACGTCACGAAGCCTATGCCAGGCCACCGACAGTCCGGGGCGGTCGACGGCCCCGGTGGCCGGTTCCCGGTCAGCCGGTCCGGTGGGCCGCCGCTCTCACCGGCTGCGGTCAGCTGGTCCAGAAGTCCCACCAGCGGGTCAGGATCAGCATCCCGACGATCCCCGTCCACAGCACCGGGACCACCCACGCGAACTCCCCCAGCGCCACCCGCACCCCCGCGGGAGCCGGCACCACCCCCCGCGTCACATTGAACGCCGTCACATACGAGAACATCACGATCGTCGCCACCCACGCCAGACAGCACCACAGACACAACGACCCGATCACATACAACGACTGATACTGCAACCACGAACAGAACCCCACACCGAACAGCATCCCCGCATTCAGCCCCCGCCAGAACCACACCCCGTACCGCGCCCCCGCCAGCAACCCCAGCCCCACACACCCCACCACCGCGAACGTCACCAGCCCCAGCATCGGATTCGGAAACCCGAACACCGACGCCTGCGCACTCTTCATGATGTTCCCGCACGACACCACCGGATTCAGACTGCACCCCGGCGTGAACCCCGGATCCTCCAACAGCCTGAACTTGTCCAGCGTGATCACCCACGACGCCAGCACACCCGCCGCACCCGACACCACCAACAACCACGCCAACCCCCACCCCGCACCAAGGAGGACGGGGGTGCCGGGCCGCTGGCGGCCGAAGGAGACGTCGTCGGTCGACACCCCGTCGGTGGAAGCGTCGTCGTGCGTCGTACGTGTCATGTCGCCGTCTCCCTCACTGCCGGCCCGCACCTCAGGCGAGCCTCGCGGTCAGATCGGCCACCAGTCCGTCGAGCGGTACGGCCTTCTGCTCGCCGCTCTCCATGTCCTTGACCTGGGCCACGCCCTCGGCGAGGTCGCGCTCGCCGGCGACGATCGTGAACCGGGCACCCGAGCGGTTGGCGTTCTTCATCGCGCCCTTGAGCCCCTTGCCGCCGTAACTGAAATCGGCCGCGACCCCGGCCCGGCGCAACTCGGTGACCACACCGAACAGCAGCCCCCGGGCCTCCTCACCGAGCGGCACGGCGAACACACTGGTGGCGGGCGGCAGCGCGAGCGTGATGCCCTCGGCCTCCAGCGCCAGCACCGTACGGTCCACCCCGAGCGCCCAGCCGACCGACGGCAGCGCGGGGCCGCCGATCATCTCCGACAGCCCGTCGTAGCGCCCGCCGCCGCCCACCGCGGACTGCGCGCCGAGGCCGTCGTGGACGAACTCGAAGGTCGTACGGGTGTAGTAGTCCAGGCCCCGGACGAGCCGCTCGTCGTCCTCGTACGCGACACCCGCCGCGGCCAGCAGGCCACGCACCCGCTCGTGGTACTCGCGGCACGCCTCGCACAGGTAGTCGCGGAGCCGCGGCGCGTCGGTGAGCTGCCGCCGTACGTCGGGGCGCTTGTCGTCCAGGACCCGCAGCGGGTTGATCTCGATACGGCGCCGGGTCTCGTCGTCCAGGTCGAGGTCGCGCAGGAAGGTCTGGAGCGCCTCGCGGTAGACGGGGCGGCACTCCTTGTCGCCCAGCGAGTTGAGCAGGATGCGGAAGCCGCGCAGGCCGAGGGAGCGGTACGCCTGGTCGGCGAGGATGATCAGCTCGGCGTCGAGCGCCGGGTCCTCGGCGCCGATGGCCTCGGCGCCGACCTGGGAGAAGTGGCGGTAGCGGCCCTTCTGGGGGCGCTCGTAGCGGTAGTACGAGCCGGAGTACCAGAGCTTGACGGGGAGGTTCCCGGCCTTGTGCAGATTCGCCTCCAGCGCGGCGCGCAGCACGGACGCGGTGCCCTCGGGGCGCAGCGCCAGCTCGGAGCCGCCCTTGGTGGTGAGGGTGTACATCTCCTTGGTGACGATGTCGGTGGACTCGCCGACACCACGGGCGAAGAGTTCGACGTCCTCGAAGCCGGGTGTCTCGACGTAGCCGTAACCGGAGTTCCTGAGCGGCGCGGAGATCGCCTCGCGGACCGCGAGGAACACGGCGGAGTCCGGGGGAAGCAGGTCGTAGGTGCCCTTGGGGGCCTGGAAGGTGCTCATGGGGTTCGCTGCGTCACATTCCTCGTCGCGGAGCGGCGGTCGGGCCGCTTCCGTAGCCGGTGGCCACCTCGCGCAGATACGGGTTGGTGGCTCGTTCCCGGCCGATGGTCGTCTGGGGGCCGTGGCCGGACAGCACCACGGTCGAGTCGTCGAGCGGCAGGCACACCCGGCCCAGCGATTCGAGCAGCTCGGCGGGGTCGCCGCCCGGCAGGTCGGAGCGTCCGACGGAGCCGGCGAACAACAGGTCGCCCGAGAACAGGACGGGCGGAACGTCGCCCGTCCCGGGCGTGCCGAAGGTCACCGACCCCTTCGTATGGCCGGGCGCGTGCGCGACCCCGAAGCGCAGTCCGGCGAGCTCCAGCTCGGCGCCGTCGCCCAGTTCCTTGACGTCGTCCGGCTCCCCCACGGTCAGCTCGCCCATGAGGGGCATGCCGATGGAGCGGCCGAGGGCCTTCTCGGGGTCGCTCATCATGTACCGGTCCGCCGGGTGGATCCACGCGGGCACGTCGTGCGCGCCGCACACGGGGACCACGGAGGCGACATGGTCGATGTGGCCGTGGGTGAGGATGACGGCGACCGGCTTGAGGCGATGCTTCCTGACCGTCTCGGCGACGCCCTCGGTGGCCTGGTGACCGGGGTCGATGATCACGCACTCCTCACCGGCGGCGGGGGCGACCAGATAACAATTGGTCCCCCAGGCCCCGGCGGGGAACCCGGCAATAAGCACGATCGTCCTCATATGTCGTCCGGCGGGAGATTGCAGCAGATCAGAGCCTACCGGCGCTCCTCATTACACAGGTAACCCATATACCGTACGGGGCTAGGCCCGGTCCGGCGGATCTTCGCGGACAGACAGACCCGCCGGGCGGGACCTCGGCCCTGTCCGGCGGATCAATCGCGGGCCAGGACCACGGCCGCGTTCAGCACAGACCTCAGCACCGCCCTCAGGGCCCACGAAGACACAAGGAGACGACCCGGTGGTCAACAGCGAGCAGCGCCGGCGCCAGCTTGCCAGGGAGAAGTTCGAGCGGCAGCAGCGGCGCCGGGCGGAGATCCGTACCAAGGCCAGGCGCCGTAACGTGATCATCGCCTCCGCGCTGGCCGTCGTGCTGGCCGCGGGGGGCGGCGCGTACGCCATCGCCGGCCTGACGGACGGCGGCGGTGACGGCAAGGACGTCGCGCAGGACAGCCCCTCGGCGCCGCCGTCGCCGAGCGCCAGCAAGAAGCCGGCGGGGCCGAAGATGACGATCGACGCCAAGGCGAAGTACACGATGTCCCTGAAGACCAGCCAGGGTGACATCGGCGTCGCGATGGACGCCGCGAAGACTCCCGAGACGGTGAACTCCTTCAAGTCCCTCGCGGACAAGAAGTACTTCGACGGGACGAAGTGCCACCGCCTCACCACGGAGAACATCTTCGTGCTCCAGTGCGGCGACCCGAAGGGCGACGGCACGGGCGGTCCCGGTTACACGATCGCGGACGAGAACCTGACCGCGCTGGGCAAGCCCGGCGCCGACGGTTCGGTGACCTTCGCCGCCGGGACGGTGGCGATGGCGAATACCGGCCAGCCGAACAGCGGTGGCAGCCAGTTCTTCCTGGTGTGGAAGGACACCAAGCTGCCTCCCTCGTACACCCCGTTCGGAAAGTTGGACGCCGAGGGCCTGAAGACCGTCAAGGCCGTGGCGGCGGCGGGTGTCGCCGGCGGCGCCAAGGGTGACGGTGCGCCGAAGAAGACCGTGACGATCGAGAAGGGCACCGTCGACAAGGTGTGACCAGGGGCGACCGGCGGTGCGGCCCTCCGGGGCCGCCCGCTGTCGTACCCGGCGAATTTCGGCCGTGCGGAGTGCGGACAGCCGGGCCGCCGGTCGCCTAGATTGGCGTCGTGCGACGCGCGGACCGGCTCCGTGGAACGGCTCCGCGGACACCGGTCCGGTCCCGTGTCGCGGAAGACGGGCGTGACCCGTCCAGGAAACTGTGGACGATGCCCGGGGGGTACCCCTCGCAGGCATCAGGTGGAGGAGGCGCTGTGAGCAGCGACCCGTGGGGCCGAGTCGACGAGACAGGCACCGTGTACGTGCGCACGGCCGAGGGCGAGCAGGTCGTCGGATCGTGGCAGGCAGGCTCTCCCGAGGAGGCACTGGCCTACTTCGAGCGCAAGTACGAGGGCCTGGTGGTCGAGATCGGCCTTCTCGAACGGCGGGTGAAAACCACCGATCTGTCGGCCAAGGACGCGCAGGCCGCCATCGACCATCTGCGGGCGCAGGTGGACGAGCATCACGCGGTCGGGGATCTCGCCGCCCTGCGTACGCGTCTCGACGCGCTGGTCGGGACGGTCGAGGCGCGCCGTGAGGAGCGCAAGGCGCAGAAGGCCCAGCAGACGGACGCGGCGCGCGAGTCGAAGCAGGCGCTTGTCGTGGAGGCCGAGGAGCTGGCGCGCAGCGACCAGTGGCGGTCCGCCGGTGAGCGGCTGCGGGCGCTCGTGGACACCTGGAAGGGCCTGCCGAGGCTCGACCGGAAGTCCGACGACGAGCTGTGGCACCGTTTCTCGCACGCGCGCTCGGCGTTCTCCAAGCGCCGGAAGGCGCATTTCGCCTCGCTGGACGCGCAGCGCGAGGAGGCCCGCAAGGCCAAGGAGAAGCTGGTCGCCGAGGCCGAGTCGCTGTCGGGTTCGACGGACTGGGGCGGGACGGCGGCGCGTTACCGCGAGCTGATGACCGACTGGAAGGCCGCGGGCCGTGCGCAGCGCGAGGCCGAGGACGACCTGTGGAACCGCTTCCGGGGCGCCCAGGACGTCTTCTTCGCCGCGCGGAGCGAGGTCTTCTCGGAGCGGGACGCGGAGCAGACCGAGAATCTGAAGATCAAGGAGGAGCTGGCGGCGGAGGCCGAGCGGCTGCTCCCGGTGACGGATCTCAAGGCCGCCCGCGCCGCGTTCCGGGCGGTGAACGAGCGCTGGGAGGCCGTGGGGCATGTGCCGCGCGACGCCAGGCCCCGCGTCGAGGGCCGGATGCAGGTGGTCGAGCGGGCGCTCCAGGAGTCCGAGGAGAACGAGTGGCGCCGGACGAACCCGGAGGCGCGTGCGCGTGCCGCGGGTCTGACGGGGCAGCTCCAGGCGGCCGTGGACAAGCTGCGTACGCAGATCGACACGGCGCGTGCCTCGGGCAACAACGCCAGGGCGGACAAGCTGGCGAAGGAGCTGGAGGGCCGGCAGGCGCTGCTGGACCAGGCGCTGAAGGGTCTTCAGGAGTTCGGCGGCTGAGACCCGGCACTAACCGAAGGAGCGGCCCGGCGGTGATCCCACCGCCGGGCCGCTCCTTTCGTCGACGGGCTGTCTTGGTCAGGGCCTGCGGGCGGAGGTGACGCGGTAGACGTCGTACACGCCTTCCACGCCCCGTACCGCCTTCAGTACGTGCCCGAGGTGCTTGGGGTCGCCCATCTCGAAGGTGAAGCGTGAGGTGGCGACCCGGTCGCGGGAGGTCTGGACGGCGGCCGACAGGATGTTGACGTGCTGGTCGGACAGGACGCGGGTGACGTCGGACAGCAGCCGGGAGCGGTCCAGTGCCTCGACCTGGATGGCGACGAGGAAGACGGACGACTGGGTCGGTGCCCATTCGACTTCGAGGATGCGTTCCGGCTGCTGCGACAGCGAGTCGACGTTGACGCAGTCCGCGCGGTGCACCGAGACGCCGCTGCCCCGGGTGACGAATCCGATGATCGGGTCGCCCGGGACGGGCGTACAGCAGCGGGCGAGCTTCACCCATACGTCCTCGACGCCCTTGACGACCACACCGGGGTCGCTGCTGGAGCGGCGTTTGGTGCGTCCCCGGGAGGGCGGCGCGCTCTCGGCGATGTCCTCGTTGGCGGCCTCCTCGCCGCCGAGCGCCTGGACGAGTTTCTGTACGACGCCCTGCGCGGCGACATGGCCCTCGCCGATCGCCGCGTACAGCGACGAGATGTCGGGGTAGCGCATCTCGTGGGCGAGGGTCACGAGGGAGTCGCCGGTGAGGATGCGCTGGATCGGCAGGTTCTGTTTGCGCATCGCCTTGGCGATGGCGTCCTTGCCGTGCTCGATGGCCTCGTCGCGGCGTTCCTTGGAGAACCAGGCGCGGATCTTGTTCCGGGCCCTCGGCGACTTGACGAAGCCCAGCCAGTCCCGTGAGGGGCCCGCGCCGGACGCCTTGGAGGTGAAGACCTCCACCAGGTCGCCGTTGTCGAGGGTCGATTCGAGCGGGACGAGCCGCCCGTTGACCCGTGCTCCTATGGTGCGGTGGCCGACCTCGGTGTGGACGGCGTACGCGAAGTCGACGGGAGTGGCCCCGGCCGGCAGCGCTATGACGTCGCCCTTGGGGGTGAAGACGAAGACCTCGTTGCGCGACAGGTCGAAGCGCAGGGACTCCAGGAACTCGCTGGGGTCCTCGGTCTCCTTCTGCCAGTCCAGCAGCTGGCGCAGCCACGCCATGTCGTTGACGGTGTCCTGCCCGGCGCCCTTGCCGGTGTTCCTGGGCACGTCGGTACGGACCTTGGAGGCCCCGGCGACGGCCTCCTGCTTGTACTTCCAGTGCGCGGCGATGCCGTACTCGGCCCGGCGGTGCATGTCGAACGTACGGATCTGGAGCTCGACCGGCTTGCCGCTGGGCCCGATGACCGTCGTGTGCAGCGACTGGTACATGTTGAACTTGGGCATCGCGATGTAGTCCTTGAACCGTCCCGGCACCGGGTTCCACCGGGCGTGGACGGTGCCGAGCGCCGCGTAGCAGTCGCGGACGGTGTCGACCAGGACGCGGATGCCCACCAGGTCGTAGATCTCGGCGAAGTCCCGGCCCCGCACGATCATCTTCTGGTAGACGCTGTAGTAGTGCTTGGGCCTGCCGGTGACGGTGGCCTTGATCCGGGCGGCGCGCAGATCGGACTGGACCTCGTCGGTCACTATGGCCAGGTACTCGTCGCGCTTGGGCGCCCGTTCGGCGACGAGCCGGACGATCTCGTCGTACATCTTGGGGTAGAGGATCGCGAAGGCGAGGTCCTCCAGCTCCCACTTGATGGTGTTCATGCCCAGGCGGTGGGCGAGCGGCGCGTAGATCTCCAGCGTCTCGCGGGCCTTCTTCTCCTGCTTCTCCCGCTTGAGATAGCGCATGGTGCGCATGTTGTGCAGCCGGTCGGCGAGCTTGATGACCAGCACCCGGGGGTCCTTGGCCATGGCGACGACCATCTTGCGGACGGTCTCGGCCTGGGCGGCCTCGCCGAACTTGACCTTGTCGAGTTTGGTGACGCCGTCGACGAGGAGGGCGACCTGGTCGCCGAAGTCCTTGCGGAGGGTGTCCAGGCCGTACTCGGTGTCCTCGACGGTGTCGTGCAGCAGGCCCGCCATCAGCGTCGCCGGGTCCATGCCGAGCTCGGCGAGGATGGTCGTCACGGCGAGGGGGTGGGTGATGTACGGGTCGCCGCTCTTGCGCTTCTGGCCCCGGTGCCAGCGTTCGGCGACCTGGTAGGCGCGCTCGATCTGGCGGAGCGTCGCGGTCTCGATCTTGGCGTCGTTGCTGCGTACGCTCCGCAGCAGCGGTTCGAGGACGGGGTTGTACGGCGACGAGCGCTGGACGCCGAGCCGGGCCAGCCGGGCGCGGACGCGGTTGGAGGAGCCGCCGGAGCGCGAGGGCGCGGCCGGGGCGGGCTTGGGCGCGGTGACGGGGACCGGCAGGGGGCTCTTGGCGGGGCCGGCGCCGGGCGCGGACGCGGGGGTCTCGGCGGGCGGCGCCGCGGCGGTCGCCGGGGCGGGCCGGGAGCCGTTGGCGGCGGAACCGGCCGCCGTGGAGCCGTCGGGCTCGGCGGAGGTGTGCGGGGCCGTCGGGGCGTGCGGGGCTCCGGAGGTCCGCGAGGCCGTGGACGTCTGCGCGGCCGTCCTCGCCCCGTCCGCCGGTGTCTGCGGCGCGGCAGGTGCCACCGCGGCCCGGTCCGGGTGGGGATCGGGCTCGGCTGCGGCGAGTGGCTGGGCCTCGTCTGGCAAGAGCGCTCCTCGTGCTGTCCGGGTCCCCGGGATCAGGTCCGGAACGGCCATGGTAACGACCTCGTGGCCCCGCTGCTCACGGGACCGGTGGCGGAGCCCGCCGATACGTCTCCCGCCGGGTCCACCGGCCGATGAACGCACAACGCGGACGCTCCGGGTGGAATTCCCGGAGCGTCCGCCTATGTCGCACTTTGTACGTGGGTGACCTATCGGGTCAGACCGTGAGGAGTGCCTCCAGCGGCACGCCCCGCAGATGCGGCTCCAGCCGCGCCCGGCCCCCGAGGAAGCCCAGCTCCAGCAGGACGGCCACGGCCACCACCTCGGCACCGGCCCGGCGTACCAGGTCGACCGAGGCCCCGGCGGTGCCCCCGGTGGCGAGCACGTCGTCGATGACGAGGACGCGATCACCCTCCTGGAGGTCCTCGGCGTGGACCTCCATCTCGGCACTGCCGTACTCCAGGTCGTACGCCTGCGACAGCGTCGCGCCGGGCAGCTTCCCCGCCTTGCGGACGGGGACGAAACCGATACCGGCCCGGACCGCGGCCGGCGCGGCCAGGATGAAACCGCGCGCCTCCAGGCCGACGATCTTCGTGGCCCCGTGCCGTACGGCGGACTCCACCAGCGCGTCGGTCAGTGCCGCGAACGCCTTCGGGTCCGCGAGCAGCGGGGTGATGTCCTTGAACATCACCCCCGGCTCGGGATGGTCGGGCACGTCACGGATACGGCTGAGAAGCAGGTCCCTCGTACTGTCGTCGGTCATCGACGCTTCCCCGAGGGACGGCCCCGGCCCCGGCCGCCGTGGCTCCGGGGACCCGCGACAGCGGCGGCGGGCGGAGTGTCCTCCGCGTCGCCGTCGTCGTCAGGCTCGGTGTCCACCGGTCCGGACGGGCCGTCGTAGGCGAGCTCGGGCGACTCGCCCCGGGCCGCGGCGGACGCCCGCTTGGCCAGCACCCGCTTCTTCAGCGCCTTGATCTGCGGCTCGCGTTCCTTGAGGTCGGCGACCAGCGGAGTGGCGATGAAGATGGACGAGTACGCGCCCGCGGCGAGGCCGACGAACAGCGACAGCGAGATGTCGTTCAGCATGCCGGCGCCGAGGACACCGCCACCGATGAACAGCAGACCGGCGACCGGCAGCAGCGCGACCACGGTGGTGTTGATGGAACGCACCAGGGTCGAGTTGATGCTGCGGTTGGCGACCTCGCTGAAGGTGAAGCGGGTCTGCTTGGTGATGTCCTTCGACCCCTCCTTGAGGCTGTCGAAGACCACGACCGTGTCGTAGAGGGAGTAACCGAGAATGGTCAGCAGACCGATCACCGTGCCCGGCGTGACCTCGAAGCCGACCAGCGCGTAGACCCCGACCGTGATCGTGAGGTCGTGGATCAGTGCGATCAGCGCCGCGACGGCCATGCGCCACTCGAAGGCGATCGCGAGATAGATCACCACCAGGATCATGAAGATCCCGAGACCCGTCCACGCCTTGTTCGCGATCTGCTCGCCCCAGCTGGGGCCGACCAGGTCGGCGTTGATCTTCTCCTTGGGGATGTTCAGGTCCTCGGCGAGCTGGGTCTGTGTCTTGTCCGCCTGGGCCGTGTTCAGCTCGGTGACCTGGATGCGCAGCCCGCCGTTGCCGAGCTTCTGCACGATCGCGTCGTGGCCGGAGGACGCCTCCGCCGACTCACGGGCCTCCGTGACGGAGACACTGGTCTTCGGGGTGTTGAAGACCGCTCCGCCCTTGAACTCGATGCCCATGTTGAGCCCGCGCACCGCCAGGGCCGCGATGGCCGTGATGGTGATGAGGATCGAGATCGCGTACCAGAACTTGCGCTTCCCGACGAAGTCGTAACCGACTTCGCCGCGGTAGAGCCGGGCGCCGAGATCGCCGAGTCGAGACATCTCACGCCTCCTTCGGGTCGATGGGGGCGCTGAGACGGCGGGGGCTGCGGCGCAGTGGCGGTTTGGCCCCGAGACGCTTCGGGTCGAGCCCGGACCAGGAACCGCCGCCGGAGAAGAACTTCGTACGGGCGACCAGCGTCATGATCGGCTTCGTGAAGAAGAAGACCACGACGACGTCGAGGACGGTGGTCAGGCCGAGCGTGAACGCGAAGCCCTGCACCTTGCCGACGGTCACGGTGAACAGCACGGCGGCGGCGAGGAACGACACGAAGTCGGAGACCAGGATCGTGCGCCGGGCGCGCGGCCAGGCGCGCTCGACGGCGGGCCGGAGCGTACGGCCCTCCCGGATCTCGTCCCGGATTCGTTCGAAGTACACGATGAACGAGTCCGCCGTGATGCCGATCGCAACGATCGCACCACACACCGCGGGGAGATTGAGGGCGAAGCCGATGCCCGGTCCGAGCAGGGTCATGATCGCGTACGTCATGAGCGCCGAGGCCAGGAGGCTGACGATGGCGATCAGCGCCAGGCCCCGGTAGTAGAGCACCAGGTAGATGACGACCAGCGCGAGGCCGATGGCACCGGCGATCAGACCGGCGTGCAGCTGCTCGTCGCCGAGCGCGGCGGTGACCGTGGTGACGGTCTCCTCACGGAAGGTGAGGGGGAGCGCGCCGTACGACAGGATGTTGCCGAGGTCCTGCGCCGACTCCTGGGTGAAGTTGCCGGAGATCTCGGCGTTGGCGCTCAGCGTCTGGCGCACCGAGGGCGCCGAGACGACCTCGCCGTCGAGGACGATGGCGAACTGGTTCTGCGGGGCCTGCTGCTGGGACAGCTTGCTGGTGATCGTCTGGAACTTCTTCGAGCCCGCGCCCGTGAAGTCCATCTGGACGATCCACTGGCCGGTCTGCTGGTTGATGGTGGCGTTGGCGTCGTCGACGTCCTTGCCGCCGACCTCGGCGGGACCGAGGACGTACTTCTCCCAGATGTCGTCGTTCTGACCGCAGGCGAGCGTCGGCTCGGTCGGCTTCGCCGCGTCGCCGAGGGCGCCGCGGGCCTTGTCGTCCGTGCAGTCCAGCTTCGCGAAGTCGGCCTGGAGCTTCTCGGTCGCGGGGTCCGCGGGGGGAGCGGCGGACTCACCGGGCGCCGGGGGCTCGGAGGCGCCGGGCTCGTCGGACGCCGGGGCGCTCGGGCTGGGCGACTCGTCGGCCTTGAGGTCCTCGGTGACGGCGCGGCCCTGGGTGGTCTCCGAGGGGCTGGGGGCGTCGGACGGCGCGGTGGCCGTCTCCTCCTCCGGCTTGTCGCTCGCGGAGGGCTTGGCGTCCGGGCTCTCGCCGGCGCCGGCGCTCGGGGTCGCGGCCGGCGGCGGCTGCTGCGCGGCGGGGTCACCCGGGCCCAGGGTCAGGACCGGCCGGAAGTACAGCTGGGCGGTGGTGCCGACCTGCTCGCGGGCCTGCTCGGAGTTCGTGCCCTTGGGAATGTTGACAATGATGTTGTCGGTTCCCTGGGTCTGGACCTCGGCCTCCTGCACACCGAGACCGTTGACCCGGCGCTCGATGATGCCGACCGCCGTGTTCATGTTGGTCTCGTTGACCGCGTTCGCCTGACCCGGCGAGTTCTGAGCCTTGAGCGTGATGGTCGTACCGCCGGCGAGGTCGATACCGAGACGCGGCGTGAGCTCGCCCGCCCCGAACATCCCGCCGACGAGCGCGATCATCGCGATCAGGAACAGGATCAGGGTGCGCCCCGGCTTCCCCGGGGCTCCCGTCTGCCTTCGGCCCTTCTGAGGTGCTGCCACCTTTTCGTTTCTCCCTGTCCGACCGCTCCACGCCGGGTGAGCGACGGAGCGGCAACGAAGTGTTGTGGGGACGTGCCCGCGCGAATACCGCCGCCGTCCGGGGACCGCGGTGCGCCCGTGGGCGCGGCGCGGTTACCGGACGGGACTACTTCGCGCCGCTCTCGCCGTCGGCCTTGGCGTCGCCGGTCTCGGCCTTCTCGGCGTCGGCCTTGGTCACGACGGCGTCGGCGTCGGCGGTGCTGTCGGCCGCGTCGCTCTTGCCGAGGTCGATCCGCGCGACGTCCGTGCCCTCGGTCAGCGAGGAGGCGTCGTCGGGGACGACCGGCCCGTCGGCGTCGGTCTCCTCCTCGTCGCCGTGGACGATGCGGTTGTAGTCCTCGTCCGTGAGGACCGCGCCGATGGAGTTCTTCGCGTAGACCGCGTGGACGCCCGGGGCGACCTCGAGGAGCACGGTGTCGTCGTGAACCTCCTTCACGGTGGCGTACATGCCTCCGATCGTGCGGACACCGGCGCCGGGCTGCATCTCGTCGCGCATCTGCGCAGCCGCCTGCTGCTTCTTCTTGGCGGACCGGGTCATCAGGAACATGGCCCCGATGAGCACGATGAAGGGGAGGAGGGTCGCGAGACCATTCACGGGAGGGAACTTCCTTCGCACGACCGCGTTGTCGAGCGGCCTGGTATACGGGGGTGGGTGCGCCGACTTTTTGAGGGCGGCATCGGCGGAGTCTAAGCGAGTCCGCGTCGATGGAACAACGCCCGGCATGCCGCCGGGGTTCCTGCCGGGGCGGGTGCGCGTCCGCTCACACCCCGAACAGCCCCGGTTGCCCGCCCGTGCCGGGCCCGCCGGGCGGTGGGGCGAGCCCCAGATGCGCCCACGCGGCGGGGGTCGCGACCCGGCCCCGGGGGGTGCGGGCCAGCAGTCCCTCCCGTACGAGGAAGGGCTCGGCGACCTCCTCGACGGTCTCGCGCTCCTCCCCCACCGCGACCGCGAGGGTCGACAGACCGACCGGGCCGCCGCCGAACAGCTTGAGCAGGGCTTGGAGCACTGCCCGGTCGAGACGGTCCAGCCCGCGCCGGTCGACCTCGTACACCTGGAGGGCGGCGGCGGCGATCTCCCGGTCGATCCGGCCGTCGGCCTTGACCTGCGCGTAGTCGCGGACCCGGCGCAGCAGCCGGTTGGCGATACGGGGGGTGCCCCGTGAGCGCCCGGCGATCTCGGCGGCACCGGCGGTGTCGATCTCCAGGTCGAGGAGGTGCGCGGAACGGTGGACGACCCGTTCCAGCTCGGCGGGCTCGTAGAACTCCATCTGCGCGGTGAAACCGAACCGGTCGCGCAGCGGGGGCGGCAGCAGACCGGCCCGGGTGGTGGCGCCGACGAGGGTGAACGGCGGCAGTTCCAGCGGGATGGCGGTGGCGCCGGGGCCCTTGCCGACGATGACGTCGACGCGGAAGTCCTCCATGGCCATGTAGAGCATTTCCTCGGCGGGCCGCGACATCCGGTGGATCTCGTCGAGGAACAGGACCTCGCCCTCCTGGAGGGAGGAGAGGATCGCGGCGAGGTCACCGGCGTGCTGGATGGCCGGGCCCGATGTGATACGGATCGGGGCGCCCATCTCGGCCGCGATGATCATGGAGAGGGTGGTCTTGCCGAGTCCCGGCGCGCCCGACAGCAGGACGTGGTCGGCGGTGGCGCCCCGGGCGCGGGCGGCCTTCAGGACGAGGTCGAGCTGTTCGCGTACGCGCTCCTGCCCGACGAACTCGTGCAGCGACTTGGGGCGCAGCGCGGCCTCGACCGCCTGGTCCTCACCGTCGGCGGACGCGGTGACGAGCCGGTCGCCCCCGGTGGCCGGGTCCCCGCCGTCCGCCGGCGGGGGGCCGCCGGGAGTCCTGTCGCTGCTGTCGTCCCAGTTCACTGTGGTTCACCTCGTGGAAGCGGGCCGTCCGTGGACGGTCCCGTGGAAGTCGGCTCCGGCGCCGGTCCGGCGGCGCCGGCGGGGTGGCCCGTGCCCGTGCCGGTCGGTGCGAGCGGTCGGCGACCCGGGTCCCGGGCCGTGGGTCCCTGGTCCCTGGTCAGCGTGCGCGGTTCAGCGTGCGCGGTTCAGCGACTGGAGCGCGGCCCGCAGCAGCCTCGGTACGGCGGGCTCCTCCCCGGCCGTGATCGCCGCCTCGGCCTGGGGGGTGACCAGCGCGACCGCCTCGTCGGCCTCCCTGGTGGCGTACCCGAGGCCGATCAGCGCCGCGTGCAGCTGATCGTGCCAGGCGAGGGGGACGGAGAACCCGCCGCCCGGTCGGCCCACCGGGGTGCCGACGGGCTCGCCGAGCCGGTCCTTCAGCTCCAGCAGCAGCTTCTGGGCGCCCTTCTTGCCGATGCCGGGGACGGCGGTGAGGGTCTTCTCGTCGTCCGTGGCGACGGCGACCCGCAGGGTGTCGGGCGCGTGCACGGCGAGCATCGCCTGGGCGAGCCGGGGGCCGACGCCGCTCGCGGTCTGGAGGAGCTCGAAGGTCTGGCGCTCGTCGTCGTCGGCGAAGCCGTACAGCGTGAGGGAGTCCTCGCGGACGACCAGCGAGGTGGCGATCCTCGCCTGCTCGCCGACGCGCAGGCCGGCGAGGGTGGCCGGGGTGCACTGGACGAGCATGCCGACGCCACCGACCTCGATCACCGCGGAGCCGGGGGCGAGGGCCGTTACCGGGCCGGTGACGAAGGCGATCATCGGGGGACCTTCCGTACGGATGCGGATGCGGGGGCGGCGGGTCGCGACGCCTTGGCCGCGGCGTGCGCCTGCTGGAGACGGTTGACGGCCGGGGCGCGCCAGATGTGACAGATCGCCAGGGCGAGGGCGTCGGCGGCGTCGGCCGGCTTGGGCGGGGCGTCCAGCCGCAGGAGCCGGGTCACCATGGCGCCGACCTGTGCCTTGTCGGCGCGACCGCTGCCGGTGACGGCGGCCTTGACCTCGCTGGGGGTGTGCAGGACGACGGGGATGCCCCGGCGGGCGGCGCACAGCATCGCGACGGCGCTGGCCTGGGCCGTGCCCATCACCGTACGGACGTTGTGCTGGCTGAACACCCGCTCCACGGCGACCACTTCGGGCCGGTGCTCGTCCAGCCAGGCTTCCAGGCCGCGTTCGACCGCGACCAGTCGGGAGCCGAGGTCCGCGTCGGCGGAGGTGCGCACCACGCCGACGCCGAGCATCGTCAACGGGCGTCCCGCGACGCCCTCGACGACGCCGACCCCGCATCGCGTCAGCCCGGGGTCCACACCCATCACCCGCATCGTCCCTCCCCCTCGCCCTCTCGGTCCCGCTCGCTCACACGTTCTGCCGATGGGTCAGAACACCTGCTCGGCACAGTATCGGTCGGCACTGACAACGCGGCGGGCCGACGGGGGTGTGTCCCGTCGGCCCGCCGCGTACAGCCGGGTCGGCGCCGGGTGACCGCGCGCCGCTTCGCCCACCGGTCAGGCGTCGACCTTCTCCATGACGTCGTCCGAGACGTCGAAGTTGGCGAAGACGTTCTGCACGTCGTCGCTGTCCTCCAGCGCGTCGATCAGCTTGAAGATCTTCCGCGCTCCGTCCTCGTCCAGCTCGACCTGCATGGTCGGCACGAAGTTGGTGTCGGCGGAGTCGTAGTCGATACCGGCCTGCTGGAGCGCGGTGCGGACCTCGACCAGGTCGGTGGCCTCGCTGAGCACCTCGAAGGACTCGCCGAGGTCGTTGACCTCCTCGGCGCCCGCGTCGAGGACGGCGCCGAGGACGTCGTCCTCGCCCAGTTCGCCCTTGGGGACGATCACGACGCCCTTGCGGTGGAACAGGTACGACACGGAACCGGGGTCGGCCATCGAGCCGCCGTTGCGGGTCATCGCGACCCGGACGTCGGAGGCGGCGCGGTTGCGGTTGTCGGTGAGGCACTCGATGAGCACGGCGACACCGTTGGGCCCGTAACCCTCGTACATGATCGTCTCGTAGTCGGCGCCACCGGCCTCCAGGCCGGCGCCGCGCTTGACGGCCGAGTCGATGTTCTTGTTCGGGACCGAGCTCTTCTTGGCCTTCTGGATGGCGTCGAAGAGGGTCGGGTTGCCGTCGACGTCGGCGCCACCGGTACGGGCCGCGACCTCGATGTTCTTGATCAGCTTCGCGAAGAGCTTGCCGCGCTTGGCATCGATCACGGCCTTCTTGTGCTTCGTCGTAGCCCATTTAGAGTGGCCGGACATCTGCCTGTCTCCTTCGCGTAACCCATCCTGCTCCGTTCGGCAGAGATCCTACCGGGATCCCCTCACCCGGCGGAGCGCACCATCTCCGCGAAGTAGCCGTGCAGCCGGTGGTCGCCGGTGAGTTCGGGGTGGAACGCCGTCGCGAGGGCATTGCCCTGCCGTACGGCGACGACGTGCCCGTCGTGCTCGGCCAGCACCTGGACCTCGGCGCCCACGGACTCCACCCAGGGCGCCCGGATGAACACCCCGTGCACCGGTCCCACGCCCGCCACGTCGACGGCCGCCTCGAAGGACTCGTTCTGCCGCCCGAAGGCGTTCCGGCGGACGATCATGTCGATGCCGCCGACGGTCTCCTGCCCGGAGCGCGGGTCGAGGATCTTCTCGGCGAGCATGATCAGTCCGGCGCAGGTGCCGTAGACCGGCATCCCGGCACGAACGCGCTCGCGCAGCGGGTCCAGCATCCCGAAGAGGACGGCCAGTTTGGACATGGTGGTGGACTCGCCGCCGGGGATCACCAGGCCGTCGACGGCGGCCAGTTCGTCGGGCCGCCGCACGCTCGTGGGCTCGGCACCGGCCGCCGCCAGGGCGGTCAGGTGCTCCCGTACGTCGCCCTGGAGGGCCAGGACGCCGATCAGCGGGCCGCGCGCGGCGCCCCGGTCACCAGCCACGGTTGGCGTAGTGCTCGGACGCGGGCAGGGTGTCGATGTTGATGCCGACCATGGCCTCGCCGAGGTTGCGGGACGCGTCCGCGACGATCTTCGGGTCGTCGTAGAAGGTGGTGGCCTTCACGATGGCGGCGGCGCGCTTGGCGGGGTCACCGGACTTGAAGATGCCGGAGCCGACGAAGACGCCCTCGGCGCCGAGCTGGCGCATCAGCGCGGCGTCCGCCGGGGTGGCCACGCCGCCCGCGGAGAACAGCACGACGGGCAGCTTGCCCAGCGCGGCGACCTCCTTGACGATCTCGTACGGGGCGCGCAGCTCCTTCGCGGCGGCGTACAGCTCGTTGTTGTCGTAGCCGCGCAGCTTGGCGATCTCGTTCTTGATCTGGCGCAGGTGGCGGACGGCCTCCACGACGTTGCCGGTACCGGCCTCGCCCTTGGAGCGGATCATGGCCGCGCCCTCGGCGATCCGGCGCAGGGCCTCGCCCAGGTTGGTCGCGCCGCAGACGAACGGCGTGGTGAAGGCCCACTTGTCGGCGTGGTTGACCTCGTCGGCCGGGGTCAGCACCTCGGACTCGTCGATGTAGTCGACGCCGAGGGACTGGAGGACCTGGGCCTCCACGAAGTGGCCGATGCGGGACTTGGCCATCACGGGGATCGAGACGGCCTCGATGATGCCCTCGATCATGTCGGGGTCGGACATCCGCGCGACGCCGCCGTCCTTACGGATGTCGGCGGGAACCCGCTCCAGCGCCATCACGGCGACCGCGCCGGCGTCCTCGGCGATCTTCGCCTGGTCGGGCGTGACCACGTCCATGATCACGCCACCCTTGAGCTGCTCGGCCATGCCGCGCTTCACGCGCGCGGTGCCGGTCTCGGGGGTCTGGGCGGGGGTGGGAAGCGTGCTGGACACGGTGACGACCTCACTGGGTGCGGAAGGCTGGGCGGTGGGCGTCCGGGGAGCCCGATGACGAGCCGAGCAAACCTCTGCGGACCGGTCCACAGCAAGGGCCAATGGCAGGCCGGTGGATCATTTCCGGACGTACGCGGTCCGGTCGCGCGGTCGAAGGAGCGCGCCGGCCCGCGTCGGGCGGGGTGAGGGCGGCGCCTGCGGCGGGCCTGGTCCCCTCCCCGCCCCTTCCCGAAACCGGGGCGCCGCCCCGGACCCCGCTCCTCACACGCCGGAGTGGCTGGGATGTTCCGGCGGGGCTGAAAACGGCCTCCGCCCATCGGCGGATACGGGCTAGGTGCCGGGGCGGTCGGCGAGGGCGACCGGGGGCTGGTCGTCCATCTCGAAGGCGAGCGGGAACGGGGCGTGGCCGGCCAGTCGGAACAGGCGGACCGTACGGTGCCGACGCAGGGCGCGGGCCGCCCGTACGGAGTCGTTGTGGAAGCGCCGGGCCATCGGGACGCGGCGTACGGCGGCGGCCAGTTCGGTCGCGGCCTCCTCGCCGCCGGGGGCGGCCCGTACCGCCTCGACCTGCGCGGTCTCCCCGAACACGGCGCGCAGTGCCTCGCTCAGCTCGCTCTCGGCCACCTCGCGCTGCTCCTCCTCCGCCTGGCGGGCGGCGTGCGCGCCCTGGTAGAGCACGATGGAGGCGGCGGGATCGAGGACGCCCGAGGTGGCCAGTTCCTGGGCGACCGAGGCGCGGCGCAGCAGCTGGGCGTCGAGCGAGGCCCGCGCGGCATCGATCCGCGCGTGCAGCCGGTCGAGCCGGCCGGCGGTCCAGCTGAGGTACAGGCCGATCGCCACCAGTGCGACGAGGATCCAGATCAGGGTTTCGGTCACGCAGGGCAGGCTACTGGTGACGTGTACCGCCGCCCCCACCCCGCCCCTCGGGGGCACGGGCGACCGCGGTGGGTCCGGTTCGTACGGGGGGCGCCCTCCCCGGCCGGGAACTCTTCGGGCACGGGCCCGCGCGGCGGTCGGCGGGGACGTTCACAGAACCGGAAGGTCACCCCGGCCGACGCACCGCCCGCCCCTCCGGGCATAGGCGACAGCGCTCGTCTCCGTAGGCGGCGTCCGGCGGTGGCTCCGGTACCTACGGGGCCGCCCTCCCCGGGCCGGAGGACACTCCCCCGGACACGGGCCCGCGCGACGGACCACGGAGACGTTCGTGGCACACGGAGGCCACCCCGGCCGACGCACCGCCCGCCCCTCCGGGCATAGGCGACAGCGCTCGTCTCCGTAGGCGGCGTCCGGCGGTGGCTCCGGTACCTACGGGGCCGCCCTCCCCGGGCCGGAGGACACTCCCCCGGACACGGGCCTCCACGACGGACCACGGAGACGTTCGCGGCACGCGGAGGTCACCCGGCCGACGCACCGCCCGCCCCTCCAGGCCCCGGGCGACGGCGGCGGTCTTCGTGGGCCGCCGCACGTCCCGGCGGCGGCGGGCACCCGCTCCGCAGCGGCCACGGAACGTCCCGCCCGCAGACCCGGGCGGGACTCCCCGGCATGTCCTACTCGCGCGCCGCCAGGCCGAAGCGGGCGCGGAGGCCGACCCGTTCGTCGGTGGCCACCGACGACGCGCCGTCCGTCACCGTCTCGTACACCGCCAGGATGTCCGCGCCCACCGTCGACCAGTCGAACCGCCGTACGTGCGCGCTGCCGCGCTGTCGCAGGCGGGTACGGCGATCGGGGTCCCCCAGCAGCCGCACCGCCGCCTCGGCCAGCGCGTCCGCGTCCTCGTTGGCGAACAGCTCGCCCGCCGCGCCCTGGTCCAGGACCTGTGCGAACGCGTCCAGGTCGCTCGCCAGCACCGCCGCGCCCGCCGACAGCGCCTCGACCAGGATGATGCCGAAGCTCTCGCCGCCGGTGTTGGGCGCCACGTACAGGTCGACGCTGCGCAGCAGCCGCGCCTTGTCCTCGTCGCTCACCATGCCGAGGAATTCGACGCTGCGGCGCATCTCCTTGGGAAGCGACTCCACCGCCTCCTTCTCGTCGCCCCGGCCGGCGACCAGCAGCCGGGTCTCCGGGAAGGCGTCGAGGATCTTCGGCAGGGCCTTCATCAGGACGGGCAGCCCCTTGCGCGGTTCGTCGATGCGCCCGACGAAGCCGATCGTGCCGCCCTGCCACACGGGGTTGACGTCCGCCCGTGCGAAGAAGTCGACGTCGACGCCGTTGGGGATGACGACCGCGTCGCCGCCCAGGTGCTCGACCAGCGTGCGCCGGGCGTACTCGCTGACGGCGATCCGTGCGCTTATCTTCTCCAGCGCCGGCTGGAGGATCGGGTACGCGGCGATCATCATGCGCGAGCGCGGGTTCGACGTGTGGAACGTCGCCACGATCGGCCCCTGCGCCGCCCAGCAGGTGAGCAGTCCCAGCGAGGGCGCGGTGGGCTCGTGGATGTGGATGACGTCGAAGGTGCCGTCGTGCAGCCAGCGCCGGACCCGTGCCGCCGCCAGGAAGCCGAAGTTCAGCCGGGCCACGGACCCGTTGTACGGGACGGGCACGGCCCGTCCGGCGGAGACCACGAACGGCGGGAGCGGCGTGTCGTCGTCGGCGGGGGCGATCACCGAGACCTCGTGGCCCAGCCGGATCAGATGGTCCGCGAGGTCCCTGATGTGGAACTGGACTCCGCCCGGTACGTCCCAGGAGTACGGGCAGACGATGCCGATCTTCACCGGGGCCCCCCGGTTCTCCCCGCGCCGCGCCCGCCGTCGGCGGCCGGATCACTCGCGGCCGGAGACGCCGCACCGTCGGCGCGGCCCGGTGCCGCCCCGGCCGGGGCGTCGGCGGCGGCGTCCGCCGGACCCGATGCCGATGCCGATGGCGGTGCCGTGCCCGCGGCACCCGGCTCCCCGTCCTCCGGACGTGGTTCGAGGTCGGCGAGCCAGAGCCGTTGCAGCATGTGCCAGTCCTCCGGGTGCTCGGCGATACCCGTCGCGAACGCGTCCGCCAGGGCCTGCGTCATGACGGCCGACTTCTCGGCCCGTCTGCCTGACACCGGCACCTCGACGGCCGGATACACCCGTCCCCGCATGAGCGCGGGCCCGTCGTAGTGGAGCGTCGCCGGGAGCAGCAGCGCCCCGGTCTGCTGGGCCAGCATCGCGGGCCCGGCCGGCATCCGGGTCTTCTCGCCGAAGAACGTCACCTCGACGCCCGAAGCGGACAGGTCCCGGTCGGCGACCAGACAGACCAGCCCGCCGGCCCGCAGCCGCCGGGCGAGCGTCCCGAAGGCGCTGCCACCGGTGTGCGGCAGCACCTCCATACCGAGGCCCTCGCGGTACTCCACGAAGCGGTCGAAGAGCGATTCGGGCTTGAGGCGTTCCACGACGGTGGTGAACGGCACGCCCATGCCCCGGGTCAGCCAGGCCCCGGCCAGGTCCCAGTTGGCCAGGTGCGGCAGCGCCAGGACGACGCCCCGCCCGCTCTTGAGGCCGTCGGTCAGCAGATCCAGGTCGGTGATCTCGACGCTGCCGCGCACCCGTTCCGCGCTCCAGACGGGCAGCCGGAACGACTCCATCCAGTAGCGCATGTACGAGCGCATGCCCGCCCGTGACAGCTCCGCCAGGCGTTCGGGGCCCGCCTCCGGGACCACCCGGGCGAGATTGGTCTCCAGCCGGAGTACGTTCGGCCCGCGCCGCTTCCACACGGTGTCGGCGATGGTCCGGCCGAGCGCGCCGGCCACCGGTTCGGGAAGTTTCTTGACCGTGCTCCAGCCGGCGCCGTACAGGGCGTCGACGAGCCGGTCCCGGCCGCCGTTCATGAGACCTTTCCGCCGGTGCCGGCCGCCGCGTCGGCCTCGGCGGACTCCCGCCGTACGGTCACGACCCGCTGTCCCAGCGTCACCAGGGAGCCCACGGCCACCACCCAGAGCGCGATGGGAAGCAGGATGTCGATGCCGGGCACGCCGAAGGCGTGCAGTCCCGCGAGTCCCGCCGCCACCAGGGAGATGACCAGCCGCTCGGCCCGCTCGATGAGGCCGTTGACCGCCACCGGGAGCCCTATCGACTCGCCCCGGGCCTTCGTGTACGAGACGACCTGGCCGCTCGCCAGACAGAAGATCGACACGGCGCACAGGATGTTGTTGTCGCCGGTCCCGGCGTACCAGAGCGCGAATCCGCCGAAGACGGCGCTGTCGGCGACCCGGTCGAGCGTGGAGTCGAGGAACGCGCCCCACCGGCTGGAGATGCCCGCCTGGCGGGCCATGTTGCCGTCGACGAGGTCGGAGAAGACGAAGAGGGTGATGACGACGGTGCCCCAGAAGAACTCTCCGCGCGGGAAGAAGAACAGCGCTCCGGCCACCACTCCCGCCGTACCCACGAGGGTCACGGTGTCGGGACTCACCCCCCGGCGGAGCAGAAACGCGGCGAACGGGGTGAGGACACGCGTAAAGAATGCACGCGCGTACTTGTTCAGCATGGCCTTCCCGACGGTCGGTGGCAGGCGGCCCCTTCGGCCACCGGCTGGCCCATCGTAGCCAGGACCGGGGTCCGCCACCGCCGGGGCGCCCGGTGTGGGGGTGCCGTGCCGGGCCCCGGCCCCGGGGCGGGGTCCCGATCCGGTGGGGGCGAGGGCCGGATTCTCCCTGACGCGGAGCGTGCGCCCCGGTTACGCTGTGGTGCGCCCCAGCTCAGCAGGTGTGCGCGGCACGGTGGTTGGGAAGAGGGCGCAGCAGCGAATGCTCGCGGCGATGGGGGCGACAGTGTCGGACGGATTCGATTTCTCTCCTGGGGCTCAGGTTCCGCTTCAGGGGTCGGCGGGTCAGACCGCGGCGACCCACGCCCTGGCCTCGGCGGCGTACCGCGACAGTCCGATGGAGGAGATCCTCAAGGCGGACAGCGAGTGGCACAAGTCCTCGGTGAGCAAGGGCAAGGTGTCGCTCTTCGAGCCGAATCTGGGCGAGGCGTTCTCCAGCGCCATCCAGAAACGGATGCTGGGCGGCGGCCGTGGCGCGCTCATCCAGTCCTTCGGCATGGAGCCGCAGACGGTGGTGGAGCACGCGCTGGCGGCGAGCCGCATCCGTAAGGAGCGCGACAAGCGGCTCACGCTGGTGACGGTGGTTTTCGGCCTGCTGTTCCTGCCCGGGGCGCTGCTGTGGATCGGTGTCTTCCAGTTGCGCCGGACGCTGGCGGGTTCGAAGGACAAGAAGGCGGGTGCGATCGGCGGCGCCCTGTTGCTGGGTGTCGCGGCGCTGGCGGTGCTGTTCCTGGTCGCGCTGCCGTTCACGGGTTTCCTCGGCTGGTATCTGCGCGGTGTGATCATCGCGCCGGTGATCGGCTGGCTGCTGGCCAAGCGGATCTGTGAGACGACGGCGAAGGATCTGCGGGCCCGCTGGAGCGACATCCTGGGGGGCGGCGGCCTGGGTGCCAAGGTGCCCGAGGCGGTGCCGGGGCATCCCGACGAGACGGCGCGGGAGGAACTGCGCAGCGGTCTGATGAAGCTGACGGCGGAGCAGCGCTCCAACGCGGTCTTCTACGCGGGCCCCAAGGGCATATTGGGCATGGGCACCCGCTGGGGCAGCTGGCAGCTCGCGGAGGACCTGGTTCCCAAGGAGGCCGGCAAGGAGATCCACCAGTTCCGCAGCTACGACGTCATAAGGGCGATGCACGACCAGCTGAAGATGCTGGAGCGCGGCCCGCTCAACTCCGGTGGTTTCACCAAGCCGGAGGTCAAGCACTGGGTCGTGCGGCCGGTCGGCGAGAACGCCGGATCGGTGAGCCGGCCGGAGGGCGCGGACGTCGAGGCGTACCAGGTCAAGCCGCACGAGATACAGCGGATCTGCAACCACCAGCAGTTCGGGGCCGGTGACCGGCACTATCTGGGTGTGCAGTTCGTGCTGTGGGACGGTCAGTTGGTCATCACGATGATGATCACGGTGACGATCCTGCACGAGACGCTGCGTATCGAGGTGACCGGGCACGCGCTGGGGCCGGTGCACTCGCTGTTCTTCTCGAAGCCGTCGCCCAAGACGGTGACGACCGCGAAGACGGTCCGGTTCTGGGAGACCAAGACGCGCAGCCTGCCGCTGGTGGAGCCGAAGGAGGCCATTCGGCTGGCTGTCCGGGCGCCGTTCACCTGGTATCCGCCGATCCTCGACTTCCTCGGCGGGAAACTGTCGCTGCCCGAGCCGTTCGGGCTGCGGCACGCCTGGGCGGAGAAGCCGTGGCGGCACCGTTTCATGGCGGACGACGCGATGCGCGCGGCCACGCCCGTACTGCGGGTGGCGCACGCGGCGGCCCTGCGGGTGCTGGACGAGAACGGGGTGGACACCTCCCGCTTCGGCAGCCGCTCCTCGTCCCTCAGCGGCGCGGTCCAGGACCCGACACCGAAGAAGGTCGACGTGTACGACGCGTAGGGCCGCCGGTCCCGCGGACCTCCGCGGTCCCGTCCGGCGGGATCTCCGCGGCCCGCCGCGTCCGGTCCCGGAGGGGAGGCTACGGGGCGGTCGTCGCCGACGGCCACGCGTCGGCCAGCATCGCCCGGGTGTCGGCGAGCAGTTGGGGCAGCACCTTGGTGTGGGCGACGACCGGCATGAAGTTGGCGTCGCCGCCCCAGCGCGGCACGACGTGCTGGTGCAGGTGCGCGGCGATGCCGGCCCCGGCGACAGTGCCCTGGTTCATGCCGATGTTGAAGCCGTGCGCGCCGGAGGCCGTACGCAGCGCGGTCATCGCCCGCTTGGTGAACGCGGCCAGTTCGAGGGTCTCCGCGTCGTCCAGTTCGGTGAAGTCGGCGACGTGCCGGAACGGCACGACCATGAGATGGCCGCCGTTGTACGGGTAGAGGTTCAGCACCGCGTAGACCGACTCGCCGCGGGCGATGACGAGCCCGTCCTCGTCGGACTTGAGCGGGATGGAGCAGAAGGGGCAGCCGTCGTCCGCGTTGGGGCCGGTCGGCTTGTTCTCGCCCTGGATGTAGGCCATCCGGTGCGGCGTCCACAGGCGCTGGAACGCGTCCGGGGTGCCCACTCCGATCTGCTGCTCCGGCTCACTCGTCATGCGGTGCAGCATATGACTTCGGCCCGGTGGGGCGTGTCGCCGGGCCCGTCCCGCGCAGCGCCCGGCCATGCTGGCGCGATGCGTGTCCGGAACCGAACCGAGCGGCTGCGCGGCTGGGAGCGGCGCGCCGAACTCCCGCTGCTCGTCGCCTCCCCGCTCTTCCTCGCCTGTTACGCGGTGTGCGTGCTGAACCACAGCCGCGACCCGCTGCCGCGCGACATCGCGCTGTGGCTCCTCTTCGCCCTCTGGGCGCTGTTCGCGGTGGACTACGCGGTCCGTCTGGTGCTGAGCGGCCGGGGGCCGCGTTTCGTGACGTCGCACTGGCTGGACACGGTGGTTCTGCTGCTGCCCCTGTTGCGGCCGGTGCGGATCGTGAACACGTACGTGGCGTTCCAGCGCCGCCGCGACGAGCCGCGGCTGACCCTGTACGGGCGGGTGATGCTGTACGCGGGGGTGACGGCCGCCCTGCTGAGCTTCGCCACGGCGCTCGCCGTCTACCAGCAGGAGCGCGGCGCGCCGGGCGCCACCATCCGGACCTTCGGGGACTCCGTGTGGTGGGCCTGCTCGGCGATCACCACGGTCGGGTACGGCGATGTCACTCCGGTGACGCCGCTCGGCCGGTTGTTCGCGGTCTTCCTGATGGTGTGCGGGCTGGCGCTGCTGGGCGCGGTGACGGGTTCGTTCTCCTCGTGGCTGATCCAGGTCTTCAGGCGTGAGGACCGGGCCGGCCGGGGAGACCGGCCGCCGGACGGCGCCGGACACCCGTACACGGCGGAACCGTCGGACGATGTGCCGCCACCGGACGCGTCAGGGCCACTCCCGGGCGTCTGAGCCCCCGGGCAGCTGACATCCCCGGGAATCCGGGACCTCCCCGGACGCGGTACGGCCCCCGGGAAGCCGATGCCTCCCGGGGGCCGTACGACCGTCGGCGTCAGACCTGTACGCGGCGCTCCACCACGTCCAGCAGTTCGGCCAGGGCCTCGTCGGCGGGGATGCCGTTCTTCTGTGTCCCGTCCCGGTAGCGGAAGGACACCGCGCCGTTGGCGACGTCCTCGTCACCCACGATGATCATGAACGGGGTCTTGGCCTTCTGGTGGTTGCGGATCTTCTTCTGCATCCGGTCCGAGGACGCGTCGACCTCGACCCGCAGCCCCTTGGCCTTCGCCCGCGCGGCGAATTCCTGGAGGTACGGCACGTGCGCGTCGCCGACCGGGATGCCGACCGCCTGCACCGGGGCCAGCCAGGCGGGGAACGCGCCCGCGTAGTGCTCCAGCAGGACGGCGAAGAAGCGCTCGATCGAGCCGAACAGCGCCCGGTGGATCATGACCGGCTGCTGCTTGCTGCCGTCGGACGCCGTGTACTCCAGCTCGAACCGCTTCGGCTGCTGGAAGTCGACCTGAATGGTGGACATCTGCCAGGACCGGCCGATGGCGTCCTTGGCCTGGACGGAGATCTTGGGGCCGTAGTAGGCGGCGCCGCCCGGGTCCGGGACCAGCGGCAGACCCTGCTTGTCGGCGGCCTGCTGGAGCGCGGCCGTGGCCTCCTCCCACTCCTCGTCCTCGCCCATGAACTTGTCCGACTCCGGGTCCCGGGTGGACAGTTCGAGCTCGAAGTCGGTCAGGCCGTAGTCGCGCAGCAGATCCAGCACGAAGGTGAGCAGGGAGTCCAGCTCCTGCGGCATCTCCTCCTTGGTGCAGTAGATGTGCGCGTCGTCCTGGGTGAAGCCCCGCGAGCGGGTGAGGCCGTGCACCACACCGGACTTCTCGTAGCGGTAGACCGTGCCGAACTCGAACAGCCGCAGCGGCAGTTCCCGGTAGGACCGCCCGCGCGCCTTGAAGATCAGGTTGTGCATCGGGCAGTTCATGGCCTTGAGGTAGTAGTCCTGCCCGTCGAACTCCATGGGGGGGAACATGCCCTCGGAGTAGTGCGGCAGGTGCCCCGAGGTCTCGAAGAGCTTCTTCTTCGAGATGTGCGGGGTGTTGACGAACTCGTACCCGGACACCTCGTGGCGGTGGCGCGAGTACTGCTCCATCTCCTTGCGGATCACCCCGCCCTTGGGGTGGAACACCGCGAGACCGGAGCCCAGCTCGTCGGGGAAGGAGAACAGGTCCAGCTCACTGCCCAGCCGACGGTGGTCGCGCCGCTCGGCCTCGGCGAGGAAGTCGAGATGGGCCTTCAGCTCGTCCTTGGACGGCCAGGCGGTGCCGTAGATCCGCTGGAGCTGCGGGTTCTTCTCGCTGCCGCGCCAGTAGGCGGCGGCGGAGCGCATCAGCTTGAAGGCCGGGATGTTACGGGTGGTGGGCAGGTGCGGACCCCGGCAGAGGTCCTTCCAGCACAGCTCGCCGGTCTTCGGGTCGAGGTTGTCGTAGATCGTCAGCTCACCGGCGCCGACCTCGGCGGAGGCACCCTCGGCGGCGTCGGCGGCCTTGCCCTTGAGCCCGATCAGCTCGATCTTGTACGGCTCGTCGGCGAGTTCGGCGCGCGCGTCCTCGTCGGTGGTGACCCGGCGCGAGAACCGCTGGCCGCGCTTCTGGATCTCCTGCATCTTCTTCTCGACGCGCTTGATGTCGTCGGGGGTGAAGGGCTCCGCCACGTCGAAGTCGTAGTAGAAGCCGTCCTTGATCGGCGGGCCGATGCCGAGCCTGGCCTCCGGGAACAGCTCCTGCACGGCCTGCGCCATGACATGCGCGGTGGAGTGGCGCAGGATGTTCAGCCCGTCCTCGGAGGACATCTCGACGGGCTCGACGCTGTCGCCGTCGGCGAGCTCGTACGCGAGGTCCTTCAGCCCGCCGCCCACCCGGGCCGCGACAACGGTGCGCTCACCGGGGAAGAGGTCGGCCGCCGTCGTCCCCGTCGTCACCACGCGCTCTTCCCGCTCGGAATCGCGTTGGATGGTCACGCGGACATCTGACACCGGTCTCTCCTGACTCACGGGACGCGCAGGCTGTTTCCGTACGCGACGGGAATCGTACCGAGCCCGGGGGTCCGCCCGCCAAACGGTTGAATTGCGCCGCCATCTCCGGCGTACGCCGCAAAGGGCACGGGTATCTACGATTCGGGCAGGTGGCCGGATGCCATCCGCCGGGCGTGCGCGAGGAGTTCGGGGATGACGCACTGGTACGAGGGGCCCCTGGCCGCATTCGACATCGAAACGACGGGTATCGACGCCGAGGAGGACCGGATCGTCTCGGCCGCCCTCGTCGTCCAGGACGTCTCGGGCGCCCGCGCCCGGGTCACCCGCTGGCTGGTCGATCCGGGGATACCGATCCCGGTCGAGGCCAGCCGGGCACACGGTCTGACCGACGCGCTGGTACAGCGCACGGGCCGCTGGCCGGCGCCGGTCATCGAGGAGGTGGGCCGGGGACTGGCCGAGCAGTGTCTGGCGGGCCGCCCGCTGGTGGTGATGAACGCGCCGTTCACGCTGACCCTGCTGGACCGCGAGATGCGGCGCCACCGCAGCTCGTCACTGGCCCGCTATCTGGAGAAGGCCCCGTTCTGCGTGCTGGACCCGGGCGTGCTGGACCGGCATCTCGATCCCGTCCGCAAGGGCCGGCGGCGGCTGATCGATCTCTGCTCGCTGTACGGGGTGGTGCTGGACGGCTCCCACGACCCCGTGGCGGACGCGGCGGCGGCCCTCGAAGTGGTCCGGTCGGTGGGCCGCGCGTACGCCACGACGACCCAGCAGCTCACCGCGGCCCAACTGCACGCCCGCCAGGCGGCCTGGCACGCGGCACAGACCCGCGGCCGACAGGAACGATTCGCACGCGGCGGCTCCGCCCCGTCCCCCGGCCCGGTCTGGCCCCTGCGCCCCCACATGCCGGTGGTGGCCTGAGAGCCGGAACCGGCCTCCGCGCACACAAAGAAGGCCGGTCCGTCATCGACGGACCGGCCTTTCCCGGTGGGCGATACTGGGTTCGAACCAGTGACCTCTTCGGTGTGAACGAAGCGCTCTCCCACTGAGCTAATCGCCCGGGAACGGACTGAACCATACAGGCCCGGACGGGTCGCGTTCAAACCGGATGACGGTGTGCGAGAACCTTCCGCAGCCCCCGCCGCCCGGCCCGCATCATCAGCGCGTGATTGGCGAGGAAGAAGGGACGCCCGGGGACGGCGAGGCGCCTCAACAGGGGCTTGTTGACGACGACCTCCTGCTCGTACAGGGCGCTCGTGCCGTCACCCCGGGCGCGCAGTGTCCAGCGTGCCCAGCCTTCGAGGTCACCGGACATCTCGATCTCCAGGACGCGGGCCACCGGGTCGTTTCCGCTCTCGCGGGCGCCCACGACAAGGTCGTACGGGAACAGGGACCGGAATCTCGCGGTCCCCGCGCGCTCGCCGGCCGGGGTGACCTCACGGACCTGGGGCCACCAGCCGGGGTAGTCACCGGCCCGTTCCAGCACACCGAAGACGGTGTCCGGGGGCGCGTCGAGTTCCCAGACGGCGCGGAAGCGGTAGCGGTACCAGTCCATGGGTCAAGTGTGCGCCGTACCGCGCGTACTCACCCCCGGATCTGAGTACGAGAGCCGATGGTCCGCACGGTGGCGGGGACCACACTGCGGAACATGGAGAACGTTCCGCCGCCGGCCGAGGAGCTCGTCGTCCTCGATCGCGAGCTCGCCCGAATCGACGCGCGCCGAGCCCAGTTGCTCGCCCGCAGGTCCTATCTGCTGACCCTGCTGACCCGGCCCGCGCCGATGGCGCCGCCCCCGCGTCCGGCGCGGCCGGCCGCCCGAACGTCCGAGACCTCGCCGCCGGGCGTCCAGAACGTCCTGCTCGCCCTGGGCGGGGTGCTGCTGACCGTCGCGGCGATCGCGTTCACCGTCGTCAGCTGGGGAGCCATGGGCATCGGCGGCCGGTCCGCCGTGCTGGGCACGGTCACCCTGGCCGCGCTCGCCACCCCGGCCGTCCTGCTGCGCCGGGGCCTGACCGCGACGGCCGAGGCCGTCGGCGTCCTGGCCCTGGTCCTCACCGTCCTGGACGCCTACGCGCTGCACCGGGTCGCCCTTCCCGCCACGGACCCGCTCGGCTACACGGCCGCCGCCTGCGCCCTGCTGGCCGCGCTCTGGGCCGGCTACGGCGGGCTCCTCGGCACACTGCGCACTCCGCTGCCCGCCGCCGTCCTCACCGCCCAACTCCCGCTGCCCCTGTGGGCGCTGGCCACCGGGGCGGGCGAACTGGCCCTCGGCTGGGCGCTGTTGCTGACGGCCGCCGGGGATCTCGCCGTGGTGCTGTGGGTGAAGCGGGCACCGGCCGCGTCCTTCGCGGGCGTCACCGCCTGGGTGTCGGGCGGCTGGGCGCTGCTGATCGGGGGCGGGCTCTCGGCGAGCGCGCCCGCCCCGTACGACGCCCTCGGGCCGGGTGTCCTGCTGCTGGCCGGGGCCGCGCTGAGTCTGCTGGCCGCCGTACGCGTCACCGGGGTCGCGTTCACCGGCGCCCTGGTCGCGGGGCTGACGGCGGTCACCGCCACCGGTGGCGCGGTGCGCCCCGCCCTGCCGCCCGGCTGGGCCGTCGTGGCGTATCTGCTGTGCGGCGCGGCCCTGTTGACGCTCGTACGGACCGCCCTGCCCCGCGCGGCGGTGCGCGGGCTCACCACCGCCGCCGGGGTCGTGGTGGCGGGCGCGGTCCTGTGCGCGCTGCCGTCGGCGGCCGTGTCCCTGCTGGGGCCGCTGTCCCGGGTGACCGGCGTCTGGGCGGGTGCGCCGGACCGGGTACGGGACGCGCTGGGCCCCGATCCCGGATGGTCGGCGATGTCCACGGCGCCGCTGGTGCTGCTCCTGGCGGCCGGGCTCCTCGCGGGCGTACGGGGCCACCTGCCCGACTCCGCCCGCGGCGCCGCGCTCGGCGGTGCGACCGGGCTCGGCTGGGCGGCCGTCCTGGTCCTCCCGGCGGCGCTGGACCTCGGGTACGGCGCGGCCCTGGCGACCCATCTCGCCCTGACGGCGGGCGCGTTGGCGCTCGGGGTGCACCCACCCCGGCGGGCTCCCTCGGTGCTCGCCACGACGGCGACCGTCTGCGCGCTGACGGGCGCGGTGGGCGTCGCCCTGCTGGCACTGGCCGGGGAGGGCGCCACCCTGGTCACCCTCGCGGTGCTGCTCGTCCTGCTGTGCGCGGGAGCGGTGGCGCTGAACGAGGTCGCGCCCGCCCGGTTCTTCCAGCCGCTGCTCGCCTGCGCCGCCGTACTGACAGCCGTGGCCCTGCTGGGCGCGGCCGGCGCGGCTGCGGATCTGGCGCCGGAGCACGTGGCCCTGGCCGTCCTCGCCGTACCGGCCGCCGTGGCACTGCTCGCCGGGCGCCTGCGCGGCCACCGGGTGGCCCTGCCGATCGAGCTGACGTCGGCGGGCGCCGGTCCGCTCGCGCTGGTCCTCGCCTCGGGCCGCCCGGAGACCGCCGCCCTGGTGCTCGCCCTGTGCGGGGTCGTCGCGGCGGGCACCGCGCTGCGACCGGACCGGCGCCCGGCCGCCGCGTACGTCTCGGCGGCGCTGTTCGCGCTCGCCACCTGGGTGCGGCTGTACGCCTCCGACGTGACCGTGCCGGAGGCGTACACCCTGCCGGTGACCGTGCCCGCGCTCGTCGTGGGCGCGCTGCGCCGCCGCCGGGACCCGGAGGCGTCGTCCTGGACGGCGTACGGCCCCGGACTCGCCGCCACGCTCCTGCCGAGCCTCGTCACCGCGTGGGGCGACCCGCACTGGGCCCGTCCGCTGGCGCTGGGGTCGGCCGCGCTGGTCCTGACGCTCGTCGGCGCCCGGCTGCGGCTCCAGGCCCCGCTGGTCCTCGGCGCCGCCGTGCTGGCCCTGGACACACTGCACGAACTGGCGCCGTACGTGGTCCAGGTCGTGGACGCCCTGCCCCGCTGGCTCCCGCCCGCGCTCGCCGGCCTGCTGCTCCTCACGGTGGGCGCGACCTACGAACGCCGTCTCCACGACGCCCGGCGGCTGCGGGAGTCGGTGGCCCGGATGCGCTGACGGGCCCACCCGACACGGACCGGCGGGCTCCCTGCGGGAGACGGCCGTCAGCGCCCGGAAACGACCGATGCCCCGGAGACCGTGAAGTCTCCGGGGCATCGATTCCGGGTGGGCGATACTGGTTTCGAACCAGTGACCTCTTCGGTGTGAACGAAGCGCTCTCCCACTGAGCTAATCGCCCGGACGCAGCGCCAACATTACCCCATGTCAGCGCCCGCACCGGACCGTTCGGCGGTCACTGCTCGATCTTCCAGGGCATGGTGAGTCCGAACGTCCAGAGGTAGACGGCGCTCAGTACGGCCACGATCACCAGACCGACGGTCGTGAGGATGATGTTGCGCCGCCGCACGCTGGGGTCGAGCGCTCTCTGCGCCGCCTCGGTCACCTTGCGTCGCGTCCACCGGAGCACCAGCTGGGCCCAGACGAACTCGGTCGCCCAGATCGCCATCCCGGCGAAGATCACGAACCAGCCGGGGCCGGGCAGCACCAGCATTCCCACCCCGGCGGCGACCACCGCCAGCCCGACGACGAAGACGCCGACCTGCCAGCTCACGTGCAGCGGCTTCGAACGCCTGATGAAACGGGGGGCGCGGGAGCCGAGCGCGTGCCGCACCGGCCCCGCCGCCCCGGACGCCGGGGCCGCCTTCTCGGACGTCCCCGCCGTCGGTACGACGACATCCCCCCGCTCGTCACTCTCCGCACGCATGAGATCCAACCTACCCGACCCGCGCGCCGTCACTGGAATGGCGGCATAAGTCGAAGTTAGGCACCGCTGTACGAGCGATCCGAAGCATCACAAAACAGACAGAGGGGTTTACAACGGCACCGTAGGTGGCATGTCGATTTCGCCGACGTGCGAATCCCCGAGCGCACACTGAGCGAAAGGCCCTGGCGCTTATGAACACCACGGTCAGCTGCGAGCTGCACCTGCGCCTCGTTGTATCGAGCGAGTCCTCACTGCCTGTACCCGCGGGCCTGCGGTATGACACGGCCGATCCCTACGCCGTGCACGCCACCTTCCACACCGGAGCCGAGGAGACGGTCGAGTGGGTGTTCGCCCGCGACCTTCTGGCCGAGGGGCTGCACCGGCCCACCGGCACCGGCGACGTCAGAGTCTGGCCCTCACGCAGCCAGGGCCAGGGCGTCGTCTGCATCGCCCTCAGCTCACCGGAAGGGGAGGCCCTGCTGGAGGCACCGGCGCGAGCCCTGGAATCCTTCCTCAAGCGAACCGACGCCGCGGTGCCACCCGGCACCGAGCACCGGCACTTCGACCTCGACACCGAGCTGTCTCACATCCTGGCCGAGAGCTGAGCCAGGCCGAGAACTGCACGGCGCCGTCCGACTCGGGGAGACGGCGCCGCGCGGACAACCACATACGGGACGACAGCGACGCCGTCGCCGCGGAACCCACCGCGACGACGGCGTCGCTGTGCTCCCCCGGGGTTCCGGGGTCGGGCACGGCCTAGGATCGGCGGAACCGGCGGGCACCGGTCCGCGGCAGGCCAGGGAGCGAATGGTGCAGATTCCCCACGACACCCGCAAGGCCCTTGAGACCGTCGTCAGTCTCGTGAACACGATGCCCGAGGCGGACGGCGCGGACGGGCTCCCCGATGTGGAGGCGCTGCACGGCTTCGCCGGGACCCACCGCATGAGCGGTGTCGGGGACCTCGGGCCCCGCGATCTGCGGGCCGTACAGGCCGTGCGTACGCGCTTCGCCGAGGTGTTCGCCGCGCCCGGTCCCCGTGAGGCCGCCGCCCTGCTCAACGACCTGGTGGCGGCGGCCGGGACGACGCCGCAGCTGACGGATCACGACGGCTACGACTGGCATGTGCACTACTTCGCGCCGGACGCGTCGATGGCCGACCATCTCGCGGCCGACTGCGGTATGGCCCTCGCGTTCATCGTGGTGGCGGGCGAACAGGAGCGGCTGCGGCGGTGCGAGGCGCCGGACTGCGGGCACGCCTTCGTCGACCTGTCGCGCAACCGGTCCCGCCGCTACTGCTCCAGCCGCACCTGCGGAAACAGGCTGCACGTGGCCGCCTACCGGGCGCGCCGCAGGGAAGCGGCCGGCTGAGCGTCACAGCAGGAACAGATCATGGACCGCCGCCATCAGCAGCAGGGTGCCGATCACCGCGAGGAAGATCATCAGAGGCGGCTGGGAGAGCGCGAAAAGACAACCGCGCGGTTCTTCGGTGGGTGCGGGGGCCTGGCCCCGTGAGGTATCGAGCATCTCGGGGTGATCATGACTCAGGCCCCGGTCACCCCGGCAATTAACACGCTCCCGTACGGGGGTAGTTCGCCGGATTCCCGGTAAACGTCCAACCGATGAGACAGACTGCCCTCCCGCAGCCTCCCGGTCGGCCTCCCCGTCAGATGCCGTGCTTCTTCAAATCAGATGCCGTGCTTCTTCAGAATCGCCTCGACATCGCTGAAGTCGTCGGCGGGGTTGGTGGTGCCGGACTTCTTCGCCCGGTTCTTCTCCGGACGCGACGCGGGGGCGGCGGACGCGCCGAGCGACGGCGCGGAGGCGGCAGGCTCGACCGCGTCCCGGCGCGCCGCCCTGGCCGCGGCCCGGCGTTCCTTACGGCTCCCGACCCCGGCCCGCCGCTCCACCATCCGTGTCGTGGCGAAGAGCGTCCAGGCCAGTGCGAGCAGTCCCACGCCCACCCAGGCGGTCGGGCTGAACGCCTTGTCCGCGAGCCAGTCGATCACTCCGGTCATCACAAGGGCGACCGGCACCAGCGCGTAGGCGGCGATCCGGGTCGCCGCCAGAAAACGCCTGCGGTACGCGGTGATCGCCGCGATGCCCAGGCCGGCGGCGGACACCGCGGAACAAATGGTCTCGGCAATCATCCGGTCCTCCTGGCGCGGGCGTGGTCGTCGGTCGTGGCTGTTCTCGTCGGCGTGTCGGTGTTCGCCGACATGTCGACCCTTCCATCCTGCACCTCCCGGCGGTCCCCCGGCCACGGTGCGGCTCCACCTCAGGGACAACTCCGGGGCCCGTCTCCTCCCCAGGTCCCGTCTTTCGCCCGCCGGACCGGTCCTTGGGGCGGGGTGACCGTCGGGCGCGGCGCGAGTGCCGGTCGGAAGCGGGCCCGGGTGCCCGGTCGGGAGCGGGCGCGGGGCCTGGAAGACTGGGCGCATGAACCACTCCCCCACCCCGGGCCCCGTCGTCCTCGACGTCTGGTGCGAGCTCCAGTGCGCCGACTGCCACACCGCCCTGACCGATCTGCGCGCGCTGCGGGCGCGCTACGGCGACCGGCTGGACATACGGCTGCGGCACTTCCCGCTCGACAAGCACCGCCACTCCTTCGCCGCCGCGCAGGCCGCCGAGGAGGCCGTCGAGCAGGGGCAGGGCTGGGCGTACGCGGAGGCCGTGCTGGCCCGTCACGAGGAACTCGCCGCCGAGGGCGAGAAGGTGCTGCTCGACGCCGCCCGCCGACTGGGCCTGGACGACGAGGAGTTCGACACCGCGCTGATCGACGGCCGGCACACCCTGATCGTCGACGCCGACCAGGCCGAGGGCAAGGCGATCGGGGTGGCCGGCACCCCCACGTACGTCATCGGCGGCGAACGGCTCGACGGCGGCAAGAGCCAGGACGGCCTGCGGGCACGGATCGAGGAGATCGCCGACCGGCTGCTCGCCGGGCAGTGAGCGGTCACGTGCGGGCACCACGCCGGTTGTCCCGGGCCGGTGCCCGGCCCGTACTCAGATCAGCGGTTTGAAGACGTTGCGGTGGGTCGTCACGTACCCCAGGGACTCGTAGAGGCCGATCGCCGGGGTGTTCCCGGCGAAGACGTGCAGGCCGAGCACGCCGGAGCCCGTGACATGGGCGATCCGTTCGGCGTGGCGCATCAGCGCGCGGCCGTAGCCCTTGCCGCGCAGGCCGTCCGCGACCCGTACGTCGTACACGAAGGCGCCCACGACACCGGGGCTGACCTCCCGGCTGCCCACCCACACATGACCGACCGGCGTTCCGTCGTCGACCAGGACATGGATCGCGGTGCCGGGGGTGGCGAGCCCCTGCGGCAGGTTCTCGTCGCGGCTGGACTCGGCCTTGGCGCGGGCCTGTTCCGGGGGCAGTCCCCGGTCGATCCAGCTCTGCCGGAACCCGTCGAGCGACGACTCCTGCCAGCTCTCGTACTCCGCCTCGTCCATCGGTCTGCCGACGAGTCCGAGCGGCAGCGCCGGAGGTTCCCGGTCGAGGTCCTTGAGCATGTTCCTGCTGCGCTCGGTGTGGCCCAGGGACTCCAGCAGCGGCAGGGCGCCCGTGGACTCGGCGGGGACGGACGCGATCACCTGGCCGCAGCCCCAGCCGCGCAGGACCTCCTCGGCGGCCAGGACGGCGATCGTGCCCCGGCCGCGCCGCCGGTGCGCCTCGTCGATCCGCAGCCGGCGCAGCACGCCCGCGGGTGTGCCGAACGCGCCGTCCATGGCGAGGTCGATCACGCCCACGGGGCGGCTGTTGTCGCACACGTCGTAGCCGCGTGATCTCAGGCCGTCGTCGGTCTGCTGAAGCGGCCCGGTCGGCCGCAGGGTCGTGGTCATCAGGGGAGTTGTACCCACCCCGGGCCCACTCGGCATCAGGTTTTACGGATCGAGGTCCCCGGCCGCGCGCTCGTCGAAGACGCGCATGGCCTTGGCCGTCACCGGACCGGGGGCGCCGGGCAGCGACCGGCCGTCCACCCGGTGGACCGCCTGCACGTCACGCAGCGACGACGTCACGAAGACCTCCTCGGCCCGGTCGAGCACGTCGAACGGCAGCCGGGTCTCCCGGGCGCCGGTCCACTCCACGGTCAGGGCCCGGGTGATACCGGCCAGACAGCCCGAGGAGAGGGGCGGGGTGTGCAGTTCACCGTCCAGGACGACGAAGACGTTGGAGCCGGTGCCCTCGCACAGGTCCCCCACGGTGTTGGCGAACAGCGCCTCGGACGCGGCCTGTTCGTGGGCCCGGGCGAGGGCGACGACGTTCTCCCCGTACGACGTGGTCTTGAGACCGGTCAGGGCGCCGCGTTCGTTGCGGGTCCAGGGGACGGTGATCACCGCCGTGGTGTCGGGGCGGGGCGACGCCTCACCGACGGCGACGACCAGCGTCGGACCGTCGTCTCCCCGCTCGGAGCCGAGCGGGGAGAGCCCGCCGGTGTACGTGATCCGCAGCCGGCCCAGCTCCACGGGGTTGGCGTCCAGGACGGCGGCGCACGCGGCGCGCACCTCGTCGTGGTCGGGGTCGGGCAGCCCGAGACCCCGGGCGGAGCGGGTCAGCCGGTCCAGGTGCCGGGTGAGGGCGAAGGTCCGGCCCCGGACGGACTTCACCGTCTCGAAGATTCCGTCGCCCACCGTCAGCCCGTGGTCGAGCACGGACACCCGCGCGGTGTCGGCCGCCCGCAGTCCGCCGTTGACCCAGATCATCATCTAACCGGTCCTTCCCGTCGCCTCGTGCACTCCCGACGCTACCGCCAGCAGGCGTGACGCCTTGAGCTCGGTCTCCTGCCACTCCCGTTCGGGGTCGGAGCCCCAGGTGATCCCCGCACCGGTGCCGAACCGCAGGACGGGCACCTGCGGCGGGTCGCGTTCGATCCAGAACGTCCTTATCCCGACGGCCAGTTCGGCCGTGCCCCGGTCGGCGTCCACCCAGCCGACGGCACCGCAGTACGGCCCGCGCGGCGCGGTCTCCAGCTCGCCGATGACACGCAGCGCGCTGGATTTCGGCGCGCCGGTGACCGAGCCGGGCGGGAAGGTGGCGGCCAGCAGCTCCGGCCAGCCCGCCCCGTCGGCGAGTTCGCCGCGTACCCGGGAGACGAGATGCACGAGTCCGGGGTGGGGTTCGACGGCACAGAGGGCGGGCACGGTCACCGATCCGGTGGCGCAGACCCGGCCGAGGTCGTTGCGGACGAGGTCCACGATCATCACGTTCTCGGCGTGGTCCTTCTCCAGCAGATCGGCGGCGGTGCGGCCGGTGCCCTTGATGGGCCCCGACTCCACGGTGCGCCCGGCCCGGCGCAGATACAGCTCGGGCGAGGCGGTCGCGATCTCCACCCCGTGGGCGGGCAGCCGGACGGTGCCCGCGTACGGGGCCGGGTTGCCGCGTGCCAGCAGGGCGGTGAGGGCGTCGACGTCGGCCGGGCCGGGGCCGGGCAGCGGCGCGGTCAGGACGCGGCAGAGGTTGGCCTGGTAGACCTCACCGGCCGCGATGTGGTCGCGTACCCGCCGTACGCCGGAGACGTACGCGTCCCGGTCCAGCGACGACGTCCAGTCGCCCGCCGCGGGGCCCCGCCACCGCCCGGGGACGGGCGCGGGCACGGGTTCGCGGCGTACGTCGCCGAACCGGGCGCAGGTGAGGCGCCCTTCGAAGTCCCTGGCGACGGCCCAGAAGCCGGCCGAGTCCAGTGCTGCGGGGTCGCCGGTGACATCACGCAGATCGGTGGCGACGAGACCGCCGAAGCGGGCCAGCGGAGGAAGGTGGTGCACGCCGGAGAGTCTAGGACCGCGCGCCCGGGGCACCGCGAACACGTCGTGGTGGCGCGGGTGAACGTGCCGCAGTGTGAACGCACGGCAGCACGCTGCACAAACGCGTTTTTGTACTCGCCCCGTAATCCGCTAGAGTTCACCACGTCGCCGGGCCGCGCATGAGGGACCGGGAAACGGCACGCGGACGTAGCTCAGTTGGTAGAGCGCAACCTTGCCAAGGTTGAGGTCGCCAGTTCGAACCTGGTCGTCCGCTCGAGTTGGGGGTTCAGTCCCGGCCCCCGCACTCCTGGTGGAGTGGCCGAGAGGCGAGGCAACGGCCTGCAAAGCCGTCTACACGGGTTCAAATCCCGTCTCCACCTCCAAGGACGATTAGCTCAGCGGGAGAGCGCTTCCCTGACACGGAAGAGGTCACTGGTTCAATCCCAGTATCGTCCACTGGATCCTTTGGATTCCCGCGCGATTAGCTCAGCGGGAGAGCGCTTCCCTGACACGGAAGAGGTCACTGGTTCAATCCCAGTATCGCGCACGCAGTACAGCGGGCAGCAGTACGTCGGCACAGCAGGCGCCGCACGCGGGACCACCCCGCGCGATTAGCTCAGCGGGAGAGCGCTTCCCTGACACGGAAGAGGTCACTGGTTCAATCCCAGTATCGCGCACAGTCCGAAGCCCCCGGCCTTTCCGGCCGGGGGCTTCGTCGTGCGCGGGCCGGTCAGGACGAGAAGAGCATCCGGCCGAAGCCGCCCTGGCGGTGGTGACCGCCGTGGTGGCCGCCGCCGTGCGGCGCGCCCCAGGCGGGCGCCCCGTGGCCGGGAGCGCCCTGGGCGGGGTAGCCGCCGGGGGCCGGGGGCGGCGGGGCCTGCTGGCCCCACTGGGACTCCAGACGCGTGAGGGACTCCAGCTCGCCGTAGTCGAGGAAGATCCCGCGGCAGCCGCTGCACTGCTCTATCTGGACACCGTTGCGGTTGTACGTGTGCATCGGCGCATGACACTTGGGGCACTGCATGGGTCGGTTCACTCCTCGGGGTTCGTCGGCACCACCGGCACAATTCCGGCGGCGGTCGGTTCACCTTACGACGGAGGTCCGGCCGTCAACTCCGTTATGAGTGTGGCGATACGGGCACAGCTGTCGATCATGGTCCGCTCTACCTCGTCCAGGTCGCGGCCCTGCTCGGCGGCCTTGGCGACGGCCAGGGCGGCGGTCTGGACGGTGAGGGCGCGGGCGGCGGCGTCGAGCCGGGGCCAGGGGTCGCCGCCGGCCGGTACGGCGGGACCGCCCGCCGCCCGGTAGGCGCCCAGGAAACGTTCCCACTCGTCGGGGGCCAGAAGTCCGGCGGCGTACCAGGCGGCGGGGCGGGCCAAGTCCCAGGCGGGGTAGCCGAGTCCGAGGTCGTCGATGTCGATCAGCAGCCAGGGGCCGTCCGGCGCGGGGTGCCGTACGAGCTGCCCGAGGTGCAGGTCCCCGTGGCAGAGCCGCCCGCCCCCGGGTGCGGGTGTCTCGCCCCTGGCCCAGGCGGGCAGCCCCGCCCAGGCGCGTTCGATCGGGGCGGCGGCCGGGTGGTGGCCGACGGCCCGCATCCGGGCGAGGGCGCGGGCGGCCTTGAGGGGGCCGCGCATGGGCGGCGGGGCGGGCGGGCCGAGGGCGGGGAGCGGTACGGCGTGCAGCCGGGCCAGCAGGGTCGCCGCCGCCTCCCAGGGGGCGTCGTCGGGGCGGTCGGGGTCGACGGGGGTGCCGTGGGGCCAGACGGTGACGGGCCGGCCCGCGAGGTGCGGCAGGTCGGCCGCCGGGAGGGGCGCCAGCAGGATGCCCGCGAGCAGGGAGTGCGCGGCGACGTCCAGCCGGGCCCGGTGACCGACCGGATCGGTGCCGGGCGCGTGCGCCTTGGCGACGGCGGCCCCGTGCCGTACGACGACCCCGTCGGGCCGGTCGGCCAGCACGGCCTCCGGGTCACCGCACACCGGGCAGGACCCCGGGGACGCGGCCGGGGAACCGGCAGGCGGGAGATCCGTACCGGGGTGGGCGGCGCGTCGGGCGACGGCGGCGAGGGCGCGTACGACGGCCGGGTCGGAGGAGGAAGGGGCGCGGGCGGGCCGGGTTGGAGCCGGAAGGTCCGGACCGGACGGATCCGGGACCGTCCGGTCCGGGGTCGGCGGGTTCGGGACCGTCCGGTCCGGGGTCGGCGGATCCGGGACCGTCCGGTCCGGGGTCGGCGGGTTCGGGGCGGACGGATCGGTCGAGAGCCGGTCGGTGGCCGACCGGCCCGGAGCCGGTAGGTCCGGGACTGACACTCCCGTGCCGACCGGATCGGAGGCGGAGGGGTCCGTGGCGGGCCGGTCCGGGGCGGAGGGGTCCGGGGCGCACCGTTCAGCGGCTGACGGGGCGGTGCCGGGCGCGTCGCTGCCGGACGGGTCCGTGCCGGACCGGTCGGAGGCCGACTGACCCGTGGCGAGCCGGACCGGGGCAGGGCGCTCCGGTTCCGGCGGGTCGGTGGCGGACAAGTCCGTGCCAGATGAATCGGTGGCGCACCGGTCCGGGCCCGGCGGGTCGGAGGCGGGCCGGTCAATGAAGGACGGACCGGTCGCGAGCCGGTCGGTGCCGTACGGACCCGGGGCGGACGGGTCGGTGGTGGATGTGGTCACGGCGGTGGCCCCCGGTGCGGTGTGGTCCTGGCCCTCAACGTAGCGCTGTCCGCACGGTGGGCGGGACCGGGGTCGTGCGGGCGGCGGGGTGGTCGGGCAGTGGCGGATCGACGGACGCGCGTACCCGGACGACAAGGGGGACCCGCTCGAATCCGATCGCCCGGGGCTCCGGGCCGGACAAGGCCGGGTCCGGCGGGCCGGAGCCCGGAGCGGGTCCGGGCAGCGCGATGGCCGGTCAGCTCCCCAGCTGACCGGCCAAACGCTGCCGTCCGCCGCACCCCCGTCCCCACGGGGTTGTTGGCCGGATGTCTGCGGTTCGGGCCGCTCTCCCGAACCTGGGGCGCAGCTCAGCGCCCCAGCATCACGCCCACGGACGACGCCTGGGTGACCACTGCTTCCCAGCCGCCGAAGGCGACCACCAGCAGGGCCGCGAGAGGGAGGACCATGGCCGTCGCCACCAGCGGATGACGCGGCCCCGAACTCCGCCCGCCGAACGCGTCGAACGCCCTGCGTCCGCGTGCTCGGATCATCGCCCGCGATGCCGTGTCGGCCATGGTCCTTCTCCTGTCGTGTCCGGCGGCGGCGGGCGTCCAGCCTCGGGGGACGAGTACCGCGCCCGCCGCTTGAACACAACATTAGGGAGCCGCGGCGCCCGGGTCGTCATGCCCGCGTACCGATTGGCGGGCCTCCCGGAGGATGAGCGGCGCACCCGTCGTGTACTCCCCTGGGTGGAGAGAGGCCGCTAGGACTTGGGGTCATCCCGGAGGGGACGCTCGGACAGGTCCTCCCTGGGTACCGGTTGTTCGACCAGGGCCAGCACCCGCGTGGCCATGAAGCGCGCCGTACGCACCACCGAGCCGTTGCGGGTGACTTCACTCACTTCGACCACTCCTCGGCGCACCGCCGTCTCCACCCGGCGGCCTGCCCGACTTGCCACGACTTCGTACGTACGCGTCGTGTCACCCGCGTCCACCACTATCTCCACGCGGTCACCCTTCATTGATCCAATCCCCCTTCTGCGACCGACCATTGAGATCTCGCACGGGCCCGGGGACCCTGGATCCGCGGTCCCCTGACCACCCCTCAAGTTTCGCACCCGGCACTGACAATCGATCCGTGCGAGAGGGCGCGGCCTATGAGCGCCCCGGGGCGCGGGTACGTAAGCTGTGCCACGTCACACGGACGACCGGGCAGCGGGGATGGACATGGCGATGATGCGGCTCCGGCGCGAGGACCCGCGTGTCGTCGGTTCGTTCAGGCTTCACCGGCGGCTGGGCCAGGGCGGCATGGGTGTTGTCTATCTGGGGTCCGACCGGCGCGGCCAGCGGGTCGCGCTCAAGGTGATCAGGCCCGATCTCGCCGAGGACCAGGAGTTCCGCTCCCGGTTCGCCCGCGAGGTGTCGGCGGCCCGCCGGATCCGCGGGGGGTGCACGGCCCGGCTGGTGGCCGCCGATCTCGACGCGGACCGGCCGTGGTTCGCGACGCAGTACGTTCCGGGGCCCTCGCTGCACGACAAGGTCGCCGAGGACGGACCGCTGTGCGCCGCCGAGGTCGCCTCGGTCGGGGCGGCGCTCTCCGAGGGGCTGCTGGCCGTGCACGAGGCCGGGGTCGTCCACCGGGACCTGAAGCCGTCGAACATCCTTCTCTCCCCCAAGGGCCCGCGCATCATCGACTTCGGCATCGCGTGGGCGACGGGCGCCAGCACCCTCACCCATGTCGGTACGGCCGTGGGGTCGCCGGGCTTCCTGGCGCCCGAGCAGGTGCGCGGCGCCGCGGTGACCCCGGCGACCGACGTGTTCGCGCTCGGCGCCACGCTGGCGTACGCCGCGACGGCCGACTCCCCCTTCGGGCACGGCAGTTCGGAGGTCATGCTCTACCGGGTGGTGCACGAGGAGGCGCAGCTGTACGGGGTGCCGGACGCGCTGGCGCCGCTGGTGCGGGCCTGTCTGGCGAAGGACCCGGAGGAGCGGCCGAGCACGCTCCAGCTGTCGATGCGTCTCAAGGAGATCGCGGCGCGGGAGGCGCAGGGGCTGTCGGACGGGCAGGCGCCCGCGCAGCGGGAGCGGATCGGGCAGGACGTGCCGACGGGCCGGATCCCGGAGCGTACGGCGCGGATGCCGCAGCGGACGGAGCGGTCGGAGCGGATCGAGCGGCAGGAGCGCGCGGAACGGTCGGAGCGGTCGGAGCGGTCGGAACGCTCCACGCAGGGCCAGGGCCAGGGTAAGGGCCAGGGGCGCACGGCCGACGGGTACGACTCCCGGGCGCGCGGGCCGCGCGGGACGGCGCCGCGTACGGGTGGCGGGCGTCCGCCGAGGCCGCGTGACGGCTCCTCGGGGACCGGTTCGCGTACCGGCTCCCGGCAGCAGGGCAGCAGGCCCGGGGCGCGTACGGCGTCCGGCGCGCGTGGCGGGCGCAGGCCGGCCAATCCCCGGCTGCTGCGTCAGCGGCTGATCGTCTTCGTGGTGGTGACGCTGGTGGTGGCGCTGGGGATCGCGGCGGCGCAGCAGCTGTAGCCGGGGTCAGTCCCGGAGCCGGGCCGCCCGCGTCATGTAGAAGACGACGGCGGAGGTGGCGGCGACGTTGAGGGAGTCCACCCCGGCGTCCATGGGGATGCTCACCCGCAGGTCGGCGGCGGCGAGTGCGCCGGGGGTCAGTCCGTCGCCCTCGGTGCCGAAGAGGAGCGCTAGCCGGTCGTCGCGCCGCGCGGCGAGCGCGTCGACGGTGATCGACTTCTCGTCCAGGCAGAGCGCCGCGGTGACGAAGCCCGCCTCCCGGAGCAGTCGGGTGTCCTGCGGCCAGGACTCCAGCCGGGTCCAGGGGACCTGGAGCACGGCGCCCATCGAGACCTTCACCGCGCGGCGGTAGAGCGGGTCGGCGCAGCGGGGGGTGAGGAGGACGGCGTCCACGCCGAGGGCGGCGGCGTTGCGGAAGGCGGCGCCGAGGTTGGCGTGGTCGACCATGTCCTCGAAGACGGCGACGCGGTGCGCGGTACGGAGCAGGTCGGCGGGCGGCGGCAGGGGCCGGCGGTGCATGGCGGCGAGCGCGCCGCGGTGGACGTGGTAGCCGGTGACGCGTTCGGCCAGGTCCGGGGCGACCTGGTAGACGGGGGCGGAGGTCTCCTCGATGACGTCGCGCATGACGTCGGTCCACTTGGGTGTCAGGAGCATGGACCGCATCGCGTAACCGGCCGCCAGTGCGCGGCGTACGACCTTCTCGCCCTCGGCGATGAACAGGCCCTCGGCGGGTTCACGCCGGCGGCGGAGTTCGACGTCGGTGAGGTCGGTGTAGTCGGCGAGGCGGGGGTCGGCGGAGCCGTCCGGGGCCGCTTCGACGGGGACGATCTCAGCCACGGTCGCCACCGGTGCTGTCGTCGGCGGAGGCGTCGCCTTCGTCGGAGGCGGGCTTGGGGTCGGCGCCGGTGCCGTTGCCGTGGCTGGATGCCGGGGTGCCGATCGCGACCACGTCGCCGATGACGATCACGGCCGGGGGGCGTACGTCGTGTTCCCGGACGGCGTCGGCGGCCGTGGCGAGGGTCGCGTCGACCCGGCGCTGGGCGGCCGTGGTGCCTTCCTGGACGAGAGCCACGGGCGTCGAGGGCGGTTTGCCGTGGTCGACGAGGGTACGGGCAATGGCCCCGATCTTGTCGACGGCCATGAGCAGGACGAGCGTGCCGCGCAGCCGGGCGAGGGCCGGCCAGTCGACCAGGGAGCGCGCGTCGTCGGGGGCGACATGGCCGCTGACCACGGTGAACTCGTGGGCCACGCCCCGGTGGGTGACGGGGATGCCCGCCGCGCCGGGGACGCTGATGGAGCTGGAGATGCCGGGGACGACCGTGCAGGCGATGCCCGCCTCCGCGAGGGCCTGGGCCTCCTCCATGCCCCGGCCGAAGACGAAGGGGTCGCCGCCCTTGAGCCGTACGACGGCCTTGCCCGCCCTGGCGTGCTCGATCAGCGCGTGGTTGATGGCCTCCTGGGCCATGTAGCGGCCGTACGGGATCTTCGCGGCGTCGATGACCTCGACGTGCGGCGGGAGTTCGTCGAGGAGGTCGCGGGGGCCGAGGCGGTCGGCGATGACGACGTCGGCCTCGGCGAGCAGGCGCCTGCCGCGCACGGTGATCAGTTCCGGGTCGCCGGGGCCGCCGCCGACGAGGGCCACGCCGGGGGTCCGGGTGCGGTGGCGGGGTGCGGCGAGGGTGCCGTCGCGCAGGCCCTCCACGATGGCGTCGCGCACCCCGGCGGAACGCCGGGGGTCACGTCCGGTGAGGACCGCGACGGTGACGCCCGCGCTGCGGCCGGTGGCCGGGGTCCAGGCGGTGGCGGCCTCGGCGTCGTCGCTGCGGACGCACCAGGTCCGGTCGCGTTCGGCCTCGGCGGAGGCGCGGGTGTTGGCGTCGGTGTCACTGGAGGCGACCAGGACGTACCAGGCGTCGCGGAGGTCGCCGTCGGCGTACGGGCGGCGCTCCCAGCGCAGTTCGCCGGCGTCGGCCATGGCCTCGACGGAGGGGGTCGCGGACGGCGACACGAGCAGGATGTCGGCGCCGGTCGCGAGGAGGGCCGGCAGCCGGCGCTGGGCGACCTGGCCACCGCCGACGACGACGACGCGCCGCCCGGCCAGACGGAGTCCGACGGGGTAGGCGGGATGCTCGGCCATGGCGGTGCGGGCTCCTCTGGAGAAGGTGCGGACGGGGCGGATGTACGCCGGGATCCGTGGTGGTGAAGGGGCTGGTGGGGCGCGGTCCCAGTTTAGTGGGAGGGCGGGGCGCGTCTCCCGGGACCTCGGCGGCCGAGGAGCCGCGCGGGGGGCGGACGGGGCGCGGGCGGCGGCCCGCCCGGTGTCCCCTCCTGCGGGCCGTGAGTCACCGGGCCCGCGCCCCCGGACGGTCACATGCCCGCGTGCCCGCGAAAGGTCACCAGGTCCGCGTCGGAGACTCCGTGAACCCCTTGGAACCGCTTGTCGGCGAAGTCCTGGAGCGGGACGGGATCTCGGTTCAGGGCACGCGTCGCGTCGAGGTTCAGCAGGGCGGGGAACTCCCACAGGAACCCGTCGGGATCGTGCGTGATCTCGTACGGTTCGTCCTCGACGTCGGCCATCGCCGCGACGCGTCCGAGGGGGAGCTTGAAGTAGATCCAGAGCCGGTCACCAGCCTTGATGTGACGCTTCGCCCGGAGCCCCCAGAACTGGGGGCGTCGCGTCTCGGCGTGCTTCAGGCAGCGGTTCTCCGACGGAGGCGGCGTCCCGTCCCTGTCGGCCGACTTCGGGTCCACCGGGTAGAGCCGTTCCCGCATGGGCAGTTGTCCTCTCCCGTCGCACCGGGCCTTCCTGATCGGCGTATCCGGTCCCCGTCGCGGACAGGACCGGACCGGGTGGGGTCGGGGAAAGCCCCGACCCCGCATGCCACCGGGGCTACTTCTCCGTCACTCCCGCCGAGTCGAACGTCGCCACCTCGTGCATCGCCCGCGCCGCGCTCTGGATGACCGGGAGTGCCAGCAGGGCGCCCGTGCCCTCGCCCAGCCTGAGGTCCAGGTCGATCAGGGGACGCAGGCCCAGCTTGTTCAGAGCCGCCACATGACCCGGTTCGGCGCTGCGGTGGCCGGCGATGCAGGCGGCCAGTGCCTCGGGGGCGATGGCGCGGGCGACGAGCGCCGCCGCGCCCGCGCTGACACCGTCGAGGACGACCGGTGTCCGCAGCGACGCGCCGCCCAGCAGGAATCCGACGAGCGCCGCCTGCTCCAGGCCGCCGAAGGCCGCGAGGACCCCGATGGGGTCGGCGGGGTCGGGGCGGTGGAGTTCGAGGCCGCGCCGGACGACATCGACCTTGCGGGCGAGCGTCTCGTCGTTGATGCCGGTGCCGCGCCCGGTGACCTCCGCCGGGTCCAGGTCGGTGTAGACCGAGATCAGCGCGGCGCAGGCGGTGGTGTTCGCTATGCCCATCTCGCCGGTGAGCAGGCCCTTGTTGCCCGCCGCGACCAGATCGCGGGCGGTCTCGATGCCCACCTCGATCGCGGCCAGCACCTCTTCGCGGGTGAGCGCGGGGCCGGTGGTGAAGTCGGCCGTGCCGGGGCGGACCTTGCGGGGCAACAGGCCGGTGGTGGCGGGCAGTTCGCCCGCGACGCCGACGTCGATGACGCAGACCTCGGCGCCGACCTGGGTGGCGAAGGCGTTGCAGACCGCGCCGCCGGAGAGGAAGTTGGCGACCATCTGCGCCGTCACCTCCTGGGGCCAGTGGGTGACGCCCTGCGCGTGCACACCGTGGTCGCCCGCGAAGACCGCGACGGCCGCGGGCTCCGGGATCGGCGGCGGGCACATCCGGGAAAGGCCGCTGAGCTGTGCGGAGATGATCTCCAGCATGCCGAGCGCCCCGGCGGGCTTGGTCATCCGCTTCTGGCGTTCCCACGCCTCGCCGAGCGCCTTGGCGTCGAGAGGGCGGATACCGGCGATGGTCTCCTTGAGCAGGTCGTGCGGCTCCTCACCGGGCAGCGCCCGGCGGCCGTACGTCTCCTCGTGGACGACCCAGGACAGCGGGCGGCGCTTGGACCAGCCCGCCTGGGCGAGTTCGGGCTCCTCCGGGAACTCGTCCACGTAGCCGACGCAGAGGTACGCCACCACGTCCAGGTGTTCGGGGAGGCCGAGCGCGCGGACCATCTCGCGCTCGTCGAAGAAGCTGACCCAGCCGACACCGAGTCCTTCGGCGCGGGCGGCGAGCCACAGGTTCTCGACGGCGAGGGCGGAGGAGTACGGCGCCATCTGCGGCTGGGTGTGACGGCCGAGGGTGTGCCGGCCGCCGCGGGTGGGGTCGGCGGTGACGACGATGTTCACCGGGGTGTCGAGGATGGCCTCGATCTTCAGTTCCTTGAACTGCTTGGCCCGGCCCTTGGGGAGCGACTTGGCGTAGGCGTCGCGCTGGCGCTGGGCCAGTTCGTGCATGGTCTGCCGGGTCTCGGCGGAACGGATGACGACGAAGTCCCAGGGCTGCGAGTGGCCGACGCTGGGCGCGGTGTGCGCGGCTTCGAGGACGCGCAGCAGGACCTCGTGCGGGACGGGGTCGGAGCGGAAGCCCTTGCGGATGTCGCGCCGTTCGCGCATGACGCGCAGGACGGCCTCGCGCTCGGCGTCGTCGTAGCCGGGGGCCGGCGGGGACACGTCGACGGCGACGGCGGGGGCAGCGGGGACGTCGGTGGCGGTGAGCGGGGGCTCGGTCCCGGGTCCCGGCTCGATGTCGGCGGCGGGCTCGGGGGCCGGGGCCGCGACGGGGCCGGTCTCGGCGACCGGCTGGGCGGCGGCGGCCGGAGCGGGCTCGGGCTCGGGCGCCGCTACGGGCTCCTCCACCACCGCGACCGGCTCGGGCTCCGGTTCGAACTCGGGCTCGGGTTCCAACTCGGGCTCGGCAAGGGCTGCTTCCGGCTCCGGCGCGGGTGCGGGTGCGGGTGCGGCGACAGCGGGCTCCGGCTCGAACTCGGCGGTCGCCGACGGGTCGGCCGACGCGGTCGCCGGGTCGGCGGGGGCCGGCGCTATCGGCTCGCGCTGCTCCTCCGCCTCGACCGGCGCGGCCGGCTCGACGACGGGTGCCTCGTCCACCACGACAGGCTCGGGTACGGATCCGGGTCCGGGCTGCGCCACGGGCTCCTCGGCCAACGGCGCCTCCGCGACGGCCGGTTCCTCCGCGACCGGCGCCTCGGCCACCGGCTCCGGAGCGGGCTCGGGGGACGGGGCGACGGGCTCGGCCACCGGCTCCGGGGCCACCTGGAGCACCGGCTCGGGGGCGGGCGGGGGCGCCACGTCGGGGTCGGGGACGACCGTTTCTTCGGGTGCCCCGGGAGCGGCCTGCTCCACCGTCGCCTCCGGTGCGGGCTCCGCCCACGCCTCGGCCCCGAGCTCCGCCGTCACGGCCACCGGGGCGGCCGGGGCCTCCACCGGTGTCTCGGGCAGCGGCGGCAGGGACACCCACGGGTCCGCGCCGGGCACCGGAATGGCTCCGAGCTGCGGCCCCGGCAGCGCGGCGGCCTCCTCGACCGGGACGTCCAGATACCGCGCGCCACTGACCGGCGGCGGCGCCTGCGGCCGTACCCGCATGGGGTGGGGCGGTGTGTGCGTGGGGCCCCGGTCGGCCAGCGAACGCACCACTCCACCCGTCGAGTCGGGCATCGGCGGGCCCAGATGGAGCGGCCTGCGCGAGGGCGGGGGCGTCGGCGTGGCCGTGGCGGTGGGGACCCGTACGGACCCGGTCCCGGGCGCGCCCGGCTCGGGTGCGGGCGCCGCCGCCTCCGGCGGAACGGGCTCCACCGGGACGGGCTCCACCGGAGCCTCGGCGACCACCTGCGGCGCGTCGGGAAGGGCCTCCTGCGCGGGCTCGGGGGCGGACTGCGCGACGGCCTGCTCCGGGGCCGGGGGCTCCACGGGAGCCTCCGCCGCCGCGTACGTCTCGGGCGCCGCCACGAACTCGGTCTGCTGTACGGGAACGTGCTGTACGGGAACCTGCTCCGGGTGGGTCCCCGGGTGGCTCGGCTCGGGCGCCTCGTAGTGCGGAAGGCCCTCGGTCACCGGAGCGGCGGGCGCGAACTGCGGCTCCGCCTCGTACGCCGTCGGGCCCGGCGCCTCGGGACGCGCCTGATAGTGCGGGTCCGGCTCGGCGTACGTCGCGAGCGGCGACTGCGGCTGCTGCGGCGCGTACCCGCCCTGAACCGTCTGGTGCTGGTGGGGGATCTGCGCCGCGTGCGCGGGCTCGGGCACGGCGTGCGCGACCGGCGCGAAGGGCTCCGACGGGGGCGCGGGCATCGGGTCGCCCCAGGCGCCCTGCGAACTCGGCATCAGGAGAAGGTCGTCGTCCTCGGAAGCACTCTCGGAGGGGCCCAGGTAGGCGTAGGAACCGGCGGCGGGGTCGCCCGGCTGCTCCACCATGCCTGCGTTCTCCGGCTGTCCCTCGCCCAGGACCTGGCCGGTGTCGGTCATGCGTACCCCTCGCCCATTGGTTGTGCTCCTTCGGCCCTTCGACCGGGGCGCCCGATGCGGCGGCGCGTCCGGCGCCCGTCAGTGTCAACGAGCGGGGGCGCCGCGCGGCACGAGACGAACCGCGACCCTCACCTATTCTCGCGGCCGTTCGTGACCGACACGCGGTGATCCGCGGCGGCGTGCTGTGGGCTGCGCCACGTTGCGCCTCCCCCGGTGCAGCCGTACCACATGAGGGGCCAAACCGCCCCCCTTTTCCGGACATTGACGAACGAACCGACGAACGCCCGGCCGCGGTACAACGGTCGCTCAGCGTACCTCGCGCCGCTGACAGCCACGGTCTGCCAGGTAGGGAGGGCCGAATCGCACCGGATCAGTGGGCGCGGTCGGGCCGGCTGCCGACGACCAGGAAGACGACGGAGCGTTCGCGCTCCAGCCAGGCTCCGGTGTCCATGTCGACGGACTGGAGCAGTACGCACTCCACCGTGTAACCGCCCTCGCGGAGGGCCGCGCAGATCGCCTCGGCGTCGTCCCGGGTCGCCGCGTGGGTCACGATGCGCGCGGGTCTGCGGTCGGCGCAGGCGACGACGACGTCCAGTCCCCCGCCGCCGATGCGTACGACGTCGGGCTCGGGCAGGTCCTCCAGCACCTGGGGCGCGCGGCCTTCCACGACTTCGAGCTGTACACCGGCGCGCCGGGCGGCGGCGGCCGTACTCGCGCACGCCCCCGGTTCCGCGTCGACGGCGATCACGGCGGCTCCGAGGCGTCCCGCCTCGGCGGCGACCGCGCCGCTGCCGGACCCGATGTCCCAGACCAGGTCGCCGGTCCGGGCGCCGAGCCGGGCCAGCTGGGCCGCGCGCAGCCAGGTCGACTCGCCCTCGCCGAGGTCGATGCCGTACTCCTCGGAGGGCAGCGCCCAACCGCGCACGGCGGGCGGGTACTCGGCGTCGTGGCCGGCGATCCAGCCGCCGGTGCGGACGGGCGCGGTGCCGATGCCGCCGACGACGAGGACCACGTTGGGATCGCGCCAGACGTGGTCGGCGGCCTTGTCGGAGGTGAGGACGGTGACCTGTTCGCGGTCGGTGCCCAGTTCCTCGCAGATGACGAAGGTGCGGTGAACTCCCTGGAGGAGCAGGGCGAGTTCGGCGGGTCCGGCGCCCGGGGAGGTGAGGACGGCGACCTTGGTGTGGGCCCGGCACACATTGACCGCGCGGCGCAGGGTGCGCTGCTGGGCGACCACCACCCGGGCGTCGTCCCAGGGCATCCCGGCGCGGGCGAAGGCGGTGGCCACGGCGGAGACGGCGGGGACGACCTCGACCTCGAGTCCGTGCTCGGGGGCGCGGAGGGTGCGGACGACTCCGAAGAATCCGGGGTCGCCGTCGGCGAGGACGACGGCGCTGCCGCGGTGTCCGGCGATCCGGCGGGCGGCGAGGTCGATACTGCCGAGGCGGACGCGTTCGGCGTCGGGCGGTATCTCCGGCAGGGCGAGATGGTGGGCGGCCCCGGCCACCAGGGTGGCGGCGGCGAGGGCGGACGTGGCCGCGGGCGCGAGGGGCGTGCCGTCCCAGCCGATCACCGTCACGCGGTCGGCCATCGTCGTCAGTCTCCCCTGGGTCGTCGGGCGGTCGGGTCGTGGTGCGGAGTCGTGCTGCCGGGTCGTCGGATCCGGTCCGGTCGCCGGGTGGGGCGGTCGGTCCGTCGTGCCGGGACGTGGTGGCGGGTCGTGCTGCCGTGCCGGGCCGTCGCGCCGGCTGGTGGTGCCGTATCGGGCCGTCGTGCCAGGTCGTCGGGCTGTTTCGCCGCAGGCCGGAGCCGTCGCGGACGGGTCGTGCGGGCCGGGTCCGCGTCGGGGCGGTGCGTGTGAGGGTACCCGTCGGCCGGGGTGCGGTCCGCCGGGGGTGCGGGAGCGCGCGGGCCGTCGCCCTCGCCGGCTCCGCCGAGGTGGACGGCGGGGCTCAGTTCCAGTCGGGGTAGGCCCCGTAGCCGCCGGCGTCCGCCATCTGGTCGGCGACGCCTTCGAGGTCCTCGGGCAGCAGGCTCCAGACGATGAGATCCGTACGGATGTCGGTCCAGCCGGCCTCCGTACGCGTGCGCGCTATCCAGGCGTTGCGCAGGACTCCCTCGCTGATGCAGCCGGCCTTCTGCGCGACCTGCTGGGCCGCGGTGTTGTCGGCGGCGGTGCGCAACTCGATGCGCTCGAAGGTCTGGTCGCGGAAGAGCCACTGCGCGACGGCGAGCACCGATTCGGTGGCGTAACCCTCACCGCGCGCCCAGGGGGCGGTGATGTACGAGACCTCGGTCGCGCGGGTGCGCCAGTCGGTGTTCTGGAGGCGGGTGAGACCGACGAGGCGCTGGGTCAGGAACTCGGTGACGGCGAAGACCAGTCCGCGCCCCTTGGTGCGTTCCGCCGGAGCGAGGCGGCGCACCCATTCCTCGGCGTCCTGGCCGGTGTACGGGTACGGCGCCGACATCCACCCGACGACCGGTTCGTCGTTCATCATCTCGGTGTAGGCCGGAATGTCCGCGATCTCGAACGCGCGTAGCACCAGCCGCTCGGTGCTGATGGAAACGTCCGGAAAGGTGGGGGTCATGCGCAGCTCCATGCCTCAGTCCGTCGTAAACGCACAGCATGCAGTATCGGGTGGGCCCCGCACACGGGCGGGGTGTGGGGGGCTCGTACCGGATTGACGCGGGAATTGCCGGGGAGTCGCGCGGGCGGACCGGCGGTGGGTGGTCCGGCCCCGGCCGGGGCGATCGCACCGGGCGTTTCGGCCCGTAATACTCTCGTCGTCATGCTTGTCGCCCTGACGGTCGCGGTCTCCGTGGCCGCCCTCGTCCTCGCCGCCTGGTGCGGGATCGCCGCGTCGCGGGATCAGCCGACCAAGGACCGGCACTTCATCGGCATGGCCGTGGTCACACTGCTGGCGTTCGTCCAACTGATCGTCGGCATTGTCCAGTTGGCACGCGGCGAGGACCCGGCCCAGGGCTCGGTGATCTTCGTGGCGTATCTGATCGGCGCGTTCGCGTCGGTTCCGGCGGCCGGTTTCCTGTCGCTGGCCGAACGGACCCGCTGGGGCTCGGCCACGGTCGCCGCCGGCGCCGTGGTCCTCGCCGTGCTCGAAGTGCGGCTGTACGACATCTGGGGAGGCTGACGGTGACCACCGGAACAGGAGCGGGAACGGGCGCCGGGGCGGGAACGGGCGCGGGCGCCGAAGTGGGAACGGGCGCCGGGGCGGGCTCCGGGGCGGACGTCGCGCCGGCCGCCGGGGCGCGCCCGGCGGGCCGGACCCGGCTGATCCAGGGGCCGGGCCTGCTGCTCGTGTGGCTGTACGGCGTGATGTCGGTCGGCGCGGTGTCGCGGACCGCCTTCGAGATCTCCACCAAGTTCGACCGGGCACCCCTGGCGTACACGCTGTCGGGCGTCGCCGCCGTCGTGTACGTGTTCATCACCTACACGCTCGTACGGGGCGGTGAGAGGGCCCGCAGGGCGGCACTGGTGTGCTGCGCCGGGGAACTCGTCGGGGTCCTCACCGTGGGGACCTGGACGCTCGTGGACGCCTCCGCCTTCCCGGACGCGACGGTCTGGTCCGGGTTCGGCTGGGGGTACCTCTTCATTCCCGTGCTGCTGCCGCTCACGGGGATGCTCTGGCTGCGCGGGTCCCGCCGGGCGTGACCCGGAGGCTCCTGGCTGTCGGCGGTGGGTGGGGCGTCACGCGTCGGCGCCGGGGCGGTCGCGCGTGACGCCCGCCGTCAGGCGCTGGCGACGAAGGCCGCGCCGGCCGCTTCCTTCTCCAGCGTCACGAGCGTGAGGCCGCGACCGGCCGACTCGCTGGCCACCGGCGCGTATCCCTTGCTGCGGTAGAGCCGCAGATTGCCCTCGCTGCGGTGACCGGCGAAGAGCTGGAAGCGCCTGGCCGACGTGTCACCGGCGAAGCTGCCCTCGATCGCGTCGAGCAGCCGCCCGCCGAGACCGTGGTGGCGCATCCGGGGGTGGACGATGAGCTTGTCGATGCGGGCGGTGCCCTCGGCGTCGACCACGCCCCTTACGGACGCGACGACTTCACCGCCGAGCCGGGCCACCAGCGCGTGACCGCGGGCTATCTCCGCCTTGAGGTCGTCCAGGGTCTGCGTCAACGGCTCGATGCCGTAGTCGCCGTAGAGCTCGGCCTCGCTCTGGTAACACAGGTACTGGAGCTTGAGGATGTGTTCCGCGTCCTCCGCACCCGCCGCTGAGATGGTCACACTCATGCCCATACGTGCATGCCTCCCGCTCACCTGCCGCCGCCGGTTGTCTACCGCTCCTTTCCCCGGAGTTCAGGAGCCGCAACCTCTGTGGTGAGCATTCTGCGCGGGCATCGCAGGCATCCGGAATGGCGGGACCGCAATTTCACCTGTGAGATAGCCGACTCTCCTGCGTTTCCCCGGCGGGCGGGGAAATCCTGCGGCGACTTCCCAGCCGGCTCCCCCGTGGCTCCCCGTCGGCCTCCGGTCGGCGGTGGCACGGATTCCGGTGTACGTTCCGCCGCTCCGTGCCCAGTACGGCGCCGTCCCGTCCCCAACTCGGGCCCCACGAGGAACGGTTGCGCCCCGGCCGGGAGGTCCCGGCCGGGGCACGTGTCCGCCGGCGCGGCACGTCCGCGCCGGCGGCCGGTCCGGTGCTGCCGGACGCGGGCGACGTCAGTTCTTGTTGAAGTCCGCGGCGGCCAGCAGGCCCGTGTCCGGGTTGTCGGTGAAGATGCCGTCGATGCCCTGCTCGAAGTAGACCTTGAAGGCCCCGAAGGCGTCGCCGTACGCGTTGGGGTCGGTCCCGACCCGGAAGTCGGCCGGCAGGAAGCTGTTCTCGTTGCGCATCGTGTACGGGTGCAGGATCAGGCCCTTGGCGTGCGCGTCACGCACCAGCGTGGTCGGCCTGCCGAGCTTGCCGGTCGCGTCCCTGGGGATGATCAGGTCCACCCAGGGGCCGATGCCCTGCGCGAACGAGGCGATCCACTTCAGGCCCTGCGGCGTGACGAGGTCCCGGACGAAGCGCGGGTCGCCCGACTGCTTGAAGTCCCACGGCTGGGTGTCGGCCGCGTCGAACAGCACCACACGCGGGGTCGAAACGAGCTTCGCCATGCGCTGCATGCTGGTGGGCTCGAAGGACTGGAGGAAGACCGGCGCGTCGTGGCGGTCCTTGCCGTAGCGGCGCAGCAGCTTCGCCAGCCGCTCCTCCAGGCCGAGGCCGAGGCCCCGGAAGTAGGTGGGGTGCTTCGTCTCGACGTACAGCCACACGGGCCCGCCCCGGCGCCGGCCCTGCTCGTCGGCCCAGCGCAGCACCTCCTCGAAGGTGGGGATCTCCCAACGGCCGTTGTAGAGCGTGCTGTTGCGGCGCTGCGTGGGGATGCGCTCCTTGGCGCGCAGCGTCTTGAGCTCGGCCAGCGTGAAGTCCTCGGTGAACCAGCCGGTCAGGCTGACCCCGTCGACGCTCTTGGTCGTGCGGCGGCTCGCGAACTCGGGGTGGTCGGCGACGTCCGTGGTCCCGGTGATGTCGTTCTCGTGCCGGCAGACGAGGTGCCCGTCCTTGGTGGGCACGAGGTCCTGCTCGATGATGTGCGCGCCGAGGTCGAGCGCGTGCTGGTACGAGCCGAGGGTGTGCTCGGGGCGGTAGCCGCTGGCACCCCGGTGACCGATGATCGTCGGGACCGGCAGGCCCTTGTGCGGCGGACGGTGGCGGCCGTCGCGCCCGTCGGCGTGCGCCGTAGCGGCCGTGGCCGCCGGGAGACCGAGTGCGGCCGAGCCGAGCACCGCCGCTCCCAGCACGGTCCGGCGCCCCGGAATGTTTCGCGCACCCTGTGTCATGAACGCTCCTTGATGTGATGTCCATGTGCTGTCCCGCACCTGTCAAACGCGGCTTGATCGTAGACAGCCGGTCCCGTACGGGGGGCAGACCTGGCGCGAACACACCGGAAACTCGTGTCAACACCGTGTATCCGTTCGGTGAACCGATGTGCGCGGGGGGCCGACCCGCGAGTATCGTCCTCACCTGCAGAGAGTTCGCCGGACCGCTCTCACCGCTCCCCATCACCGGAGGACCCCGTTGTCCCGCTTGGCGCTCGTCAAGGCAGTGCTCGGACCGATCTTGCGCCTGATGTTCCGGCCACGGGTGGAGGGCGCCGAGCACATCCCCGGGACGGGCCCGGTGATCCTGGCCGGCAATCACCTGACCTTCATCGACTCGATGATCCTGCCGCTGGTCTGCGGCAGCCGCCCGGTCTTCTTCATCGGCAAGGACGAGTACGTCACGGGCAAGGGCCTGAAGGGCCGGCTGATGGCCTGGTTCTTCACCAGCTGCGGCATGATCCCGGTCGACCGGGACGGCGGACGCGGCGGTGTCGCGGCGCTGATGACGGGCCGTCGGGTGCTGGAGGACGGGCACATGTTCGGCATCTACCCGGAGGGCACGCGCTCGCCCGACGGGCGGCTGTACCGGGGCCGTACGGGCATCGCGCGCCTCACCCTGATGACCGGCGCGCCCGTCGTCCCGTTCGCGATGATCGGCACGGACAAGATCCAGCCGAACGGGTCGGGCATGCCCCGGCCGAGCCGGGTGACGGTCCGCTTCGGCGCGCCCATGGAGTTCTCGCGGTACGACGGCATGGACCGCGACCGCTATGTGCTGCGGGCGGTGACCGACTCCGTGATGACCGAGGTCATGCGGCTCGGCGGGCAGGAGTACGTGGACATGTACGCCACCAAGGCGAAGGCGGCCTGAGCCCGGCCGCCGTACCGCCGCATACCGCCATTCGGCCCTGCCGCCGTCCCCGGTGCCTCAGCGCGCGGCGCGCTCCGGCTCCCGGGCGCCGTCGGCCACCTCACCCGCCGGGCTGTCGGCGGCGCTCTCCGCCGGGCTGTCGCCCAGCCGCTGACCGCGCAGCAGGAACCAGGCCACCACCGAGGTCGCCAGCAGTACCACCGCGCCCGCCCCGGCCGCGATGCGCAGGCCGTGGACGAACGCCTCCTGCGCGGCGGCGACCAGTTCCGCCCCCTGATGGGCGGGCAGGCCGTCGGCCACCCGTACCGCGCCGCCCAGTGACTCGTGCGCGGCGGCCGTCGCGCCGTCCGGGACACCCGCCGGGGCCGGGAACCCCCGGTAGACACCCGTGACGATCGAGCCGAGGACGGCGATACCGAGGGCGGCGCCGAGCTCGTACGCGGTCTCCGACACCGCCGAGGCCGCGCCCGCCTGGTCCCCGGGGACGGCGGTGAGGATCACGTCCGCCGTCACCGTGAAGGAGAATCCGCCGCCCGCGCCGACGACCAGCAGCACGGCGCCCAGCAGCGGGTAGCCGGTGTGCTGGCTCAGGACGACGAGGCAGCCGGTCGCCAGGCCGACGGCGGCGAGGCCGCCGGCCACCACCAGCCGTACGGAGAACCGCCGCGCGGCCCGGCCCGCGAGCAGACCCGCCACCACGGCGCCCACGGCGGCGGGCAGTTCGGCCAGCCCGGCCTCCAGCGGGCCGCGCCCCTGGACGAGTTGCAGATACTGCGACAGGAAGAACACCAGCCCGGACAGGCCCAGGATCGTCAGCAGGTCGGCCAGGACCGCCCCGGAGAAGCCGCGATGCGCGAACAGCCGCATGTCCAGCAGCGGGTGACGGATGCGGAGCTGTCTGCGGACGAACCGTACGAGCGCGGTGACACCGGCGACGGCAGCGGCGGCGACGTCCCAGCCCGGCCCGTGCGCGGCGGCCTCCTTGACGGCGTACACGACACCGACGATCCCGACGAGGGACAGCAGGACGCCCGGCAGGTCCCAGGGGCCGGGCGCCGGGTTCTTCGACTCCGGCAGCAGCCGGGCGCCGACGACGACGAGGACCGCCATGACGGGCAGGTTGATCAGGAAGACCGAACCCCACCAGAAGTGCTCCAGCAGGAATCCGCCGACGACGGGGCCCACGGCCGCGCCCGCCGACGCGGCGGCGCCCCAGACGCCGATGGCGAGGCTGCGCTCCTTCGGGTCGTGGAAGAGGGTGCGGATCAGGGCGAGCGTGGCGGGCATCAGGGTCGCCCCGGCGACACCGAGCAGGGCCCGCGCGACGATCATCATCCCGGGGCTGGTCGCGTAGGCGTTGAGCACGGAGACCGCGCCGAAGGCGACGGCGCCGATCAGGAGCAGTCGCTTGCGGCCGATCCGGTCGCCGAGAGCGCCCATGGAGACGAGCAGGCCGGCGATGACGAACGAGTAGATGTCACCGATCCAGAGCAACTGCGTACCGGACGGCCGGAGGTCCTCGCTGAGGAACGGGGTGGCGAGGCCGAGCACCGTGGCGTCGACCGCCACCAGCAGCACGGCCAGGACGAGGACGGACAGCGCGAGCCAGCGGCCGGGGCGGCCGGGGCCGTGCCCGCGTGCTGCCTCCGCCGCCCGTGCCGCCCGTGTCGTCAGCCCTGTCTTCGATGCCATCTTCGCTGCCCGCGCCGTCTCCACTGCCTGTGGTGCCTGTGGTGCCTGTGGTGCCTGAAGTGCCTGTGCTGTCTCGGCTGCCTGTGCTGCCCGTGCTCCCTGTAGTGCCTGCGCTGTCTGTGCCGGGAGAAGGGAACCGTTTGTCACGTGTCGCTCCGTCGTGCCCCGCCGAGCAGCAGCTCGGCGACCATGTGGGTGAAGTCCCGGCCCGCGACCCGGCCGTCCTGGACGGCCCAGGCGCAGGCGCCGACCAGTCCGTAGAACGCCTCCGTGAGCCAGGCGGGCGGCAGATCGATCCGGAACTCCCCCCGCTCCTGTCCGCGCCGGAAAAGCGCGGAGACGCGGGCGTCGAGCCGGTCCCAGCCCTCGTTCACCTCGCCCTCGAAGAGCTGGTTCTCGGTGACGAGGAAGGCCAGCAGCCCGGCGGCGGGCTCGACCCCGGCGACGAGCCTGCGCAGCGCGTCGCCCGCCGGTCCCTCGTCCGTCCGCGCGGTGTCCAGCGCCGTCTCGAACTCCTGGATGCCCTTCTCCTCCAGCGCCCTGACCAGGGCGTCCCGCCCGGCGAAGTGCCGGTGCAGGGTGGCCCGGCCGATGCCGGAGGCCCGCGCGACCTCGTCCATGGTGGCGGTGGCCTTGCGGGTGAGGAGGGCGGCTGCCGTACGGAGCACCTGGTCACGGTCGACTGTCATGAGACGACGATAGACCGAATGAGACACTCATGTCTCATTCAGACCATGTGGTGTTCGACACGGGCGATTACCGAACCCTCACGGGGCACTGTCGAACAGGACCCGGTCACGGGATATCTTGATGTCGAGCAATGTTGCAGACGTGGAGCGGAGCACCCGGTGACAGACTCGACCATCATTTACACGCACACCGACGAGGCCCCGGCCTTGGCGACCTACTCGTTCCTGCCTGTGGTCGAGGCGTATGCCTCGACGGCCGGGGTCACGGTGGAGCGCCGTGACATCTCCCTGGCGGGACGGATCATCGCCGGTTTCGCCGACCGTCTCGACGCGGGACAGCGGATCGACGACGCGCTCGCGGAACTCGGCGACCTCGCCAAGACGCCCGAGGCGAACATCATCAAGCTGCCGAACATCTCGGCGTCGATCCCCCAGCTGAAGGCCGCGATCGCCGAGCTCCAGCAGCAGGGTTACGCGCTGCCCGACTACCCGGACGACCCGAAGTCCGACGAGGACCGGGACGTACGGGCGCGTTACGACAAGGTCAAGGGCAGCGCCGTCAACCCGGTGCTGCGCGAGGGCAACTCGGACCGCCGCGCCCCCGCCTCGGTGAAGAACTACGCCAAGGCGCACCCGCACCGGATGGGCGCCTGGACGGCCGAGTCGAAGACGAACGTCGCGCACATGGACGGCGACGACTTCCGCTCCACCGAGAAGTCCACCGTGATCGCCGGGGACGGCACGCTGCGGATCGAGCTGGCGGGCGACGACGGCAGCACCACGGTCCTGCGCGAGTCGGTGCCCGTACAGGCCGGTGAGGTCGTGGACGTGTCCACGATGCGGGTGGCCGCGCTGCGCGAGTTCCTCACGGCGCAGATCGCCCGCGCCAAGGCCGAGGACGTGCTGTTCTCGGTGCACCTCAAGGCGACCATGATGAAGGTCTCGGACCCGATCATCTTCGGTCACACCGTGCGTGCCTTCTTCCCGAAGACCTTCGCCGAGCACGGCCAGGCGCTCGCCGCCGCCGGGCTGAGCCCCAACGACGGCCTCGGCGGCATCCTCAAGGGCCTGGAGTCGCTGCCCGGGGGGACCGGGATCGCGGAGTCCTTCACGGCCGAGCTGGCCGAGGGCCCGGCCCTCGCGATGGTCGACTCCGACAAGGGCATCACCAATCTGCACGTCCCGAGCGACGTCATCGTCGACGCCTCCATGCCCGCCATGATCCGCACCTCCGGCCACATGTGGGGCCCGGACGGCGCCGAGGCCGACACGCTCGCCGTCATCCCCGACAGCAGCTACGCGGGCATCTACCAGGTCGTCATCGACGACTGCCGCGCCCACGGCGCCTACGACCCGTCGACCATGGGCTCGGTGTCCAACGTCGGTCTGATGGCGCGGGCGGCCGAGGAGTACGGCAGCCACGACAAGACCTTCGAGATCCCCGCCACCGGCACGGTTCGTGTCCTGGACGCGGCGGGCGAGGCCGTACTGGAGCAGGCGGTCAGCGCCGGCGACGTGTTCCGGATGTGCCAGACCAAGGACGTGCCGATCCGGGACTGGGTGAAGCTGGCCGTCGGCCGTGCCCGTGCCACCGGCGACCCGGCCGTGTTCTGGCTGGACGAGGGCCGGGCGCACGACGCCAACCTGATCGCCAAGGTCGAGGCGTACCTCCCCGAACACGACACGGACGGCCTCACGATCGAGATCAAGAAGCCCGTCGAGGCCATCGCGTACTCGCTGGAGCGCATCCGGCGCGGCGAGGACACCATCTCGGTCACCGGCAACGTCCTGCGTGACTACCTGACGGACCTCTTCCCGATCCTGGAGCTCGGCACGAGCGCCAAGATGCTGTCGGTCGTGCCGCTGATCAACGGCGGCGGGCTGTTCGAGACCGGCGCGGGCGGCTCCGCGCCCAAGCACGTGCAGCAGCTCGTCAAGGAGAACTACCTGCGCTGGGACAGCCTCGGCGAGTTCCTCGCGCTGGCCGTCAGCTTCGAGCACCTGGCCACCACCACCGGCAACGCGCGCGCCCAGGTGCTGGCCGACACGCTGGACCGTGCCACCGGCTCGTTCCTGAGCGAGAACAAGTCGCCCAGCCGCAAGGTCGGCGGGATCGACAACCGGGGCAGCCACTTCTACCTGGCGCTGTACTGGGCGCGGGAGCTGGCGGAGCAGACCGACGACACGCAGCTCGCGGGCGCGTTCGCGGACCTCGCCAAGACGCTGGGCGAGCAGGAGCGGACGATCGTGGACGAACTGCTGGCCGTGCAGGGCGCGCCGGCCGACATCGGCGGCTACTACCAGCCGGACCCGGCGAAGGCCGAGGCCGTGATGCGTCCGTCGAAGACGTTCAACCAGGCGATCGCCACGCTGGGCTGAGCCGGGCCACACGCACCTGACGAAGCCGGGCGGGCCGCGATCGCGGCCCGTCCGGCTTCGTCGTACCCGCCCGGAGCCGGACGCGGCAGCGGGCTCGGGGCCGGCATCGGCGGCGTGGCCACCGCGCTCTCCCTCAACCGGCGGCGGCCGGGCACGTACGCGGTCGGGCTCGCCCCGGTCTCTCCGTACGCGCCCGGCGTCGTACACGCCGGCTACTGCTTGGCCGTCGCCCACGCGTGCTGGAGCGCGAGGCCGGTCTTCACCTCGGCGAGCTGGACGGCGACCGCCGAGGGCGCCGTACCGCCGCGCCCGTCACGGGAGGCCAGCGAGCCGCGGACGTCGAGGACCGTACGGACCTCCGGCGTCAGATGCTCCGAGATCGAGGCGAACTGCGCGTCCGTCAGTTCGTCCAGCTCGATGCCCTCCTTCTCGCACACCTTGACGCACTCGCCCGCGACCTCGTGCGCGACCCGGAACGGCACGCCCTGCCGGACCAGCCACTCCGCGATGTCGGTGGCGAGCGAGAAACCGGCGGGCGCCAGCTCCGCCATCCGCTCCCGGTTGACCGTGAGCGTCGCCATCATGCCGGTGAAGGCGGGCAGCAGGACCTCAAGCTGGTCGCAGGAGTCGAAGACCGGCTCCTTGTCCTCCTGGAGGTCGCGGTTGTACGCGAGGGGCAGCGCCTTCAGGGTGGCGAGCAGCCCCGTCAGATTGCCGATCAGCCGGCCCGACTTGCCGCGCGCCAGCTCGGCGATGTCCGGGTTCTTCTTCTGCGGCATGATCGAGGAGCCGGTGGAGAACGCGTCGTGCAGGGTGACGAAGGAGAACTCCTTCGTGTTCCAGATGATGACCTCTTCGGCGATCCGGGAGAGATTGACCCCGATCATCGCCGTGATGAAGGCGAACTCGGCGGCGAAGTCCCGGGAGGCCGTGCCGTCGATCGAGTTGGCGGCCGAGCCGTGCTCGAAGCCGAGGTCCGCCGCGACCGCCTCCGGGTCGAGGCCCAGTGACGAGCCGGCCAGCGCGCCGGAGCCGTACGGGGACACCGCCGTCCGCTCGTCCCACTGCCGCAGCCGCTCCGCGTCCCGCGACAGGGACTGCACGTGGGCCAGCACATGGTGGGCGAAGAGCACCGGCTGGGCGTGCTGGAGATGCGTACGGCCCGGCATGGCCACGTCCGGGTGCGCCTCGGCGAGTCCGACGAGCGCGTCCTGGAGCCCGGCGATCAGCCCGCCGATGATCCGCGCGTGGTCGCGCAGATACATCTTGAAGAGGGTGGCGACCTGGTCGTTGCGGGAGCGGCCGGCCCGGAGCTTGCCGCCGAGATCCGCGCCGAGCTGTTCGAGCAGTCCCCGTTCGAGGGCGGTGTGCACGTCCTCGTCGGCGACGGTCCCGGTGAAGGAGCCGTCCGCGACGGCCGCCTCCAGCCGGTCCAGCCCGGCGTGCATCCGGTCCAGCTCCTCGTCGTCCAGGAGCCCGGCCTTGTTGAGCACGCGCGCGTGGGCGCGGGAGCCCGCGATGTCGTACGGCGCGAGGCGCCAGTCGAAGTGCACGGACGCCGACAGCGCGGCCAGGGCCTCGGCGGGACCGTCGGCGAAACGGCCGCCCCAGAGCCGGACGTCACCGGTGTTGCTGCTCACTACGGGGTGCTCCTTGGATACGTGCCGGTGCGGCGGGGCGAGGGTCTCCCCGGCCCCGCCCCTTCCCGGGACCGGGGCTCCGCCCCGGACTCCGGTCCTCCTGGCGCCGGACGGGCTCACGCCACGCCGGGTCGCGTTACGCCTGCGCGCGTCAGGCCTGGTCGCGCTTCGCGGCGATCTTCGCCGAGAGGCCGAACAGTTCGATGAAGCCCTGCGCCTTGGACTGGTCGAAAGTGTCGCCCAAGTCGTAGGTCGCCAGGTTGAAGTCGTACAGCGACTCCTCCGACCGCCGGCCGGTGACGACGGCACGGCCACCGTGCATGGTCATCCGGATGTCGCCGGTGACGTGCTGGTTGGCCTCGTTGATGAAACCGTCCAGGGCGCGCTTCAGCGGGGAGAACCACAGGCCGTCGTAGACCATCTCGCCCCAGCGCTGCTCGACCTGCCGCTTGTAGCGGGCCAGTTCGCGCTCGACTGTGACGTTCTCCAGCTCCTGGTGGGCGGTGATCAGGGCGATGGCGCCCGGGGCCTCGTACACCTCACGGGACTTGATGCCGACGAGCCGGTCCTCGACCATGTCGATCCGGCCGATGCCCTGGGCGCCCGCCCGCTCGTTGAGCTGCTGGATCGCCTGGAGGACCGTGACCGGCTTGCCGTCGATCGCGACCGGGACGCCCTCCTTGAAGGAGATGACGACCTCGTCGGCCTCGCGGTGCTCCGCCGGGTTGGAGGTGTACTCGTAGATGTCCTCGATCGGGGCGTTCCAGATGTCCTCCAGGAAGCCCGTCTCGACGGCCCGCCCGAAGACGTTCTGGTCGATGGAGTACGGGGACTTCTTGGTGGTCGCGATCGGGAGGCTCTTCGCCTCGCAGAAGGCGATCGCCTTGTCCCGGGTCATCGCGTAGTCGCGGACCGGGGCGATGCACTTCAGCTCGGGGGCGAGGGCGACGATGCCCGCCTCGAAGCGGACCTGGTCGTTGCCCTTGCCGGTGCAGCCGTGGGCGACGGTGTCGGCGCCGTGCTTCTTGGCGGCGGCCACCAGGTGCTTGACGATCGTGGGCCGGGAGAGCGCCGAGACCAGCGGGTAGCGGTCCATGTAGAGCGCGTTCGCCTTGATCGCCGGGAGGCAGTACTCCTCGGCGAACTCGTCCTTGGCGTCGGCGACCTCGGCCTCGACGGCACCGCAGGCGAGCGCGCGCTTGCGGATGACGTCGAGGTCCTCGCCGCCCTGACCGACGTCCACGGCGACCGCGATGACCTCGGCGCCCGTCTCCTCGGCGATCCAGCCGATGGCGACGGAGGTGTCCAGGCCCCCCGAATAGGCGAGTACGACGCGCTCGGTCACGGGTTTCTCCTTACGATGCATAGGCTGATGGGTATAACTATGCAATCCACCGTATGTTTTGTCAACGTGGGTGCGGGGCCGCCCGCCACCGGGCCCCGGCGCCGGGCGCTCTCGACGCGCGCGAGGGACGGCGCCGACAATGGGTGCCATGGGAAAGCTCTACGAACGGATCGACGGCCGCATTCGTACGTTCATCGAGGAACAGCCCGTCTTCTTCACCGCGACGGCCCCCCGCGCCGACGACGGCCATGTCAACGTCTCGCCGAAGGGCCGCTCCGGCAGCCTCGTCGTGCTGGACGAGTCGACGCTCGCCTATCTCGACTTCGGCGGCAGCGGCGCCGAGACCATCGCCCACCTGCGGGAGAACGGCCGCATCACCCTGATGTGGTGCGCGTTCACCGGACCACCGAAGATCCTGCGGGTGCACGGGCGCGGGGAGCCGGTGTTCCGGGACGATCCGCGCTGGGCCGACCTCGTCGCGCGCTTCGGGGACGCGGACGGGCCGAGCGCGCGGGCGATCATCCTGGTCGGCGCGGTACGGATCAGCGACTCGTGCGGATTCGCCGTGCCCTTCCTGGACTACCGGGAGGAACGCACCCAGCACGCGGAGCACTTCGGCCGCAAGACGGACACCGAGTTCGCGGCGTACTGCGAGAAGAAGGAGTACGTGGGGGTGAGCCTGGACGGGCTGCCCGCGCTGCCGCTCCCGCTGCCCGCCCGCACGGACACGCCGCCCGTGGGCGTGGGCGCCTCCGCCGAGGCGTCCTCGCCCCGTCCGGCGTAACCGGGCCCGGACCGGGAGGCCCACGGCGGCGGTCCGGCATACGGTCCGGGCATGCGCACCCTTCTCTCGCTCGGCTCCGTCCTGCTGGCCCTCGCCGCCACGGTCGTGGCGGGCCCCGCCGCGTCCGCCGACCCCACCGTCCCGCTGCCCGAACGGATGGCCGACACGGGCGGCGGCAGTCAGCTGATCACCGCCGAGGCCCCGGGCACGAGCGCCACCACCGGCCGGGTCGTCTGGTGGGAGCGGCGCGGGGAGCACTGGGTGGAGGCGGGCTCGGCGGACGCGCGGTTCGGCTCCGGCGGGCTGGTCCGGGGCACGGAGCGGGTCCAGGGCACGTCGACCACACCGACGGGGCTGTACGACCTGCCGTACGCCTTCGGTATCCGTCCCGCCCCGGCGGGCACCCGCTTCGGGTACCGCCCGGTGACCGAACAGTCCTGGTGGTGCCAGGACAACGACTCGCGCGCCTACAACCGCTGGGTCGAGGGGCTGCCGGCCGACTGCCGCGCGGCGGAGGCCGAGCAGCTGATCGGGTACGACGTCCAGTACGCCCACGCGCTGGTGATCGGCTTCAACTACGACCGGCCGGTGCGCGGCCGGGGAGCCGGGATCTTCCTGCACGTCGACGGCAAGGGCGCGACGGCGGGCTGTGTCTCGGTCCCGGCCGAGGCGATGGTCCGCATCCTGAAGTGGGCCGACCCCGGCCGCGCACCGCACATCGCGATCGGCACGACGTCCGGGCCCACCGCGATCACCCGCTACTGAGCCGGGCCCGCGAAGGAACGCGGCCGGGCGTCGCGCGCGGGGCGGACACGCCCGGGTGGTGTCCTCAGCCGTCCTTCTGGGCCAGCCGCAGCAGATGGTCCGCGAGCGCCTGGCCGCCCACCGGGTCGCGGCTGATCAGCAGCAGCGTGTCGTCACCGGCGATGGTGCCGAGGATGGGCCGGAGTTCGGCCTGGTCGATGGCCGAGGCGAGGAACTGGGCGGCGCCCGGCGGGGTACGGAGCACCACGAGGTTGGCGGACGCCTCCGCCGAGATCAGCAGCTCGCCGGAGAGCCGCCGCATCCGCTCCTCCTTGGCCGACTCGCCGAGCGGGGCGTGCGGGGTGCGGTAGCCGCCCTCGCTGGGGACCGCGTAGATCAGCTCACCGCCGGTGTTGCGGATCTTCACGGCGCCCAGCTCGTCGAGGTCGCGCGAGAGCGTCGCCTGGGTGACGTTCAGACCGTCGTCGGCGAGGAGCTTGGCGAGTTGGCTCTGGCTGCGGACCGGCTGCCGGTTGAGGATGTCCACGATCCGGCGGTGCCGTGCGGTCCGGGTCTGGGGGACGGACGGGCCGGCGTACTCGGCCGCGCCGTTCGTCCCGCCCGGCTCGACGCCGGCCGGCTCCATGCCGCCGATCCCGCTCGATCCGATCCCGCTCGACTCGATCCCGTTCGTGTCGACCCCGTTCTGCTCGGGCGCCTGCGCCTCGGTCATCGTCGCCTCATTCCCCGGTTTGTCCGTCCCGGCCGGTCGCACGGGTGCTGTCCAGGATGCCGGGAAGAGCCTGGAGGAACGTTTCTACCTCACCGTCTCCGATGATCAGCGGCGGCACGAGCCGTACGACATCGGGTGCGGGCGCGTTCACCAGGAGACCGGCGTCCTGAGCCGCCTGCTGCACCTGGGGCGCGAGCGGCTCGGTGAGCACGATACCCAGCAGCAGGCCCGCGCCGCGGACGTGCGAGACGAGCGGGTGGCCCAACGCCTCGATTCCGTCCCGCAGTTTCTCCCCCAGCCGCTTCACGGTGTCGAGCGCGCCGTCGGCGCCGAGGGTGTCCAGGACGGCGAGTCCGGCGGCGCAGGCGACGGGGTTGCCGCCGAAGGTCGAGCCGTGGTGACCGGGCTTGAGCAGGTCGGCCGCCGGGCCGAACGCGAGCGTCGCGCCGAGCGGCAGACCGCCGCCGAGCCCCTTGGCGAGCGTGATCACATCGGGTTCGACGCTCTGGTGGGCCTGGTGCTCGAACCAGTGTCCGGTCCGCCCGACGCCCGTCTGGACCTCGTCCAGCACCAGCAGCGTGCCGGTGGCGCGGGTGATCTCCCTGGCCGCTTCGAGATAGCCGCGGGGCGGGACGACCACGCCGTTCTCGCCCTGGATCGGCTCGACGATCACCAGGGCGGTCTCCTCGGTGACGGCGGCCCTGAGCGCGTCGGCGTCCCCGTACGGCACATGCGTGACCTCGCCGGGCAGCGGCTGGAAGGGCTCCCGCTTGGGCGGCTGTCCGGTCAGCGCGAGCGCGCCCATCGTGCGGCCGTGGAAGCCGCCGTCGGTGGCGACCATGTGGCGGCGGCCGGTGAGCCGGCCGATCTTGAACGCGGCCTCGTTCGCCTCGGCCCCGGAGTTGCAGAAGAAGACCCGGCCGGGGCGGCCGGTGAGGGAGAGGAGCCGTTCGGCCAGGGCGACGGGCTCCTGGGCGATGTACAGGTTCGACACATGGCCGAGGGAGGCGATCTGGCGGGAGACCGCCTCGACCACGGCGGGGTGGGCGTGGCCGAGGGCGTTCACGGCGAGGCCGGCGACGAAGTCGGTGTACGCGGTGCCGTCGGCGTCCCAGACGGTGGCTCCGGAGCCGCGTACGAGGGAGAGCTTCGGCGTGCCGTAGGTGTCGGCCATCACCTGCTGCCAGCGCCGTCCGAGCTCCTGGTTGCTGTCGGTGTCGTCGGTCATGCCGCTCCCCCTTCGGTGATCGTCCCTGTCGTGGCCGGCGTCGTGGCGCCGGTCGTGGTCCCGCTCCTGGTCCCGCGTTCCCGGCCGTCGGGGACGACCATGGTGCCGATGCCCTCGTCGGTGAAGATCTCCAGCAGGATCGAGTGCGGTACGCGGCCGTCGAGCACCCGGGCGGTGTTGACCCCGTTGCGTACGGCGTGCAGACAGCCCCGCATCTTCGGCACCATGCCGCTGGACAGCTCGGGCAGCAGCTTCTCCAGCTCGGTGGCCGTGAGCCGGCTGATCACGTCGTCGTTGTTCGGCCAGTCCTCGTACAGGCCCTCGACATCGGTGAGGACCATCAGCGTCTCGGCCCCGAGCGCGGCGGCGAGCGCGGCGGCGGCGGTGTCGGCGTTGACGTTGTAGACATGGCCGTCGTCGGCGCTGCGGGCGATCGAGGAGATCACCGGGATACGGCCGTCGGCGAGCAGGGCCTCGATGGCGCCGGTGTCGATCGCGGTGATCTCGCCGACCCGGCCGATGTCGACCAGTTCGCCGTCGACACGCGGCCGGTGCCGGGTCGCGGACATGGTGTGGGCGTCCTCGCCGGTCATGCCGACGGCGAGCGGGCCGTGCTGGTTGAGCAGCCCGACCAGCTCGCGCTGCACCTGGCCGGCCAGGACCATCCGTACGACGTCCATCGCCTCGGGGGTGGTGACCCGCAGCCCGGCCTTGAACTCGCTGACCAGTCCGTGCCGGTCGAGCTGGGCGCTGATCTGGGGGCCGCCGCCGTGCACGACGACGGGTCTGAGTCCGGCCTGCCGCAGGAAGACGACGTCCTGGGCGAAGGCGGCCTTCAGCTCCTCGTCCACCATGGCGTTGCCGCCGAACTTGACGACGACGATCTTCCCGTTGTGGCGGGTCAGCCAGGGCAGCGCCTCGATGAGGATCTGTGCCTTGGGCAGCGCGGTGTGCTTGCGCGCCGTCATGAGCTGTACGCGCTGTTCTCGTGGACGTAGTCGGCGGTGAGGTCGTTGGTCCAGATGACGGCGGACTCGCCGCCCGCCGCGAGGTCGGCGGTGATCCGGACCTCCCGGAAGCGCATGTCGACCAGGTCGCGGTCCTCGCCGACGGAGCCGTCGCGGCAGACCCAGACGTCGTTGATGGCGACGTTGAGCCGGTCGGGATCGAAGGCGGCGGAGGTGGTGCCGATGGCGGAGAGGACCCGGCCCCAGTTGGGGTCCTCGCCGTGCAGGGCGCACTTGAGGAGGTTGTTGCGGGCGATGGAACGGCCGACCTCGACGGCGTCGTCCTCGGTCGCCGCGTTGGTCACCTCGATCCGGATGTCCTTGCTCGCGCCCTCGGCGTCGCCGATGAGCTGACGGCCGAGGTCGTCGCAGACCGTGCGGACGGCCTCGGCGAACTCCTCCTGGCCGGGGGTGATGCCGGAGGCGCCGGAGGCGAGCAGCAGGACGGTGTCGTTGGTGGACATGCAGCCGTCGGAGTCGACCCGGTCGAAGGTGGTGCGGGTGGCGGCGCGCAGGGCGGAGTCGAGTCCGGGGGCTTCGACGTCGGCGTCGGTGGTGAGGACGACGAGCATGGTGGCGAGGCCGGGGGCGAGCATGCCCGCGCCCTTGGCCATGCCGCCGACGGTCCAGCCGTCGCCGCCCGCGACGGCGGTCTTGTGGACGCTGTCGGTGGTCTTGATGGCGATGGCGGCCTTCTCACCGCCGTACCCGGAGAGTTCGGCCGCCGCCTTCTCGATGCCCGGCAGCAGCTTGTCCATGGGAAGGGTGATGCCGATGAGCCCGGTGGAGGCGACGGCGATCTCGCCGGGGCTGTGGCTCTCGGGGGCGGCCAGGTTCAGCACCTCGGCGGCCTTCTCGGCGGTGGCGTGGGTGTCCTGGAAGCCCTGGGGGCCCGTACAGGCGTTGGCACCACCGGAGTTGAGGACGACGGCGGAGATCCGGCCGCCCTTGACGACCTGCTCCGACCAGAGGACGGGGGCGGCCTTGACGCGGTTGGAGGTGAAGACGCCGGCGGCGGCGCGGCGCGGCCCGGTGTTGACCACGAGGGCCAGGTCCGGGTTGCCGCTGTCCTTGATCCCGGCGGCGATGCCCGCCGCCGTGAATCCGCCTGCTGCGGTGACGCTCACTGCATCTCCTTGGTCGGGTGGGTGGTGGTGCCGTGTGCCGCCGGGCGGTGCCGGGGCCGGTTCACGGTGCGACGCCGGTGGCGGGGAGTCCGGTCTCCTCGGGCAGTCCGAGGGCGATGTTCATGCTCTGGATCGCACCGCCGGCCGTGCCCTTGGTGAGGTTGTCGATGGCGCTGATCGCGATGACACGGCGCACGTTCGGGTCGAGGACGACCTGGACGTGGGCGGCGTTGGAGCCGTAGACGGACGCGGTGGCCGGCCACTGGCCCTCGGGCAGCAGCCGCACGAACGGCTCGTCGGCGTACGCCTTCTCGTACGCGTCCCGGACGTCCTGCGCGGTGACGTCGGGCCTCGCCTTGGCGGAGCAGGTGGCGAGGATGCCGCGCGGCATGGGCGCGAGGGTGGGGGTGAAGGAGACACCGACGCGTTCCCCGGCCGCCGCGCTGAGGTTCTGGATCATCTCGGGGGTGTGGCGGTGTCCGCCGCCGACGCCGTACGGGGTCATCGAGCCCATGACCTCGGAGCCGAGCAGATGCGGTTTGGCGGCCTTGCCCGCGCCCGAGGTGCCGGAGGCGGCGGTGACGACGGCCTCGGGCTCGACCAGGCCCGCCCCGTACGCGGGGAAGAGGGCGAGCGAGACGGCAGTCGGGTAGCAGCCGGGCACCGCGACCCGCCTGGTCCCCTCCAACGCGGCGCGGGCGCCGGGCAGTTCGGGCAGGCCGTAGGGCCAGGTCCCGGCGTGCGGGGAGCCGTAGTACGTCTCCCAGTCGGCCGGATCCGTCAGCCGGAAGTCCGCGCCCATGTCGATGACGAGCACCTCGTCGCCGAGGCGTTCGGCGACGGCGGCGGACTGCCCGTGCGGCAGTGCGAGGAAGACCACGTCGTGCCCGGCGAGCGCCTCCGGAACGGTCGGCTCCAGGACCCGGTCCGCCAGCGGCCCGAGATGGGGCTGGAGGGAACCGAGCCGTTGGCCGGCGTTAGAGTTGCCGGTCAGGGCGCCGATCTCGACGCCGGGGTGTCCCAGGAGCAGGCGGAGCACTTCTCCGCCGGCGTATCCACTGGCTCCCGCGACCGCTGCACGTACTGCCATCGAAACCCTCCTCATCGACGGCATGACTATACGTAGCTCCGCAGCTTTATGCAATGGTCGAGGAGGGCGGCGGTGCTCGACCCTGCCCCCGCGTCGGTCGCGCCCCGGCGGCGGCGCGCTCGCGTCCACCCTTCGGGGAAACCGGAGAATCTGCCCGCGCCCGGCCGTCGCAAAACGTCGCGCCGCCCGCCGTCCGATTTCTCCGCCCGTATGCGCGGGCCATTCCGGGGATCTCCGGTACACGCGCGTAGATCAATTCATCACCACCCCGGTACATCACGCTTCTTGATCAAGAATTCCAGTGGAACTGGGGTGTTGTGATGGGTGTCTCCGTTCGATACGATCACGACCCTCAACGGCCGTAAGTCCGCTTGTTCCGGGGGGCATTGTGGGTACGTTCGTGTCGGCGATTCCCGCCGAGCGGGATTCCTGATGGGCGAGGCCGAGGAAAAGTTAAGACCCCCCGGCGCCGAATTAGAAAAAGAAGCCCCTTCTTCTCCGTTTCGAAGACGGGATTTCTTTCTCTTCTGGACCGCGGGCGCCGTCGACGGTCTCGGGACCTGCGCGTCGTCCCTCTTTCTTCCGCTGATCCTGCTGGGTGCCGGATACCCGGCCGGGCTCACCGGGCTCGTCGCGTCGGTGGCCCTGGTCAGCGGGCTGGTGGTCTCGCCGGTCGCGGGCGTGTTCGCCGACCGCCGGCCGCGCAAGCCGATGATGTACGGGGCCGCCCTGGTCGCGGCGGGCGCCATGGGATCGGTGTTCGTGGCCGTCGCCCTGGGCCATGTCGTCCTCGTCCACGTACTCGTCGCGGCCGTGATCGAGCAGGCGGCCGGCGCCACCTACGGGGCGGCGGCGTCCGGGACGATCCGGCGGCTGGTGCCGCCCGGTGAGTACACCCGGGCGATCGGCTACCTCCAGGCGCGCGACCAGGCGGTGCAGATCGTCGGGCCGACCCTGGGCGGCGCGCTGTACCAGCTGGCACGGTGGGTGCCGCTGCTCGCGGACGCGGTGTCGTTCCTGCTGGTGGCGGTGGCGAGCAGGGCGATCCGTACGGACCTGACGCCCGAACGGGAGGGTCCGGCCCCCTCGTTCACCCGTGACTTCGCCGAAGGGCTGCGCTTCGTGCGCGCCGAACCGTTCCTGCGCTTCGTGGTGGTGTGGACCGCCGGGATCAACGCGCTGCTGGGCGCCCTGTACTTCCACGCGGTGCTCGCCTCGCACGCCCAGGACGCCAGCCCCTCCTCGATCGGGCTCATCCTCACGCTGGCGGGTGTCGGCGGACTGCTGGGCGCCCTCGCGGCGCCGTGGCTCGTGGCACGGATACCGGCCCCTTGGATCGTGACGGGCGCCTCGTGGGCCATGGTGCCGACGGCGGCCGGGCTCGCCTTCGCGTCACAGACCTGGCTCTACGGGCTGCTGTTGAGCGCCGTGTCACTGACGGCGCCGTCCGTGGCGGTCGTGCTCCAGACCCGGGCGGTGCTGGTCACCCCCGACCGGCTGCTGGCCCGGATGGGGACGGTGCTGGGCACCGCGGGCCAGGGCGTCGCGGCGCTCGCGCCGCTGGCGGCGGGTGTGCTGGTGACGGCGTACGGGGGCCGCGCGATGGCGCTGGGCTGCGCGGGCGCGCTGGCCGGACTGGCGCTGTACGCGACCGCCAGGGCCGGGCTCGTGGCACGGGAGGCGACATGACACCGGCCCCGCCGAAGACGGCGACGCGCACCTACGGCGTCTACCGGCCGGTGCTGCCGGTGACCAGCCCCCGGAACCCGGACCGCATGGTGTACACGGGCGATGCCGAGGGCCGGTGCGAGATCTTCTCCTGGGACCGCTCCAGGGGCGCCGGACGGCAGTTGACGGACCGTCCGCACGGCACGCTGCTGTGCGCGATCGACGACGACGAGGCCGTGTGGTGGTTCGACGAGGACCGCGGCGGCAGCGGCGGCTGGCGCGTCCAGGACTTCGAGGGCGGCCCGGACCGCCCGGCGCTGACCGGAGTACCGCCGGGGCGGCCCGCCGGGCTGGCGCTGGCGGCCGGGGGCACGGTGGCGGTCGGCATCCGCGGCGCCGAGGGGCTGGGTGTCCATCTGGGGCGGCGCGGCGGCCCCGGCACCGCCGTCCTGCGTACGACCGAGTCCGGCACGCTCTGCGACCTGGCGCCGGACGGCGGGCTCCTGGCGGTCTCCGGCCCCGCGCACTCCGAGCGCGCGGTGACGCTGCTGACCCCGGACGGGACGACGGTGGCGGTGCTCTCCGGCACCGGGGAACGCACCTGGGCACTCGGCTTCGCGCCCGCGCCCACGCCGTTACCCGCGCCGTCGGCGTTACCCGGTGCGACGCCGCCGTCCGGGCAAGTACCAGCGCCCGCCCGCACCCTGCTGCTGGTCATGCGCGAGCGGGCCGGCCGCTACCACCTCGGCACCTGGGCCCCCGGGCGCGGACTGGAACTCCTGCCCTGGTGCTCGTTCGACACCGAGACCACCGCCCGCTGGTACCCCGGCCCGGACGGCGCCCGGGTCCTGCTCCGGCAGGACCGGCACGGCCGCAGCCGGCTGTTCACCGCCGACCTGGACCGCCGGGAGCTGACCCCGGTGCCCACCCCGGAGGGCAGCATCCTGGACGCGGCCCCGGCCGCCGACGGGGACGTGCACTTCATCTGGACCGACGCGGTGAACGTGCCGCGCGCGCTGTCCCTGTCGGGCAAGTCCCTGCCGGGGCAGAGCGACTGGCGCCTCCCCCGGTTCGGCCACCGCCAGGACCTGTGGACGCCCGGCCCCGACGGTCCGGTGCACACCTTCGTCACCACACCCGCCGACCGTCCCGCGCCCCACCCGCTGGTCCTGCTCGTCCACGGCGGCCCGGCCGACCACGACCGCGACGCCTACGACCCCATGGTGCAGGCCCTCGTGGGCTCGGGCCACGCCGTGGCCCGGGTCAACTACCGGGGCTCGACCGGCTACGGGCCCCGCTGGCGCTCCGCCTACCCGGAGGGCGTCGGCCACACCCAGGTGGCCGACCTGGTGCGGGCGCGGGCCGACCTGCTGGAGCGGGGCATCGGGCGCGAGGGCGCCGTGGGCCTGTGCGGCACCTCGTGGGGCGGCTACCTGACGCTGCTGGCCATGGGGACCCGTCCGGAGCTGTGGAACGTCGGAGTGGCCGTCAAGCCGCTCGCCGACTGCGTCACGGCCTTCCGGCACTCCACACCCGCCCTCCAGGCGCTGGACACGGCGCTGTTCGGCGGCACTCCGGACGAGGTGCCCGAGGCGTACGCGCACTCCTCCCCGTCCTCGTACGCGGGGGCCATCCGCTCCCCGCTGCTGGTGGTCGCCGCGCGGCGGGACGCCAAGTGCCCGCCGGAGCAGATCGAGGCGTACCTGGCGGTGCTGCGCGCGGGCGGAGTCGACCACGAGCTGATGTGGCTGGAGTCGGGCCACGACGGCTACGACGGTGCCGAGCACCTGGCCGTGATCCGGCGGTCCCTCAGATTTCTCGGCCGCGGGCTGCCCACCGCGCCTGCTCCGGCCGAGCCGTCACCGCACTCGGGGAGGAGGTGAACATCATGCAGAAGGACATCATCCACGGCGACCCGCTCGACGGCGACGAGGAGAGCCGCAAGCCGGGCGTCGGCGTCGTCGTCTACCTCCGCTCCGCGGAGGAGATGGAGGACGAGGACTAGGCCGTGTCCGACAAATAGTGTCGTCCGCCCGCAGGGCGGGGCGTGAGGTGTCCGGTGCGTGCGATCGCAAGGCGGAGGATCGGCCTCGTACTGGGCGTACTTGGCCGACTCCGACAACACCGCGGGCGTGCGTGCCGGGCATCGCGCGCCAGGCAACATTTGTCAGACACGGCCCAGTACCGGGGGGCCGGCCCCGCACCCGGCGGGACCGGCCCCGACCCCGACCGGACCGGCCACCGGCCGGACGGCAGAACCGCGACCGACCGACGGACGGCAGAACGGAAAGCCGACTCCGTCCTGACTCCGTGCACTGATTCACATGAGAAGAGGCCAGCCATGCGCGTACTCCTGGTGAACATGCCCTGGGCCCCGATCGATCTCCCGTCGCTGGCTCTCGGAATTCTCAAGCGCAGTGTCGACGAGCGCGTTCCGAACGGAACGGCGGACGTTCTCCACGCCAATATCGAATACGTGGACTGGATCACCAAGAACACCGAATTCACGCTGGAGGACTACTCCTACTACGCGCTCGGTTCCTATTTCATGGGCTGTGGCGACTGGGTGTTCTCGTCCGCCCTTTACGACGACCCCCAGTGGCGGGTTCCCGAGTTCACAGAAGCGATGAGCAACCGGGTGCGCGGTGCTCGTATGGAGATGACGCAGGCGCTGCACGTGACCGCGCCCGATTTCGTCCGGCACATCGCCGAGCGCATCGTCGAGATCAACCCCGACGTGGTCGGTTTCACCTCGACGTTCCAGCAGAACACCGCGGCCCTGGCGGCGGCAAAGTACGTCAAGCGCCTCGCCCCGCACATCGCGACGGCCATGGGCGGCGCCAACTGCGACGGCAAGCAGGGCGAGAGCGTCCACCGCAACTTCCCCTTCGTCGACTACGTCCTGCGCGGCGAGGGCGAGGTGTCGTTCCCCGCGCTGCTGACGGCGCTGGACGAGGGCGAACCCGTGTCGGAGGTACCCGGGCTGTGCTGGCGCGGCGAGGACGGCGCCTCCGTCGTCAACGCCATGAGCACCAAGCCGCTGCCGCCCGCCGCGATCCTGCCGCCGGACTACTCGGGGTACTTCGAGCGGCTCGCCTCCTCCCACGCGCGGCACTGGGTCGAGCCCAAGCTGGTGGTGGAGGGCGCCCGGGGCTGCTGGTGGGGCGAGAAGCACCACTGCACCTTCTGCGGGCTGAACGGCTCGTTCATGGAGTTCCGCAGCAAGAGCCCGGACGTGTTCTACGACGAGATCATCGAACTGGCCCGCAAGCACCGGGTGCTGGACATGTACGTCGTCGACAACATCCTGGACATGGGGTACGTGAAGACGCTGCTGCCGCGCATCATCGACAGCGAGTTCGACCTGCGTATGCACATCGAGATCAAGTCCAACATGCGGCGGGGTCAGCTCCAGACCCTCGCCGACGCGGGTCTGATCTTCGTCCAGCCGGGCATCGAGAGCCTCAACAGCCGGGTGCTGAACCTGATGGACAAGGGGGTGTCCGGCGGCCAGAACGTGCGCATGCTCCGCGACGCCGCCACCGTCGGCCTCTCGGTGGCCTGGAACTATCTGCACGGCTTCCCCGGCGAGTCCGTCGAGGACTACGACGACGTGGTGGACCAGCTGGCCGCGCTGGAGCATCTCAACCCGCCCGTCGGCCCGTCCTCCCGGATCGCGATCGAGCGGTTCAGCCCGTACTTCAACAACCCGGGGCTCGGCTTCTCCGAGCTGAGCGCCGCCGAACCGTACCGGCTCACCTACGACCTCCCCGACGCCGAGATGTTCGACCTGGCGTACGTCTTCGACGTGCCGCCGCGCGGGATCGGCGAGGACGTCGTCGACCGCCTCAACGTGGGCATCTCGCACTGGAAGCGGAACTACCCCGGCAGCCGGCTCACCCACTGCGACCTGGAGGACCGCATCGTCCTGGTCAGCAACCGCCGGTCCTTCGACTGGACGCACATGGAGCTGACCGACCCGTTCGAACTGGCCCTGTTCCGCCTGCTCGACCAGCCGCACACGGTGAAGGCCGCCGCCCGCAAACTCCAGGGGGACCACCAGGTGGGCGAGGACGCCCTGCGAGAACTGCTGGCGCGGTGGCGGGCGCTCGGGCTGGTCTTCGAGGACAGCGGGCAGTTCGTGCACATCGCGCCGCCGTCGGTCAACGAGGAGTTCCTGCGGATCGACTTCATGCGGCACACCTCCGCACGCGACGCCGAACTCGCCGCCGTGTCCGCCTGAGCAGCGTCCGACGACCGCGCGAGGGCCGCGCGACGACAGCGCGAGACCGCGCGCGGGCCGACCGGGACCGCGACGACCGCTCGACAGAGAGACGACGATGACTCCAGCACTCACCCTCACCGGACCCGTACCGTTCACCGTCACCGCCTCACGGGACTACGACCCCGAGGTGGGCACACTGCCCGGCATGTCCCTGGGCCACCACGAGATAGACGGCGACGGGGGCGAAGCCGCCCGGCGCCTCTTCGCCGCCGGGGCCCGGCACGTGACGCTCCCCCGCCCGGTCGACGTGACGGACACCGCCGACGCGGCCTGGTCGGTCCGGGCACTGAGCTTCGTGGGCGACCTGTCCAGCCTGGCCGTCTCGGTCGACTGGCAGATCAACACCGGCCCGGACCCCGAAGCCTGGCGCCACTACAGCCATCTCCACCCGCCGACGGCCGTCCTCGGCGCCGCCGACCCGGAGGCGACGGCGCTGGAGTGGCGCAACGCGTACTACATCTGCAAGTGCGTCTTCCGCTACGGCCCCGGCTTCATGCAGGTGCGCGACCGGCGCTACGGCGAGCTGCGCCGCTTCACCATCGACGAACCGGAGTACCACGAGGCCATCCGGACCCTCACGGACGGCGCCCGCGCCGACGCGATCCCCCGGCCGATCCTGGACGACCTCATGGAGGAGACCCTCGTCCTGCGTCTGGGCGACCACCTGTGGTGGGCCCCGTACCGGGTCCGCCGCTGGTCCGAGGCACCGCTGGTGATCTGACACCTCCGCCCGGCCGGCCGGCCCCGCTCCCGCGCGGAGGGGGCCGGTGGGCGGGGCGGGCTGACGGGCGGCGGCGGGTGGCGGGTGGCGCGTGGGCTACGCGGGCATCGCCCCGCTCCGTACCGCCCCGCGGTGGCGCGCGCTCAGCCGGGAGCCGGACTCGCGGCGGGCGGCGCGGCGCAGAAGGGGGATCGCGAGGAGGAATCCGAGGACGGCCCAGGCGGCCAGGACCAGGGCGACCTTGGGCAGTTCCCAGGAGCCGGCCATCTCGGCGGCCTTGGCCGTGTCCGGCAGGAGCGCCGAACGCAGGCCCTGCGCCATCCACTTGAGGGGGAAGACGGCGGCGACCTGCTGGACGGCCGCGGGCATGGTGCCGACCGGGAACAGCGCTCCGGAGATGGCCAGCAGCCCCATCGTGGGCAGCATGATCAACGCCAGTGCCTCGCGCGGGTTGGGCAGCACGGCGCCGATGGCCGCGCCCAGGGGGACGACGGCGAGCAGTCCGAGCGCGGTGACCCACAGCAGCGTCAGCCAGCCGCCCGGCCCGCGCGGCAGCGGACCGTCCACCAGCAGCCCCGTCGCGGCGAGGAGCAGGGCCAGGTTGGCGACCGCCATGACGACGAGCAGCAGGCTCTTGGCGACGAGGTAGGCCGGGATACCGCCCGGTGTGGCGCGCAGCCGCAGCAGGACGCCCTCCTCGCGCTCGGTCACCAGCATCTGGGGGAGGTTGATCAGCCCGATCTGGAACAGCAGATACGCGGCGAAGCCCGCCAGGACCAGATGCGCCATCGGGGTCTGGGTGCCGGGCACGTCGTCGTTGAGGTAGGCGGCGATCAGCAGCGCGACCACGACGTTGATCAGATGGCCGGACATCTCCCGGGGGTTGCGCAGGAGGTGCCGTATCTCGATGCCGCCGCGCGAAAGACCGGCCCGCCAGTACCGGCGGGTGGGGCGGACGGGTTTCGCCCCCGTGCCGGGTGCGTCGTCCCGGCCCGTGGCACTGGCCCCGTATGCCGAAGCACGCGTCTCGTCCGTCTCGTGCGCCTCGTTCGTCACGCGCGTTCCCCTCGTACGGTCTCGGCTCGTACGGTCTCGGCTCGTACGGCCCGGACCGCTCCGCCCGTGCCGTCGTCGCCGTCGTTCTCGCGGTGGACCATGTGCAGATAGGTGTCCTCCAGCGTCGGGCGGCGGACCTCCAGGCCGGGTATCGGGCCGTTCGCCTGCCGGTGGAGTTCCCAGACCAGCCGTGAGGGGTCCCCGGTGCGTTCGCGGCGGGGCGTCCCGTCGTCCGCCGTCCAGCGGACCTCGGCCTGCGCGGCGGCTCCCCGGGCCAGTTCCGCCGGGGTGCCGCAGGCCCTGATCCGGCCGCCGACCAGCATCGCGATCCGGTCGGCGAGACGTTCCGCCTCCGCCAGGTCGTGGGTGGTGAGCAGGACGGTGACGCCTTCGTCGCGGGCCAGCTGTTCGACCAGGGCGTGGAACTCGTGCCGCGCCTGCGGGTCGAAGCCGGTGGTGGGCTCGTCCAGGAAGAGGAGTTCGGGGCGGCCGACGATGCCGAGGGCGACATCCATCCGCCGCCGCTGTCCGCCGGACAGCCGGTCCACCCGCTGGTCCGCCCGGTCGGCGAGACCGACCAGGTCCAGCAGCTCGGCCGGGTCCCGCGGATCGGGGTAGTACGCCGCGAAGTGCGCCAGCAGTTCGGCGATCCGCCAGCGGCCGTGGTCGCGCCAGGACTGGAGGACCAGTCCGATCCGCCCGCGCCAGGCGTCGTCGCCCCGCTCCGGGTCCACACCGAGGACGGTGACCTCCCCGGCGGTACGCGACCGGAAGCCTTCCAGGATCTCGACGGTGGTGGTCTTCCCGGCGCCGTTGGGACCGAGCAGCGCGAAGACCTCGCCGCGGTGGATGTCCAATTCGACACCGCGCAGGACGTCCACGCCGCCGTAGGCCATGGTCAGGTCCCGCACCCGGACGACGGGATGTGTGGCCGTACCGGACGGAGAGCGCGGCGCGGGCGGCCCGGCCGCGTGCGCGGGCCCCGTCACCGTCCGGCCTCCGCGTGGTCGGGCCGCGGTCGTGCCGGACCGGCCGCCGCCGCGGGCCCCGCGCCGTCGACGATCGCGCGCAGCGCGGCCACGTGCCCGTCGAAAGCGGTACGGCCGGGGTCCGTCAGCCGTATCTTGGTACGCCGTCTGCGGCCACCGCCCTCCTTCCGGATCTCCAGGTATCCGGCCTCTTCCAGGGTGTGGAGCTGTTTGGAGAGTGCGGAGTCGCTGAGCGAGAGGCTGTCGCGGATGAACGCGAAGTCCGCCCACTCGGCGGCGGCGAGCAGCGCGACCACCGAGAGGCGGGTGGCGGGATGGATCAGCTCGTCGAAGCCTGCGGGGGTGCTCATCGGCCCGCCTCTTCGCCACGAGCCCCTTCGACGGAGGGTCCTTCGCCGGCCGCCCGGCCGTGGCCGCGCAGCGAGCGCGCCGCCCAGCGGCCGGCGGGCCCGGCGAACAGCAGGAACACGGTCGCCGCGGCGGTGGCCCCGATCAGGGCGGCGAGCAGCGGCTCCAGCGACCCGGTCAGGTACTTGGCGAGCAGAACCGTGCCACCGGTCAGCACTCCCCCGGCGGCGAACGTGGCGAACGACCGCCAGCCGTACCGGGAGTGGTGGAGGCGCACCCGGCTCCCGCGATTGCAGACCACGGCCAGCGTGAGCAGCAGCCCGACATACCCGGCGAGGAACAGCCCGACGCCCCACCGGGGCAGGTCGAGGCCGAGACCGGCCAGGAAGACCCACATGATCGCGGCCGTGGCGTAGGCCGCGCCGGGGCCGCCGGACCCGTGCCGTTCGACCTCGTCGTAGACCCGTTCCTGCGGTACCCGGATGCGCTGGAGGTCCTTCCACGCCTGCTCGGCGTCCACTGGTGTATTCACTGCCGTCGCCTCCCCGTGACGATCAAGAACAGCCCTGCTTTACTTTCCCGCTGGGAAAGCTACCCTTGACTTTCCCAGTAGGCAAGCCGGGAAACCCGGTGCACCGCCCGGCGACGGCCCCGGAGCCGGGAAGGGCGAAAAATCATCGGGCCGGATCTCCTCGGCGTGTCGATCCGGGCCGGTGCCGTTCGTATGGACGGTGAGAGGCCGGCGGAGCGCCGGCCCGGAAGCGGCACCGAGGAGGAACCCGAGATGAAGCAGTATCTGCTCAGCGTCATCCAGCCCGGCGGCGAGCCGCCCGCACCGGAGGTCCTGGCGGAGATCGGCCGTGACCTCGAAGCCTTCCACGAGGAGCTGAAGGCCGCCGGTGCCTGGGTCTTCGCCGGTGGGCTGCACGCGCCCGAGACGGCCACGGTCGTCCGGGCCGGGGAGAGCGGCGTACTGATGACCGACGGGCCCTACACGGAGAGCAAGGAGTTCCTGGGCGGGCTGTGCATCGTCCGCGCGCCCGACCTGGACGCGGCGCTCGCGTGGGGAGCCAAGGCCGCGCGGGCGACGACCCTCCCGATCGAGGTCCGGCCGTTCTACGGCGAGGCGGACAGCTGATGCCCGGCTCCCCGGACCCGGCGGCCGGGGAGTCCGGCGATCCCCCGGGCGGGTTTCCGGACCCGCCGCCGGACCGGGGCCCGCAGGACGCCGTCTCCCGGGCCGGGATCGGGCGCGTCTTCCGTACGGAGTACGGCCGGGCCGTGTCCGTCCTGGTACGGGCCTTCGGCGACATCGGGCTCGCCGAGGAGGCCGTCCAGGAGGCGTTCACCACGGCGGTCGAACGCTGGCCCGTCACCGGACTTCCGCCCAGCCCGGCCGGCTGGATCATCACCACCGCGCGCAACCGTGCCGTGGACCGGCTCCGCAGGGAAGCCTCACGCCCGGACCGCCAGGCGCAGGCCGCGCTGCTGCGCACCGCCGACGGAACAGGACCGGCCGGGGAGGGCCCCGTGCGCGACGACCGGCTCCGGCTGATCTTCACCTGCTGCCACCCGGCCCTCGCCCCCGCCTCGCGGGTCGCCCTCACCCTGCGGCTGCTGGGCGGGCTCACGACCGCCGGGATCGCCCGTGCCTTCCTGGTGCCCGAACCGACCATGGCGCAGCGGCTCGTACGCGCCAAGGCCAAGATCCGGGACGCCGGGATTCCCTACCGGGTGCCGCGCGAGGCGGAGTTGCCGGACCGGCTCGGGGCGGTGCTGGCCGTGGTGTATCTGATCTTCAACGAGGGGTACGTGGCCGGCTCGGGCGACCGGCTCGTACGCGACGACCTCTGTAGGGAGGCCGTCCGTCTCGGCCGGCTGCTGGTCGGCCTGATGCCCGACGAGCCCGAGGCCCGGGGGCTGCTCGCGTTGATGCTGCTCGTCGAGTCGCGCCGGGCCGCCCGTACCTCCGCCGACGGCGGGCTCGTGCTCCTCGCCGACCAGGACCGGGGCCGCTGGGACCGGGCGCTGGTCGCCGAGGGGCAGGCGCTGGTACGGGAGTGTCTGCGGCTCGGCAGACCGGGCCCGTACCAGCTCCAGGCGGCGGTCAACGCCGTACACAGCGACGCGCCGACGGCCGCCGCCACGGACTGGCGGCAGATCCTCCGGCTGTACGACCATCTGCTCGCCCTCGCTCCCGGCCCGGTCGTCGCCCTCAACCGGGCGGTCGCCGTGGCGGAGGTGGCGGGTCCCGGGACGGCCCTGCCGCTCGTCGACGCGCTCGCGGCGGATCTCGACGGCTACCACGCGTTCCACGCGGTCCGCGCCGATCTGCTCCGGCGGCTCGGACGGCCGGCCGAAGCGGCGGCGGCGTACCGGGCCGCCGCCGAACGGACGGAGAACGCCGCCGAGCGCGACTTCCTACAACGGAACGGGGCGGAACCGGGCGCACCGGGGGCGGCCGGCTGACCGGTGCCGCCGGGTACCCGGGTCGGCGGCCGGCTGACCCCGTGCGGCCGGGTCCCCGGGGTCAGAGCCGGGCGTCGAGGCGCAGGCTCCAGCGGCCCCGGCCGCCCATGAGGGTGACCGTGGACAGCGGGCGCACGTCGACGTTCCAGAAGGTCGGCGCGGGGGCGTGCAGGGCGTAGACGAGGGCCGCCCGGATGACGGCGGGCTCGGCGACGGCCACGATGGCGCCGATGTCGTCGGCGGGGCGGGTGTCCAGCCAGCCCCCTATCCGGGAGATGAACGCCAGCAGTGGCTCGCCGCCGTGCGGGGCGGAGCGCGGATCGGCGAGCCAGGCGTCGACGGCGGCGGGTTCCCGGGCGGCGACGTCCGCGAAGGTGCAGCCGCGCCAGCGGCCCATGTCGCAGTCCCGGAGGGCGGGCTGGACAAGGGGCGCGTAGCCCAGGGCCTCCCCGGTGGCGCGGCTGCGCGGGGTGGGTGAGCAGTAGCGCAGTTCGGCGGCGGCCAGCGGCACGAGCGCGTGCGCGACGAGCCGCACCTCGTGCCAGCCGGCCTGGTCGAGGGGACGGTCGTCGTCGAAACGTTCGGCGAGGGTGGCTGAGCTGCGCGCGGCGGCGACCAGCGTGACCCGAACACTCATGCCGGGATCGTGCGGCCGAAAGCCGTACGGGTCAAGAGGGGAGTTGCGGGTCCATGCTCATCCACCGGGCGGGGTCCGCGAGGGACTGGAAGCCCACCTTCTCGTAGACGCCGTGCGCGTCCTCGGTGGCGAGCATCAGGCGGCGCAGACCGAGGGGGGCGAGATGGTCACGGACGGCGGTGACCAGCCGGGTGCCGAGCCCCTCGCCCCGGGCGGCGGGGTCGACGTACACGTCGCAGAGCCAGGCGAAGGTGGCGTGGTCGGTGACGACGCGCGCGTAGGCGACCTGTTCGCCGGAGGCGCTGTCGTAGGCGCCGAAGTTGAGGGATCCGGCGATGGCCCGGTCCTGGGTGTCGCGGCTGCGGCCGAGCGCCCAGTAGGCGTCCGTGGACAGCCAGCGGTGGATGCGCCCGGCGTCGAGACGGGCGGGGTCGGTCGAGATGTCGTACGCGGTGCCGTACGCGGCGGGGGTGGTCGTCTCGGTCATGGCGGAAGGTTGCCAGGTGGCGGGTCCGTTGTCAGTGGCGGGTGCCACCCTCGGGGCATGGGATCGGAACGGACGGAACAGACCGGGCGGCCGGGTCGGGCGGGGCCGGCGGGGTGGTCCGGGCGGGCGGCGCGGTCAGGACAGCACTTCGTCGCAGGCGGTACGGAGCCGTCGTACGCCGTCGGCGATCTCCCGTACTCCCGCGACGGCGGCGTAGCCCAGCCGCAGATGGCCGGCGGGGGGTTCGGCGCAGAAGTAGGGGCGGCCGGGGGTGACGGCGACGCCCGCCCGCAGCGCGGCGGAGGCCAGGGCCTGTTCGTCGGTGCCGTCGGGCAGGCGCGGCCAGAGGTGATAGCCGCCCGACGGGACGTGAGGCAGCGCCAGTTCGGGCAGCTCCTGGAGCAGAGCGGTCGTCAGGGCTTCCCGACGGGTCCTCAACTCCCTTGCGATGAAACGAAGATGACGGTTCCACGCGGGTGAGCCGACCAGTTCGAGGGCGGCTTCCTGGAGCGGGCGGGGGACGAAGAAGCAGTCCACGACATGGATGGCGCGGAGCCTTTCGAGGACCGGGCCCCGGGCGGCCAGCACCCCCACCCGGAGGCTGGGTGAGGTCGCCTTGGTGAGGGAGCAGACATGGACGACGACTCCGTCGTGGTCGTCGGCCGCGAGGGGGGCGGGCAGCGGGCCCGCGTCCTCGTGGGCGAGTCGGCGTACGAAGTCGTCCTCCACGACGAAGGCGCCGGCGTCGCGCGCGATGCGCAGCACCTCGGGGCGGCGGGCCGGGGAGAGGACGGCGCCGGTGGGGTTCTGGAAGAGCGGCTGGCAGACGAAGAGGCGGGAGCCGGTGGCGCGGAAGGCGGCGGCGAGGAGTTCGGGGCGGACGCCGTCGCGGTCGACGGGGACGGGGACGGGCCGCAGTCCGGCGGCCCGCGCGATGGCGAGCATGCCGGGATAGGTGGGTGATTCGACGAGGACGGGGGCGCCCGGCGGGGCGAGCGCGCGCAGTGCGGTGGTCAGGGCGCTCTGGCCGCCCGCGGTGACGAGTACGTCGGCGGCCGTCCAGGTGTCGCCGAGGTCGCGGGCGAACCAGGCGCGCAGTTCGGGCAGCCCGTCGATGGGCGGGCGGCTCCAGGCGCCGGGGCGCCGGCCGGCGCGGGCCAGGGCAGCGGCCATGGCCTGTTCGGGCTGGAGGGAGGCGTGGAGATAGCCGCCGCTGAACTCGATCACGCCGGGCGGCGGGACGGCGAGGGTGGCGAGGACGGCGGAGGAGTCGACGGCGCGCGGGACGGGTTCGGTGGCGGCGTCGGCGCTGAGGGCGACCTCCTGCCAGGAGGTGTCCCCCGCCCTGGCGGCGCCCGGCCGGGCCGGGGCGCGGAAGGAGCCGGCGCCGGGGCGGGTGACGACGAGTCCTTCGGCGGAGAGCTGGGCCAGCGCGCGGGAGACGGTCACCGGGGAGACGCGGTGGCGTTCGACCAGTTCTCTGCTGGACGGCAGCTTTCCACCAGGTGAGTAGCGGTTCAGCTCCACTCGCAGGGAGTTCGCCAACTCGGCCACGCTGCTACGCTCTTGCATGACAGCACAGAATAGCGCTACTCGTCCGGCATCGGTAGCGGTGACCGGTGGCACACTCCTCGCGGCGGCGGGCGTTCTCGCCTTCTCGCTCACCTTTCCGGCGACGGTGTGGGGGCTGGAGAGCTTCGGCCCCTGGTCGCTCGTCGCGCTACGCGGCGTGCTCGCCGCGCTGATCGCGGGCGGTTTCCTGCTGGCGGTACGGGTGCCGGTCCCGGCGCGGCGGCATTGGGGTCCGCTCGCGGTGGTGGCCGCCGGGGTGGTCCTCGGCTTCCCGATGCTGACGACGCTGGCCCTCACGACGTCGACCACCGCGCATGCCGCCGTCGTGGTGGGGCTGCTGCCGCTGACGACCGCCGTGTTCGCGGCGCTGCGTACGGGCGGGCGCCCGTCGCGTACCTTCTGGTGCGCGGCGGTCGCGGGCGCGGCCGTGGTGATCGCGTTCACCCTTCAGCAGAGCGGCGGGGCCCTGTCGACCGGCGATGTGTATCTGTTCGCCGCGCTCCTGGTGTGCGCGGCGGGCTACACGGAGGGCGGCAGGCTGGCGCGGCTGATGCCGGGCTGGCAGGTGATCGGCTGGGCGCTGGTGGGCTGTCTGCCGCTGAGTCTGCTGGTCGCCGGTGTGGCGCTGACGGTCGAGCCGGTACGGCTGACGGCCCAGGGCGTGACCGGGCTGGTGTGGGTGGCGGTGGGGTCGACGTTCTTCGGTCTCTACGTCTGGTACCGGGGCATGGCGGCGATCGGCGTCGAGAAGGCCAGCCAGCTCCAGCTCGCCCAGCCGCTGCTGACGCTGGTCTGGTCGGTGCTGCTGCTCGGGGAGGACCTGGCGACGGCCGCGCCGCCGGCGGCCGTCGCCGTACTGCTGTGCATCGCGGTCACCCAACGGGCCCGTGCCTAGGGGCTGTCGGGTGACCGACGACGAGGAGCCGGCCCTACGGGGCGTCAGCCCCGGCGCGGCGGGCGTACCCGTGAGCCGTAGTGGTCGGCCACCGCGCGGGCGAAGGCGCCGTTCTTGTCGTTGACGCACTCCAGCGCGGAGAAGTAGCAGTGCCCCCCGACCTCCGGGTACCGCTTGGCCAGCGTCAGATGGCGGGAGACCTCCGCCACGTCCTGCCACGGCGCGGGCTGGGCCGGGTCGCCCGCCTTGTAGAGGGCCTCGCCGATGTAGAGGTCGACGCCCGTCCCCCGCACCACCTCGCTCCACCAGGGCACGAGCTTCGCGTAGTCGGCGGCGGCGAAGCCGATGTTCCAGTAGACCTGCGGGGTGATGTAGTCGATCCAGCCCTCCTTGACCCACTTGCGGGTGTCGGCGTACAGGTCGTCGTACGTCTGCACCCCGGCCTGGGTGTCGGAGCCGGTCGCGTCGGTGGCCTTGTTGCGCCACACCCCGAACGGGCTGATGCCGAAGGCGACATGCTTCTTGATCTGCTTGATCTTCGCCGCGGTCTCGCGCACCAACCGGTCGGTGTTGTCACGCCGCCAGGACGCCTTGTCGGGGAAGCCCGCGCCGTACTGGGCGTACTGCGCGTCGTCGTCGAAGACCTGACCCGCGACCGGGTACGGGTAGAAGTAGTCGTCCCAGTGCACCGCGTCGATGTCGTAGCGGCGCACGGCGTCGAGCATCGCGTCCTGGACGAACGCCCTGACCTCCGGAATGCCCGGGTTGTAGTAGAGCTTCCCGCCGTACGGCAGCACCCACTCCGGGTGCTTGCGGGCCGGGTGACTCGGGATGAGCCGGGAGGGGTCGGTGTGGTTGGCGACGCGGTACGGGTTGAACCAGGCGTGCAGTTCCAGGCCGCGTTTGTGCGCCTCCGTGACCGCCGTCCCCAGCGGGTCCCAGCCCGGGTCCTTGCCCTGGACGCCGGTCAGACACTCGGCCCACGGCTCCAGCGGCGACGGCCACAGCGCGTCGGCGGTCGGCCGCACCTGGAAGACGACCGTGTTCAGCTTCCGCCGGACGGCGGTGTCCAGGAACTTCAGCAGTTCGGCGCGCTGTTCGGCCGCCGGGAGTCCGGGCCTGGACGGCCAGTCGCGGTTCACGACCGTGGCGAGCCACATGCCGCGCATCTCGCGGCGTGCCCCGTGCCGGCCCCCGGAACCGACGGCGGCCCCCGCGCCCGCCGGCACTCCGGTCGTCCCGTTCCGCACTCCCGCCGCGACGGCGTCCCCCGCCGTCGCCAGTGAGGTGAGGGCGCCCGCCGTGACCGCCACGAACCCTCTTCTACCGATCTCACGCATGTACGAATCCCTTCGCTGGCCGGTTCGGACTGATGGTGCCCGCACAGCATGCCCGCCCCGGCCCGCCGTGCACACACCCGCGCGGAGTAACGTCGGGGCCGTGGCGGGCCCCGGAATCACACGGGGCCCCGCAGGACCGGGACCAGCGAAAGGCACGATGTGACCGACATCGAACGCGTCGGAGTGGTGGGCTGCGGCCAGATGGGCGCGGGCATCGCGGAGGTGTGCGCCCGCAGCGGCCTCCAGGTGAGGGTCGCCGAGACCACCGGCGAGGCCCTGGAGATCGGGCGCACCCGCCTGTACAACTCCCTCTCGAAGGCCGCCGAACGCGGCAAGATCACCGCGGAGACGCGCGACGCGACGCTCGGCAGGCTCAGCTTCACCACCGACCTCGGGGAGTTCGCCGACCGCGATCTGGTGATCGAGGCGGTCGTCGAGAACGAGCAGGTCAAGACGGAGATCTTCCAGATCCTCGACCAGGTCGTGACGCGCGCCGACGCGATCCTGTCGTCCAACACCTCCTCGATCCCGCTGGTCAAGCTGGCCGTCGCGACGTCCCGCCCGGACCGGGTCATCGGCATCCACTTCTTCAACCCGGCACCGGTCCAGCGGCTGGTCGAGCTGATCCCGGCCCTGACGACCTCGGACGACACGGTCACGCGCGCCGAGGCCCTCGTCCGGGACGTGCTGGGCAAGCACGCGATCCGCGCCCAGGACCGGTCCGGTTTCGTGGTGAACGCCCTGCTCATTCCCTATCTGCTGTCCGCGGTCCGGATGTTCGAGTCCGGGGTCGCCGGCCGTGAGGACATCGACAACGGCATGGAGATGGGCTGCGCCCACCCGATGGGCCCGCTGAAGCTCGCGGACCTGATCGGCCTGGACACCGTGGCCTCGGTCGCCGACTCGATGTACGCCGAGTACAAGGAACCCCTGTACGCCGCTCCGCCGCTGCTCCAGCGCATGGTGGACGCGGGGCGCCTCGGCCGTAAGTCGGGCTCGGGCTTCTACCCGTACGGCTGAGACGGACCGGCGCCCGGCGTCCGCTACCCGCCGCCGCCCAGCCGCAGGTGATGCAGCATCAGCAGACCGGCCGCCATGTTGGCGGCCGGTACCTCGCCGCGCGCGATCAGGTCGGGGACCAGTTTGAGCGGGACCCACTCACGGCGTGAGGACTCGAAGTCGTCCTGGGGGTGACCGGTCCAGGTGGCCGCGTCCGACCAGTAGAGATGGTGCCGGGCGTCGGTCAGCCCGTTGCACGGCTCGACGGTCAGCAGATGCCGCAGGGCGCCGGGGCGCCACCCGGTCTCCTCCTCCATCTCCCGCGCCGCCGCGGTCTCGACGGACTCGCCGTCCTCGACAACACCCGCGGCGAGTTCCCAGCCCCAGCTGTCGGTGATGAAGCGGTGCCGCCAGAGCATCAGCACCTCGTTGGCCTCGTTGACCGCCGTCGCGACGGCCACCGGACGCAACCGGATGACGAAGTGGTCCAGATGGCGGCCGTCGGGAAGCTCGACGTCCGCCAGGTTCACCCGGAACCAGCGATTCTGATACACGGTCTGTTCGTCCAAGTTCGCCCACTGCACGGTTCTGCCACCTTCCGCTTGGGAGTTGGCAATATGGCAGTAAGCGCGTTCTCACAGGGGAACGCGCAGGGCCCGTGCGATGTATCCGGCCGCTTCCGCCGCGTCCGCGCAGCCGCTCTCCATCAGGCCCACCCGCACGACGCCCATCCGGTCCCTGAGCCGCAATGACTCGATTCCCCGGGCCCGCTCGGCCATCTGCCGCGCGGTGCCGGCCGCGCGTTCCGGTTCGCCCTGCCGCAGCTCGATCTGGCTGAGCATCGCCAGCCGGTGCACCCGCCCCCTGTCGTGCGCCGGGGCGCCCACCGCTTCGGCGGCGTGCGCCCGCGCGGCGGTCAGCTCACCGAGGCTCAGCAGCGCCTCCGCCACCTGCACACTGACCAGCCCCGGCTCGACGTAACCGGTCTCCTCCGGCTCCTGGCCCGGTCTGATCCGGCCCGCCTCGGCCTCCGCCCGCCCGATGCACGCCCGCGCCCCGCTCCCGTCACCGAGCAGCGCGTACGCCTTGGCCTGCATCGCGTACAGATCGGCGGCCAGCGCCGGGGTGATCGACCGCCCCGCCGTGCGCAGCGCGGCCTCGGCGAAGGCCACCGCCTGCCGGTGCTCCCCCATGAACAGCGACTGGTTGACGAGCAGCCCGATCGCGTACGCGCCGAGCCCCGCGTCGCCGCTGGCCTTCGCCAGCCGCAGCGCCTGGTGGAAGTAGCGCTGGGCGAGCCCCTGGGCGTCGGAGTCGTACGCGCAGATCCCCGCCACCGCCACCAACGCGCCGGTCGCGCGGTGCAGTTGGCGGCCGGTCGCGTCGCTGTAGCCACCGCGCAGCAGGGGCGCGGTCTCGGCGTTGAGGAAGCCCACGATCCGGGGGTGGGTGGCCAGACCGCCCGCCCTGCGGTACATGAGTTCGTAGTGTGCCCTGGCCGTCCGCAGCAGTTCGAGGTCGGCCGGGCCGACCCGGCTCGGGCCGCTGCGGGAGACGTCCGTGTCGTCGGGCGGGTTCTCCCACTCCCAGACCGGCATCACGGCGTGCGTACCGGTCACGGCGGGGGCCGCCCGCACATGGCCGCGCCGCTGCTGGTCGGAGCGCCACAGGGCGGTGGCGCGCTCCACGAAGTGCGAGAGCGTGGCGTCCCGGACCGGTGCGCCGGGGGCCGCGCCGAGGCCGATGTCGTCCAGCGTGAGGGTGCGGCCGAGCCGTTCGCCCAGCACCTGGCAGATCAGCTCGGACGCCTGGCCCCGGGGCCGCTGGCCCCTCAACCACCGCAGTACGGAGGTGTGTTCGTACCGCAGGTCGAGGCCGTGTGCCTGCCCGGCGCGGTTGACCCGGGCGGCGAACCCGGCGTGGGACATGCCCGCCTCGTCGATCAGCGAATCCAGCAGGGTGTTGGGCTGCATTGGCCCCTCCGAGGCTCGGCAGCCACAGCGTAGTGGAGAGACATCGCGCACGGGGTGTGAACGTAATGCCCGGATCCGGACGGTGTGCGCCCTGCCCGTCCGGGCGGCGTGCCGGTTGACTGGGACGTCTCGCAAGGAGCGGCCGGGCCGGCGTACTCCCCCTCGTGCGGTACGGCGGCCCACCCCGCGCCGTCCGCCCCGCCCATCTGCCCGACACTCCGCGGGCGCGGCGGGCGGCGCGCCGGCCGCGACGACGTTGCGAGGCGGATACGGCGCAGAGTTCGTCCCCCCGGCCTGCGCCGGTATCCGCGCGACCCGGTGACGTGCGACGGCCCGGCCGCGCCCCCGCCGGTGCGGGCGCGCCGGGCCTCCCCGGGCACGCGAGAGGGACGCGGCCGGAACCTGAGCCCGGCCGCGCCCCTCTCCCGTTCGGGAATCCCGCCCGCTCACGCCCCGCGCAGGACCGCCCCGGTCCGCTCGGCGGCCAGCGCCACCGCGGCGTCGCGCGCGGCGGTCGCCTCGTCCACGGTCAACGTCCGGTCGGCGGCACGGAATCGCAGCGCGTACGCCAGGGACTTCCGCCCCTCGCCCAGCTGTTCACCGGTGAACACGTCGAACAGCCGTACCGATTCGAGCAGTTCACCGGCGCCCTCGCCCAGTGCCCGCTCCACGTCGGCGGCCGGCACGTCCTCGGCCACGACCAGTGCCACGTCCTGGGTCGCGACGGGGAACGTCGAGATCCGGGGCGCCCGCAGCGCGCCGGTGCCCGCCCGCTCCACGAGGTCCAGTTCCAGCTCCATGGCGCAGGTACGCTCCGGCAGGCCGTACGCCTTGACGACCCGTGGGTGGAGCTCACCGGCGTGCCCGACCAGGGTGCGCTCGCCGTCCACCGACGCGTACAGCGCGGCGCAGCGGCCCGGGTGCCACGGCGCGTGCCGGTCGGCCTCGACGGTCAGCGTGACGCCCGCCTCGGCGGCGACCGTACGGGCCGCCTCGACCGCGTCCGCCCAGCCGGTGGGACGGCCGGCGCCCCACCAGCCGGCCCGCTCGCGGGCACCGGCCAGGACGACGGCCGCCCGGCGCGGCTGCCGGGGCAGCGCGGCGTCGAGCGTCGCCAGCTCCTCGGGCGAGGGCCGCCGGGTGACGGGCAGCCGGGCGGGGACCTTCTCGTCGCCCGTGGGCCGGAAGACCAGTCCCGTCTCGTACAGCGCCAGATCGTGCGAGCCCCGGCCGTCGTTGCGGCGCAGCGCGCCGAACAGGCCCGGCAGCAGGGTCGTGCGCATCGCGGGCTCGGTGTCGGCCAGCGGGTTGACCAGGGTGACCGTACGGCGGCGGGCGTCGTCCGCGGGCAGCTGGAGCTGGTCGAGCTGCGCCTCCCCCATGAACGGGTAGCTCAGCACCTCGACGTAGCCGGCGCCGGCCAGCGCGCGGCCGACCCTGCGGTGCAGCCGCTGCCGCTCGGTGAGCCCGCGCCCGGCGGGCGGCCGGGGCAGGGTGGAGGGCAGGTTCTCGTACCCCTCCAGCCGGATGACCTCCTCGGCGAGGTCGTTGATCTCGCGCAGGTCGGGACGCCAGCTCGGGACGGTGACGATCAGCTCGTCCTGGCCCTGGACGTCGCAGCCGACCTGCTGGAGCCGGCGGACGACGGTCTCCCTGCCGTACGCGAGACCGGCCACCCGGTCTGGGTGGTCCGTGGCCATGGTGATGGTGTGCGGCCCGGTCGGGGCGACGGCCTCGGTGACACCGGCCTCCGCCGAGCCGCCCGCGAGCAGCACCAGCAGATCGACGGTGCGCTGGGCGGCGGCGGACGCGGCGTGCGGATCGACTCCGCGCTCGAAGCGCCGGGACGCCTCGGAGGGCAGCTTGTGGCGCCGGGCGGTACGGGCGATCGAGATCGGGTCGAAGTGCGCGGCCTCGATGACGACCTCGGTGGTGCCGCGCGCGGCACGGTCGGCGGCGGACGAGGACAGCGGACCGGGCGCGATCTCGCCGTCGGCGATCTCGGTGTCCGCGCCGCCCATCACCCCGGCGAGGCCGATCGGGCCCCGGTCGTCGGTGATGACGAGGTCCGCCGCGTCCAGGACGCGCTTGACGCCGTCGAGCGTGGTCAGCTCCTCGCCCTGCTCGGCCCGCCGGACGCCGAGGGCGCCCTCGACCCGCTTGCGGTCGTACGCGTGCAGCGGCTGGCCGATCTCCAGCATCACGTAGTTGGTGATGTCGACGGCCAGCGAGATCGGACGCATCCCGCCCTTCTGGAGCCGGCGCCTGAGCCAGATCGGGGAGCGGGCCTCGGGGTCGAGACCGGTGACCGTACGCGCGGTGAAGTGGTCGCACCCGACGGGGTCGGTGATCTCCACGCGGTGGCCGTACGAGTTGGGCGCGGGCACGTCGAGGAGCGCCGGGTCGCGCAGCGACAGCCCGTAGGCGATGGCGGTCTCGCGGGCGATGCCGCGCATGGAGAGGCAGTACCCGCGGTCGGGGGTGACCGCGATGTCGAGGACCTCGTCGACGAGCTGGAGCAGTTCGATCGCGTCGGTGCCGGCCTCGTGCTCCGGCGGCAGGACGACGATGCCGCCGCTGCCGTCGTCGCCCATGCCCAGCTCGGCGCTGGAGCAGATCATGCCGTGTGAGGTACGGCCGTACGTCTTGCGGGCGGAGATCGCGAAGCCGCCGGCCAGCACGGCGCCGGGCAGCACGACGACGACCTTGTCGCCGACGGCGAAGTTCCGGGCGCCGCAGATGACTTCCTGCGGCTCACCGGTGCCGTTGGCGTCCCCGACGTCGAGGGTGCAGAAGCGGATGGGCTTCTTGAACTCGGTCAGTTCCTCGACGGTGAGGACCTTGCCGACGACGAGGGGGCCCTTGAGGCCCGCGCCGAGCTGTTCGACGGTCTCGACCTCGAGACCGGCGGTGACGAGTCTGGCCTGGACGTCCCGGCCGGTCTCGGTGGCCGGCAGGTCGACGTACTCCCGCAGCCAGGAAAGCGGGACGCGCATCAGATCTCCATCCCGAAGGGCCGGGTGAACCGGACGTCACCCTCGACCATGTCTCGCATGTCTTCGACGTTGTGGCGGAACATCAGCATCCGCTCGATGCCGAACCCGAAGGCGAATCCGCTGTACTTCTCGGGGTCCACCCCGCAGGCGACGAGCACCTTCGGGTTGACCATGCCGCAGCCGCCCAGCTCGATCCAGCCCTCGCTGCCGCAGGTGCGGCAGGGGCGGTCCGGGTTGCCGACGGACTCGCCGCGGCAGACGTAGCAGACCATGTCCATCTCGGCGGACGGCTCGGTGAAGGGGAAGAAGTTGGGCCGCAGCCGGGTCTTCATGCCTTCGCCGCCGAACAGTTCCTGGACCATGTGGTCGAGGGTGCCCTTGAGGTCGGCCATGGTGAGGCCCTCGTCCACGGCGAGCAGCTCGACCTGGTGGAAGACCGGGGTGTGGGTGGCGTCCAGCTCGTCCGTGCGGTAGACGCGGCCGGGGCAGATCACATAGACGGGCGGTTCCCGGTCGAGCAGGGTGCGCGCCTGGACCGGTGAGGTGTGCGTGCGCAGCACCACCCCGGACTCGTCGCCGGAGGTGCCGTCCGGGCCCTGGACGAAGAAGGTGTCCTGCATCTGGCGGGCCGGGTGGTCAGGCACGAAGTTCAGGGCGTCGAAGTTGAACCACTCCGCCTCGATCTCCGGGCCGTCCGCCACCGCGTACCCCATGGCCGTGAAGACGTCGGCGATGCGCTCCATGAGGGTGGTGAGCGGGTGCCGGGCGCCGGCCGGGACGCGGTCGTACGGCAGCGTGACGTCCACCGCCTCCTCGACCAGCACGCGCGTGTCGCGCTCGGCCTCCAGCTCGACCTGCCGGGCGGCGAGGGCCTTGTTCACGGCGCCGCGGGCCTGGCCCACGCGCTTGCCCGCCTCCGCCTTGGCCTGCGGCGGCAGGGCGCCGATCTCGCGGTTGGCGAGGGACAGGGGTGAGGTACCACCGGCGTGCGCCGTCTTCGCGTGGGCGAGCGCGTCGAGGTCGCCGGCGGCGGCGAAGGCGGCGAGCGCCTCGTCCCGCATGCGCTCGATCTCTTCCGGTTTCAGCGCCTCGACCTCGACTGGGTCGTACGACTTGTTGGGTGCCGACATCTCTTCCCGTACTTCCGATTGGGTGGGCGGAACGACCCCGCTCGATGTCCGAGGACGCAAAGGTGCCACAGGGGTCGAGTCTAGAGGCCGTACGGAGTGAAGAAGCCCGTGGGCGGTCTCACGCCAGATAGGCGGGGGCGCCGACGGGCAGGACGAAGCGGAACTGGGCGCCGCCGCCGGGCCCCCGGCCGACGGTGATCGTGCCGCCGTGCGCCTCGACGATGCCCTTGACGATGTAGAGGCCCAGGCCGGTGCCGCCGCGCTTGCTGCCCCGCCAGAAGCGGGTGAAGACACGGCTCATCGACTCCTCGGGGATGCCGGGGCCTTCGTCGCTCACGGTGACCGCTGTTCCTTTCGCGCCGCCGTCGGCGTGGGTGTGCTCGGCGTGCGCGTACTCGACATGCTTGACCTGGGCGGGTGCCACTTCGATGGTGACGGTTCCCTCGCCGTGGCGCACCGCGTTTTCCAGCAGGTTGCCCAGTATCTGGTCGATCTTGTCGGGATCGGCCCACAGATCGGGCAGCGGCTGCCGGACCCGTACGAGGAACCGGTCCGGCGACTGGCCGGAGGCGGTGAAGGACTGGATGTGGCGGCCGACGGCGGTGGCGATGTCGACGGGCTGGCGGCGTACCTCCAGGCGCCCGGAGTCGATCCGGGAGATGTCGAGGAGTTCGGCGATCAGCCGGGTCACGCGGTTGGCGTCGGCGTCGACGGTCTCCAGCATGAGGCGCTTCTGGTCGTCGGTGAACCGCTCCCACTTGGCGAGCAGCGTCGCGGTGAAGCCCTTCACGGAGGTGAGCGGGGAGCGCAGTTCGTGCGCGACGGTCGCGATCAGCTCGGCGTGGCTGCGTTCGGTACGGCGGCGGGCCTCGGTGCCGCGGATGCTGATGACGAGTCTGCGGACGGGGCCCTGGGGGCGGGTGCGCACGTAGCGGGCGGAGACCAGGACCTCGCGGCCGTGCAGCAGCAGGTTGCGTTCGGGCTGGCCGTAGCGGGTGAGCAGACCGCCGTACGGGTCGGTCAGCGCCCACCAGCGGCGGCCTTCGAGGTCTTCGAGGGGCAGCGCGCGTTCCAGGGGGCTGCCGACGGCCTCGGCGGCGGCGACGGCGGTGATGCGGGCGGCGGCGGCGTTGAAGCAGATCACGCGGCCGGTCTCGTCGGCGACGACGAGCCCGTCGGGGAGGTCGTCGGGGTCGACGCCGAGGTCCTGGACGGGGTTCGCGGTGGCGAGGGGGCTGCCGGGGTGGTCGGGGCGCGCGGTGGGGACGGGGCTCATGGTGCCTGCGGGGCTCCCGGTCGCGGCGGGGCTCCGGGTGACGGCGGGGCGCGCGACGGCGAGGGGGCTCGGGGTGCTTTCGGGGCCGGGGCCGGCGGGTGTTCCGCTGTTCTCCGGGCCGGGGCCGCCGGGCGATCCGCCGCCTTCGGGTCCTACGCGGCCTCCGTGACCCTCAGGGCCTTCCGCGTCCCCGGCGTCGGATGCGCCGGGTTCGCCCGGGTCCGGCCGGACAGGTCCCCGTGCGGTGGCCGACCCGCTCGCCCCGACCGTCATGCCCGCATCCCACCTCTTCCGAAGAGCACAGTGGGCCCCCGAGTTTCCGGTCACCCTACTCGCTCTCATCGCTCAAGGTGACCGCGCGGACCCCCTCAGCTCATGTGCGGACGCGCTGCGCCCTGGCCGAGGCGTAGAGACATACGGCCGCGGCGGTCGCCAGGTTCAGACTCTCGGCCCGGCCGTGGATCGGGACGCGTACGACGGCGTCCGCCAGCGCCCGTGTCCCGGCGGGCAGCCCCCACGCCTCGTTCCCGAAGATCCAGCCGGTCGGGCCGCCCATGGTGCCCGCGTCCAGCTCGTCGTCCAGGTCGTCGTCGCCCGCCCCGTCGGCGGCCAGCAGCCGGACGCCCGCGTCCCGCAGGCCCGCCACGGCCTCCTCGACGGGGACACCCACGACGACCGGCAGATGGAACAGCGAACCGGCCGACGCCCGGACCGACTTGGGGTTGTAGAGGTCCACGGACGCGTCGGTGAGGACGACGGCGTCCGCGCCCGCCGCGTCGGCGCAGCGCAGGACGGTACCGGCGTTGCCGGGGTCGCGTACGTGCGCGAGGACGGCGACCAGCCGGGGCCGCGCCCGCAGCACCGTCCCGAACGGCACGTCGAGGAAGCGGCAGATACCGAGGAGGCCCTGCGGGGTGACGGTCTGGGAGACGTCGGCGAGCACGGCGGCGTCCGCGTGGTGCACGCGCGCCCCGGCGGCGCGGGCGGCGGCGACGATGTCCGCGTACCGTTCGGCGGCCTCGACCGTCGTGAACAGCTCGGTCAGGGTGGGGACGCCGTCGTCGCCCCGGTGGCCGACGGCCTCGCGCACGGCCTGGGGGCCCTCCGCGACGAAGCGGCGTTCCTTGCCCCGGAAGGCCCGTCGGGCGAGCCGCCGGGCGGCGGTGACGCGCGGGGAACGCGGGGAGATCAGCTCGGGGGTGCCCATGGGCGGCGGCTCGCTTCTGTGGTTCTCGTGCGCTTCTCGTGTCGTCCGGTGCGGACCTACGCGCGTGCCTGTGCGGACCGCGCGTCCGGTGCGTCCCGAGCGTCCGGTGCGTCCCGTGCGGACATACGCGCGCGCGTGGCGCACGCGGGCGGTGTTACGGCCGCGGGACGCGCCCGACCGGGACGGCCGGCGAGGGGCGCGTGGCGTGCGCGGACGCGGGCGCGGCGTACGAATGCCCGTGGCCGTGCGTGGAACGCGCCGGACCCGCAGGCGGGCTGCCTGCGGGTCCGGCGGGACGTGCTGCGATCCGTGCCGCGATCGGGCGACGGCTCAGGCGGCGGCCCTGGGGGCGTTGACGTCGCTCGGCAGCGCCTTCTGCGCGACCTCGACCAGCGCGGCGAAGGCGGGGGCGTCGTTGACCGCGAGCTCGGCCAGGATCTTGCGGTCCACCTCGACGTTGGCGGCGTTGAGACCCTGGATGAGGCGGTTGTACGTCATGCCGTTCTGGCGCGCGGCGGCGTTGATCCGCTGGATCCAGAGCCGGCGGAAGTCGCCCTTGCGCTTCTTGCGGTCGTTGTAGTTGTAGACCAGGGAGTGGGTGACCTGCTCCTTGGCCTTGCGGTACAGGCGCGAACGCTGGCCGCGGTAGCCCTTGGCCTGCTCGAGGATCGCCCGGCGCTTCTTGTGGGCGTTGACTGCCCTCTTGACGCGTGCCACTTGTTAACTCCTTGTAGCGGGGCTGGGTTCGGCGGAATTCACTCGCCGCTCACCCGGCCCGGAAACGGATGGATCCCGGTCCTGGCGTCGCGCGCCCCCGTCACCGGGGGCCGCGACGTCACTTGCCGAGAAGCTTCTTGATCTTCTTGGCGTCGCCCGGGGCCAGCTCCACGGTGCCGGTCAGGCGTCGGGTCACTCGCGACGACTTGTGCTCGAGCAGGTGGCGCTTGCCGGCGCGCTCGCGCATCACCTTGCCGGAGCCGGTGAGCTTGAAGCGCTTGCTGGCACCGCTGTGCGACTTGTTCTTCGGCATGGCGCCGTTCTCTCCTCGTCAGTGGCGCTCCCACCGGACGGACCGGCTGCCGGGAGCGTCAGTTCTCTGTCTGGATATTCCGGGCGGAACCCGGGGGCGCCTGGCGGGCGGCCCCGTGGATCACGCGTCGGAGGACGTTTCGGCCGGGGCCTCGGCGTCTGCCTCGGCTTTGGCCCGAGCCTGCACGGCGTCCGGAGACTCGTCGACATGGTCGTCGGACGCGTGGCTCTGGCGCTCCGCCTTGCGGGCGGCCTGGGCTTCGCGGGCCTCGGCCATGGCTTCGGTCTTCTTCTTGTGCGGGCCCAGAACCATGATCATGTTCCGGCCGTCCTGCTTCGGGTTCGACTCGATGAAGCCGAGCTCCTCGACGTCCGAAGCGAGCCGCTGGAGCAGTCGGAAGCCCAGTTCGGGGCGGGACTGCTCACGACCGCGGAACATGATCGTGATCTTGACCTTGTCGCCCTGCTTGAGGAACCGGACGACGTGACCCTTTTTGGTGTCGTAGTCATGGGGGTCGATCTTCGGCCGGAGCTTCATCTCCTTGATGACCGTGTGCGCCTGGTTCTTGCGCGCCTCACGGGCCTTCATGGCCGATTCGTACTTGAACTTCCCGTAATCCATGAGCTTGCACACGGGCGGACGGGCGGTCGCCGCGACCTCGACCAGGTCCAGGTCGTACTCCTGCGCCAGCTCCAGGGCCTTCGCAAGCGGCACGATGCCGACCTGCTCGCCGCTGGGGCCGACAAGGCGGACCTCGGGAACACGAATCCGGTCGTTAATGCGGGGCTCAGCGCTGATGGATCCTCCTCGGTAGCACCACACGGCCGCCTGGCAGACAGCCGCGTAACGTCTGTTTCGTCAGACCAACCGCGGGGAGAAACGAAAAATGCCCCGACAGGACACAGGCGGGAGCTCCATGAATACCGGAACACCGCCGCGTCGAACCGCGGGGCGCATCGGGCGACTCCATCGTCCGTACGGAACGATGGCCGCCGCCTGACCGGTGACCCGCCGCCCCGAGGGGCAGCCAGGTGGGAGAACGGAGCCTCCACTTGTGGGTCGGTCACACACGTGTCCGACCGGTCGTAACACAAGGTTAGCATCAGGTGGAGGCAGGTGCTAACCCACGGGTCCGGGCCGGGTACGTGGCCAGGTCCGTCACCGACCGCTCCGCGATCAGGACCATGGCGGAGACCGGCCCCCGCTCCACCAGGAGGTCGAGCTCCGCCGGACGCGGGTCGGCCGGCTCCCCGCACTGTTCGGCGAGCCACGGGAGACCTGTCTCACCGGGCATCCTCGCTCCTCTTCCGTAGAACGCCCGCGGGTCTTCCGCAGCTTGTGGCCGGGTGGCCGTTCCGTACGGCACGGCCACGCTTCCGCCCCTGGTGCCGGAGGCCGGTGACCGGGGGCGGAGGCACCCCGTGGTGGGGCCTATCGTGGGCGGCATGAGCGACACGCCCTCTTCTTCCGACTCCCCTGTTTCCCCCGACTTCGACGCGATGACCCGCGACATCGCGGAGGTCCCCGCCGTCGAGGTGATCGTGACGGTCGCCGTCAATCTGATGAGCGCGGCGGCGGTGAAGCTCGGGCTCACGGAGGACGGTGACGCGCACAAGGACCTGGACGAGGCCCGGAAGCTGGTGCACGCGCTGGCCGGGCTGCTGGACGCGAGCACGACCGAGATCAGCTCCTTCCACGCGGCGCCGCTGCGCGACGGGCTGAAGTCGCTCCAGCTGGCCTTCCGCGAGGCGTCCCTGGTCCCCGACGGGGCCGGTCAGGGCCCCGGCGAGAAGTACACGGGTCCCGTCTACGGCTGAGCCGGCCCGTCCCGTACGAACAGGGGCTCGCCCGGAGGCGCGGCACCGGCCGGCAGCAGTGCCAGGTCCAGGCCGCGCACCAGGCGGGCCCTCAGCACGTCGTCCGCCGCCAGCGCGGAGGCGACACGGCGGACCGCGTCCGCCGGGGCGGCGTCCGGGAGCAGGACCAGGGCGAGTGTGCCGTCGGCCTCCCCCGGACCGAGGTGCGCCCTCCGTACGGAGGGCTCGGCGGCGGCCACCGCCCGCACGGCCGCGACGACGGCCGGGTCGTCCAGCGGGTCGGTGCCGGTGCGGCCCTCGGCGAGCGCGTACAGGGCCGGACCGGCCAGTTCGTACGGCACCGGACCCGCCAGGTCGATGACCACGGTGTCGGCCTTCTCGTGCGCCGCCGCGCTCAGCGCCTGGCGCAGGGGTACGGCGACGGGGCGCGCGCCGGGGTCCCACCGGGCAAGCGAGGCGGTCGAGGTGAAGGCGGGCAGGGCGCGCCGGCCGCCGGCCCGGAGCGTGGGAACGGCCATGTCGCTGTTCTTCTCGCGCCGCAGTCCCCGCTCGTCCTCCTCGGTCTCGCCGAGAACGGCGACGACGGGGACGAGCAGCCGGGCGTCCCGGAGAGCGGCCAGGACGCGCGGCTCGGCGGCGCGGTCGGCGGACCAGGCGGCGAGGGCCTCCGTGAGGACGGGGTCGGCGCTGCCGTCGTCGGCGGAGAAGCCGGAATCGGGAATGTTCTTGAGTGCCACGGGTCGAGCCTAGAGCCGTACTCCTCAGAAGGAGGGCGGGGGGCAGAATCGGCGGGGACGGACGGAGGGGGAGCGCATGCGCGACGGAAACGAACCGCTCGTCGGGACGGCCGGCGAGGGCGTCACGTACGACGTCGCCGTCCGGGACCCGGCCACCGGGGCCACCGCGGCGTACCGGCACGCGCCGGTGCCCACCCATCCCTCGGCCAGCGTCGTGAAGGTCGGCATCCTCGCCGCGCTGCTGCTGCGCTGCCAGGACACCGGCCGGGAGCCGTCCCCCCGGGAGCACGCGCGGGCGGCGGCGATGATCGAGCGCAGCGACAACGACGCCGCGACCGAGCTGTGGCAGGTGATCGGCGGGGCCGGCGGGCTGGACGCGGCGCACCGGCGGCTGGGACTGCGGGGGTCAACGGCGGCGCGGGCCTGGGGGCTGTCCCGTACCACCGCGACGGATCAGGTGGCGCTGCTGGACGCCGTGTTCGGCGACGGGCCGTCGCCGCTGGGTGGGCGTTCCCGCGCCTTCGTGGCGGATCTGATGGCGCATGTCGTGGCGGACCAGGCGTGGGGCGTCCCGGCGGCGGGGGACGCGCCTGTGGGGCGCGCGGCGGTGCCCGGCTCCCCGGGGCGCGCGGCGGCCGTCAAGAACGGCTGGATGCCGTTGAGCGCCACGGGGCTTTGGGTCGTCAACTCGGTCGGCCGGGTCGTCGCGGGGGGCCGTCCCGTCCTGGTGGCCGTGCTGTCGGGCGGGCACACCACGAAGGAGGCGGGGGTCGCGCTGGTCGAGGCGGTGGCGCGGGCCGCCCTCAGTACCGGGGGCGGCGTGCGCTGACCGGTCCGCCGCGCCAGAGCACCACCGCCGCGGCCAGCAGTACCGCGCCGAGGCCGCCCGCGAGCGGGGCGAGCCAGCCGGCCGGTTCGGAGTCCTCGGCGGTGTCGCGGGGTCCCCGGCCGAAGTACCGCTTGGTGTAGCCGGTCGCCTTGTCGGCCGTGGTGGCGTCCGCGACGGGTTCGACAGCCGCGTCGAGCGCCGCCGCCGGGTCGACGAAGCCGTAACCGGTGGCGTCGTCGCGTCCGCCGTCCGGGGCGTCGCGCGCGGTGTCGGTGAGCAGCTTCTTGATCTGCGCGGGACTGAGTTCGGGGTGGGCCGCGCGGAGGAGGGCGACGGCGCCGGAGACGAAGGCGGCGGCGGCGCTGGTGCCCCAGCCTTCGTAGTACCGGCGGTCGGGGTCCGCTATGACGACGTCGACGCCGGGCGCGCTCACGGTGGCGTACCAGCGGCGGGTGGAGAACGCCGCGTGGGTGCCGTAGCGGTCGACGGCCGTGACGGCGATCACGCCGGGGTACGCGGCCGGGTACGAGACGCGGTCGCCCTTCTCACCGCCGTTCCCGGCCGAGGCGACGACGGCGGCGCCCTTGGCCAGGGCGTACTGGACGGCGGCGTCCTCGGCGGGTTCGGGGTGGGCGGACTCGCTGTCGTCGCCGAGGGAGAGGTTGATGACGTCGGCGCCGTTGTCGGCGGCCCAGCGGATGCCGTCGGCGAGTGAACCGCCGCGTGACTTGCGGGCCTTGGCGCGGTCCGGGTCGGTGCCTTCGAGGATCACGCGGACCGGCAGGATCTTCGCCTCGGGGGCGATGCCGAGGACGCCGTCCTCGCCGCCGGGTCCGTGCCCGTGGCCCGCGATGATGCCGGCCATGGCGGTGCCGTGGCGGGCCCAGGCGCGGTCGCCGCTCCGGGCGCCGAAGCCGATGAGGTCCTTGCCGGGCAGGACCTGTCCGGCCAGGTCGGGGTGGGTGGCGTCGACCCCGGTGTCGAGGACCGCGACGGTGATGCCGTCGCCCTTGGTGGTGCGCCACGCCTCGTCGGTGTGCATCGCCTCCAGGGCCCACTGCTGGGCGCGGATGACGTCCGCGTGGGCGGGTGCGGCGGGAACGGCGAGCAGGAAGGAGGCTGCGGCGAGGGTGGCCGCGACGCGACGCGCGCGACGGCGGGACGTCGGTGCCGTCCGCCTCGGCGTGGTCGGTGCGGGGGGCTGCTGGGTCATCCGGGCGGCTCCGTTGCCGTGCTGACAGTCGTACGCAGGCCCCGCCCGATCCGCTCGGCGACGCCCTGGGCGTCGTGGCCGAGCCCGGCCTGGGCGACGGTGGTCCTCGCGCCGTCGGCGGCGGCCCGCGCGGCCGGCTGCGGGTCGCGGACGTCGCGCCCGTCGGCGAAGCCGGAGACGGCGTAGACGACGACGGGCGCCTCCGTGAGGACGTTCACCGTCCAGCTGGCGCGCTGCCCGTCTCCGAAGGAGGCGGCGACGGTGCCCGTCACCGGGTACGTACGGGGCATCAGGTCGGCGCGCTCGGCGAGCTTCTCGCCGGTGAACCGGGCGTCCAGCGCCTCCATGGCGGCCGGTTCGGCCTTGGTGAAGGCCATGCCGACGGTGACGACGGCGCTGTTGGTGACGTCCACGTAGGTCGCCCGCAGGACCCGTTCGCAGCCGACCGTGCGCAGCGTCTTCAGGAGGAGCGGGTCGAAGGCTCCGGCGCAGACGCCGTCGGGCGCGACGGCGATCCTCGTCCAGGTCCGGTCGGCGCCGCCGGGGCCCGCCGCGTCGCCCGTGAGGGTGGGCGGGAAGAAGGTGTCGACGGGGGTGCTGTGCCAGAGGGCGCGGAGCGAGGCGTAGCCCGCGGCCGACGCGGGGTCGGCGGACGACTCGTCGGTGAGCCAGCTGCCGGTGACGGCGCCGCCGATCAGGCCGACGCCGAGGATCACGCAGGCGAGCGCGGCGGCCGTCGTGCCGGGGCGGCGGGTGTACGGGGGGTGCGGCGGTCCGGCGGTCGCCTGTCCGGGGTCGCCGGGGTCAGCGGGGCCGGCCGGCCGGCGGTGGGACGGCGGCGGAAGGTACGGGGCGCCGGCGGGTCCTTCGGTGAAGGCACGGGCGGGCGGCTCCCCGGGGGGCCACGAGGGGCGGTGCGCGACCTTGAAGGCGGCCGGGGGTGGCGGGAGTTGGGGGCCGGGGGCGGTCGCCGGGGTGGTGAACGCGGCCGGTGGCGGGGCCGGGGGCCGGGTGGGGCGTGGCGGGACCGGGGCGACGGGCGGCGCCGGGGGGACGCGGCGCAGGCGGGCCGTGTCCTGGTCGGGCGGCACGGTGCCGGAGGGTGCGGTGGGGCGCGGGGCCGTCCGGGGCGGCGGGGTGCGCTGTGCGGGCGGTCCCTGCGGGGGCGGTCCGGCGGGGCGCGGGGGTATGCCGGGTTGTCCGCCGGAGGCCCGGCCCGCGGTGCCGGGGGGTGTTCCGGCCGGCCCGGTGGCTTGGGGCGGTCCCGGCTCCGTACGGAAGGGCCCGGCGGTGTTCGAGGCGGGCCCCTGCGGTCCGCCCGTTGCGCGGCCCCGCGTTCGCGAATCGTCGGCGGGGGAATCGGACGGGTCGGTTCCGGCAGATCCCGCGGATCCGGCGGGCCGGCCTGGCGGAGGTACGGAAGGGGGCTGGGGCGGTGGCCCGGAGGGGCGGGGCGGGACGGCCGCGCGCCGCGCTTCGGTACTCATCCGCCCCCCTGTGATCACGGCCCTGTCCACGGCGGATCGCCGCCCGGGGCAAGCCCGTTCGTCGCCGCGTGGGCGTCACTCTACGGGCTGGGGAGCACCCCGCGGGCACAGGTCCGCAGGTCGGGGCGGATCTGACCAGAACATCCCCCTACCGTCGGGTAAGCCCGTCTGGCAAGCTCGGACGATGACTCCCCGCGCCACCGACCGGGCCCGGTACGACCGGGCCACCGCCCATCTCGACGCCCCGTTCGCCGTGGTCGACCTCGGCGCCTTCGACGCCAACGCGGACGATCTCGTCCGCCGGGCGGCGGGCAAACCGATCCGGGTCGCCAGCAAATCGGTGCGCTCCCGCGCGCTGTTGGAGCGGGTCCTGGCGCGGGAGGGCTTCGCGGGCGTGATGTCTTTCACCCTGGCCGAGTCGCTGTGGCTGGCGCGGGCCGGTTTCGAGGACGTGCTGCTCGCGTATCCGTCGGTGGACCGGGGGGCGTTCGCGGAGCTGGCCGCCGATCCGAAGCTCGCCGCGGCGGTGACGGTGATGGTGGACGATCCGGCGCAGCTGGATCTGATCGATCTCGCGCGGTCGGGCGGGCGGGAGGAGATCCGGGTCTGTCTGGAGCTGGACACGGCGCTGCGGCTGTGGGGCGGGCGGGTCCGGATCGGGGCCCGGCGCTCGCCGCTGCGGGAGCCGGCCCAACTGGCCGAGCTGGCCCGGTCGATCGCGCGCAGACCCGGTTTCCGGCTGGTGGGGCTGATGGCGTACGAGGGGCATGTGGCCGGTGTCGGCGACGCGGTCGCGGGCCGGCCGCTGCGTTCGCGCGCGGTGCGGCTGATGCAGTCGGCCGCGCGGAGGGAGCTGGCGGAGCGGCGCCGGGCGGCGGTGCGCGCGGTGCGGCTGGTGGCGCCGGGGCTGGAGTTCGTCAACGGCGGCGGGACGGGCAGTGTGCAGCACACGGCCGCGGAGGAGTCGGTGACGGAGGTCGCCGCCGGTTCGGGGCTGTTCGTGCCCCGGCTGTTCGACCACTACACGTCGTTCACGGGCCGTCCGGCGGCGCTGTTCGCGCAGCCGGTCGTGCGCAGGCCGGGGGTGGGCGTGGTGACCGTGCTCGGCGGCGGCTATCCGGCGTCGGGCGCGCCGGGCCGGGACCGGCTGCCGGAGCCGTATCTGCCGGAGGGGCTGCGGTACGACCCGCAGGAGGGGGCCGGTGAGGTGCAGACCCCGCTGCTGGGCTCCGCCGCCGACGATCTGCTGATCGGCGACCGGGTGTGGTTCCGGCACGCGAAGGCCGGGGAGCTGTGCGAGCGCTTCGACGGGCTGCACCTGATCGAGGGCGACCGGGTGACGGAGACGGTGCCGACGTACCGGGGCGAGGGGCGTACGTACCTCTGACCTCGGGGGTCCGCGCTCGACGGCGCCCGTCGTCGGCTGCGCGTCGGGGCGTGGGTGCGTCCGACCACGAGTGGTCCGCGTGCCACCTCGCCGGACAGGCCGGGGCCCGTCCGGCGGGGTGGCACCACGACGGTGCGAGGGGGTCCCTACAGCGGTGTCACGTACGCGCCGCCGATGCCGCCGTCCACCATGAAGTCCGTCGCGTTGACGAACGACGCGTCGTCGCTGGCGAGGAACGCGACCGCCGAGGCGATCTCGTCGGCCTCGGCGAAGCGCCCGCCCGGGATGTGCACGAGGCGCCGCGCGGCCCGTTCGGGGTCGCTCGCGAACAGTTCCCGCAGCAGGGGGGTGTTGACCGGTCCCGGGCAGAGCGCGTTGACCCGGATGCCCTCGCGGGCGAACTGCACGCCCAGTTCACGGGAGAGGGCGAGCACGCCTCCTTTGGAGGCGGTGTACGAGATCTGGCTGGTGGCCGCGCCCATGGTCGCGACGAACGACGCGGTGTTGATGATGGAGCCGCGCCGCTGCTGCCGCATGTAGGGCAGGACGGCCTTGCAGCAGAGGTAGACGGAGGTGAGGTTGACCTCCTGGACCCGGCGCCATGCCTCGATGCCGGTGGTGAGGATCGAGTCGTCCTCCGGCGGTGAGATGCCCGCGTTGTTGAAGGCGACGTCGATGCTGCCGTAGGTGTCGAACGCCTTCTTGAAGAGGGCGTCGACCTGGTCCGCGTCGGTGACGTCGACGCGGACGAAGAGGCCGCCGACCTCGGCGGCCACGGCCTCGCCCGCCGTGGTGTCGATGTCGCCGCAGACGACGTGCGCGCCCTCGGAGGCGAGCCGTCGGGCGGTGGCGCGGCCGATGCCGCTGCCCGCGCCGGTGATGACGGCCGTACGGCCGACCAGTCGGCGGCAGACGGGCACCTCGGCGCCCGGGGTGGTCTCGTCGGGCATGGGTCACGCCTCCGTGCTGATGAAGATGTTCTTGGTCTCGGTGAACGCGGTGAGGGCGTCGGGGCCCAGTTCCCGGCCGACGCCGGACTGTTTGTAGCCGCCGAACGGCGTGGAGTAGCGCACGCTGCTGTGGGAGTTGACGGACAGGTTCCCGGCGGCGACGGCGCGCGAGACGCGCAGCGCCCGGCCGAGGTCGCGGGTCCAGAGCGAGCCGGAGAGGCCGTACGCGGTGTCGTTGGCCAGCCGGATCGCGTCCGCCTCGTCCTCGAAGGGGACGACGACGGCGACGGGTCCGAAGATCTCCTCGGTGACGGCGGGGTCGTCGGCGGGGAGGCCGGCCAGCACGGTGGGCGGGAACCAGAAGCCGGGCCCGTCGGGGGCGGTGCCCCGGACGGCCGTCCGGTCCTCGGGGACGTACCCGCGTACGCGCTCCAGCTGGGCGCGCGAGATCAGCGGGCCCATCTGGGTCTTCTCGTCCGACGGGTCGCCGACGACGACCGCGCGCACGGCGGGGGCGAGGAGGTCGAGGAACCGGTCGTACGCGGTGCGCTGGACGAGGATGCGGGTACGGGCGCAGCAGTCCTGGCCGGCGTTGTCGAGGAAGGCCATCGGGGCCTCGGCCGCCGCGCGTTCGACGTCGGCGTCGGCGAAGACGATGTTGGGGCTCTTGCCGCCGAGTTCGAGCGTCACGCGCTTCACCAGGCGGGCGCCCCTGGCCATGATCTCCTTGCCGACCGGGGTGGAGCCGGTGAAGACGATCTTGGCGACGCCGGGGTGGTCGACGAGGGCCCGGCCGGTGACGTCCCCGGCGCCCGGGAGCACCTGGAACAGGTGCTCGGGGAGCCCGGCCTCCAGGGCGAGTTCGGCCAGCCGCAGGGCGGTGAGCGGGGTGGTCTCGGCGGGCTTGAGGAGGACGGCGTTGCCGGCCGCGAGGGCCGGTGCGGTGCCCCAGGCGGCGATGGGCATGGGGAAGTTCCAGGGGGCGATGACGCCGACGACCCCCAGTGGTTCGAGGAGGGTGATGTCGAGGCCGCCCGCGACGGGGATCTGGCGGCCCGTCAGGCGCTCCACTCCCCCGGCGGCGTAGTCGAGGAGGTCGCGGACGTTTCCGGCCTCCCACCGGGCGTTCCCGAGGGTGTGGCCGGCCTCCCGGACCTCCAGCCGGGCCAGTTCTTCGAGATGGCCGTCGACCTCGGCGGCGAAGCGGCGCAGCAGGCGGGCGCGGTCGGCGGGGGCCGCCGCCGCCCAGCGGCGCTGGGCCGCGGCGGCGCGCGCGACGGCGGCGTCGACCTCGGCGCCGCCGGTCGCGGGGACGGTGGCGATGATCTCCTCGGTGGCCGGGTTGAGGATCCGGTGGGCGTCGGGCTGGTCGGGCACGGGGGTGTTCCTCACATGCGTTCGAAGGAGCGGCGCAGCTCCCAGTCGGTCACGGCGGCGTCGAACGCGGCGAGTTCGACGCGGGCCAGGTTGAGGTAGTGGGCGACGACCTCGTCCCCGAAGGCGGCCTTGGCGATGGGGCTGTGCTCCCAGAGGCCGGCGGCCTCGCGCAGGGTGGTGGGGACCTGCTCGTAGCCGGAGGTGTAGGCGTTGCCGGTGCAGGGCTCGGGGAGTTCGAGTTCCTGCTCGATGCCGTAGAGGCCCGCCGCGACCAGGCCCGCGACGGCCAGATGCGGGTTGACGTCGCCGCCGGGGAGCCGGTTCTCGAAGCGCAGGGAGCGGCCGTGGCCGACGACGCGCAGCGCGCAGGTGCGGTTGTCATTGCCCCAGGCGACGGCGGTCGGGGCGAAGGAGCCGGGCGCGAAGCGTTTGTAGGAGTTGATGTTCGGCGCGTACAGCAGGGAGAAGTCACGGAGCGCGGCGAGCTGGCCGGCCAGGAAGTGCCGCATCACGGGGGACATGCCGTGGGGGTCGTCGCCCGCCATGACGCTGGTGCCGGGCTCGTCGGCGGACTGGAGCGAGAGGTGGATGTGGCAGGAGTTGCCCTCGCGCTCGTTGTACTTGGCCATGAAGGTGAGCGAGACGCCTTCCTGGGAGGCGATCTCCTTGGCGCCGGTCTTGTAGATGGCGTGCTGGTCGCAGGTGAGCAGTGCCTCGTCGTACCGGAAGACGATCTCGTGCTGCCCCGGGTTGCACTCGCCCTTGGCGGACTCGACGGTCAGGCCGGCGGCGGTCATGTCGTTGCGGATCCGGCGCAGCAGGGGCTCGATGCGTCCGGTGCCGAGGACCGAGTAGTCGATGTTGTACTGGTTGGCCGGGGTGAGGTCGCGGTAGCCGCCGTCCCACGCCTGCTCGAAGGTGTCCCTGAAGACGATGAATTCGAGTTCGGTGCCGACGTGCGCGGTGTAGCCGTGCTCGGCGAGGCGTTCCAGCTGGCGGCGCAGGATCTGGCGGGGCGCGGCGACGACGGGCGAGCCGTCGTTCCAGGCGAGGTCGGCGACGAGCATCGCCGTGCCCTCGTTCCAGGGAACGCGGCGCAGGGTGGCGAGGTCCGGGTGCATGGCGAAGTCGCCGTAGCCGTTCTCCCAGGAGGACATCGCGTAGCCGTCGACGGTGTTGAGTTCCACGTCGACGGCGAGGAGGTAGTTGCAGCCCTCGGTGCCGTGCTCCAGGACCTCGTCGAGGAAGTACGGGGCGGCGAAGCGCTTGCCCTGGAGTCTGCCCTGCATGTCGGGAAAGGCGAGGACGACGGTGTCGATCTCGCCGCTCGCCACTGCGGCGCGCAGCTCCTCGACGGAGAGCGGGGGGTTTCGGTCTGCCACGGGACAACTCCTCCATCGGCCAGCCGGGGACCTTAAGGTATTCCGAGAGACCTTTGCTTGGGAAGGGGAGACGGCGACGTGGCCACGGAGGACGGGGCGCGGCGGAGTGAATCGTCGGCGGACAGGTTGACGCCTGTCCTGCGTCCCGTGCGTGCGGGCAACGGTTTCGAGGAGGCGCTGGAGCAGATCATGCAGGTGCTGCGGCTGGGGCTGGTGGCGGCCGGGGAGCGGCTGCCCGCCGAGCGGGAGCTGGCGGAGCGGCTGCGGATCAGCCGGGTCACGCTGCGCGAGGTGCTGAAGGTGCTGGGCGACCAGGGGCTGGTGGAGAGCCGGCGGGGCCGGTACGGCGGGACGTTCGTCCTGGCCCGTCCGGACACCTCGCGGCAGGGCGCGGAGGAGGAGCTGCGCCGCCGGGTGGACGGGGTCGACATCGAGGACGTGCTGCGTTTCCGTGAGGTGCTGGAGGTCGGCGCGGCGGGGCTGTGCGCGGCGGAGGGGCTGACCGGGGAGGGCGCGGCCCGGCTGCGTACGGCGCTGGCGGCGACGCACGACGCCCCGCTGGGCGAGTACCGGCGGCGGGACACGCTGCTGCATCTGACGCTGGCGGAGCTGTCCGGGTCGGCGCGGCTGACCGAGCAGTACGCGGCGGTGCGGGCGGGGGTCAACGACCTGCTGGACTGCATTCCGCTGCTGGTGCGCAACCTGGAGCACTCCCAGCGGCAGCACACGGCGCTGGTGGACGCGGTCCTGGCGGGCGACGCGGACGCGGCCCGCGGGGTGATGCGCGAGCACTGCGCCGGGACGGCCGCCCTGCTGCGGGGTTTCCTGGCCTGAGAGCGGGTAGCGGGAGGGTGGGCGAGCCCCGGGCGTACGCGTCGCGGATCCGTAACAGTCCCTTCACGCAGAGGGCTTGCGCCCCGGCGTTCCGGCCGCAATGGTGTGGCCTCACACCTTTGACGAGGCAGGAATCCCGAGGCAGGAGCGGCTCATGGCCGAAGGCACGGACTCCCGTATTCCACCCGCCGGTCCGCCCGGCGTCCCCGACCCTTCGGGGCCTTCGGATCCCAAGGCGGGCGGCTCCGCGGGCGACGCGGACTATCTGCGGCGCCGTACCCTGAAGCGCGGCAGCGCGGGCTGGCTGCTGCTGACCGGTCTCGGGGTCGCGTACGTCGTCTCCGGGGACTTCTCCGGCTGGAACATCGGCCTGTCCGAGGGCGGCTTCGGCGGGCTCGCCATCGCGACGCTGCTGATGGGCGCGATGTACGCGTGCCTTGTCTTCTCGCTCGCCGAACTGTCCGCGATCCTGCCCACGGCGGGCGGCGGTTACGGCTTCGCCCGCCGGGCGCTCGGCACCTGGGGCGGCTTCCTGACCGGTACGGCCATCCTCATCGAGTACATCCTGGCGCCGGCCGCGATCTCCATCTTCATCGGCGACTACGTCGAGTCGCTCGACCTGTTCGGGCTGGAGGCGGGCTGGCCGGTCTATCTCGCCTGCTTCGTGATCTTCATCGGCATCCATCTCTGGGGTGTCGGCGAGGCGCTGCGCTTCAGCCTGGTCGTGACGGCGATCGCCGTGGCCGCGCTGCTGATCTTCGCGGTGGGCGCGTTCGCCGAATTCGACAGCTCCGGCCTCAACGACATTCCCGTCCAGGAGGACGCCTTCGGCTCCAACTCCTGGCTGCCCTACGGGCTGCTGGGCATCTGGGCCGCGTTCCCGTTCGGCATGTGGTTCTTCCTCGGGGTGGAGGGCGTGCCGCTGGCCGCCGAGGAGGCCAAGGACCCGGTCCGCTCGCTGCCCCGGGCGCTGTCGATCTCCATGGGTGTGCTGGTGCTGCTGGCCCTGATCACGTTCTTCGCCGCTACGGGCGCCCGTGGCTCGGCCGCCGTCCAGGAGGCGGGCAACCCGCTGGTCGTCGCGCTCCAGGGCGACGGCGAACCCACCGCGCTCAGCCGGTTCGTCAACTACGCGGGTCTCGCCGGTCTGGTCGCGTCGTTCTTCTCGCTCATCTACGCCGGTTCCCGTCAGCTGTTCGCGCTCTCCCGCGCGGGCTATCTGCCCCGGTTCCTCTCGCTGACCAGCAGCCGCAAGGCGCCGTATCTGGGTCTGCTGATACCGGGGGCGATCGGCTTCGCCCTCGCCGCGGGCAGCGGCAACGGCGGGCGGATGCTGAACGTCGCCGTCTTCGGCGCCACCATCTCGTACGCCCTGATGGCCCTCTCGCACCTGGTGCTGCGGCGCCGCGAACCGGGTCTGCACCGCCCGTACCGGACACCCGGCGGCATGGTGACCTCCGGCACCGCGTTCGTGCTGGCGCTGTCGGCGCTGGTGGCGACGTTCCTGGTGGACAAGGACGCCGCGTTCATCGCGCTCGGGGTGTACGGGGTGGCTCTGGCCTACTTCGCCTTCTACAGTCGGCACCGGCTGGTCGCCGCCGCGCCCGAGGAGGAGTTCGCCGCGCTGGCGGCGGCCGAGGCCGAACTCGAACGGGACTGAGGACGGGCCCCGCCCGCCGCGCCCCGTACGAGGCACCACCGCAGGACGGCACCACCGCGCTACAGCACGACAGCACAGCACCACATCGGAGGAACGTTCAGTGAAGCCTCTCATCGGCGTCAGCACCTATCTGGAGACGTCGGCCAAATGGGGCGTCTGGGACATGCCCGCAGCTCTGCTGCCCATGGCGTATCCCCGGCTCGTCCAGCGGGCGGGCGGCATGGCCGTCATGCTCCCGCCGGACGGGGCGGCGACCGCCGCCCCGGTGGTCGCCCGCCTCGACGGGCTGGTCGTCGCGGGCGGCCCGGACGTGGAGCCCGTCCGGTACGGGGCCGAACCCGACCCCCGTACCGGACCGCCCGCCAGGGAGCGGGACGAGTGGGAACTGGCCCTGATCGGCGCGGCGCTGGAGTCCGGCACCCCGGTCCTCGCGATCTGCCGGGGCATGCAGCTGCTGAACGTCGCGCTCGGCGGGACGCTGATCCAGCATCTGGAGGGCCACACCGCCGCGACCCTCGGTGTGTTCGGCGCGCACCCGGTGAAGCCGGTGCCGGGCACCCGGTACGGCACGATCGTCCCGGAGGAGGCGGACGTACCGTCCTCCCACCATCAGGCCGTCGACCGGCTGGGCCGGGGGCTGGTCCCGTCGGCGTACGCGGGCGACGGGACGGTCGAGGCGGTGGAACTGGTCGACGGGCGCTGGTCGCTGGGCGTGCAGTGGCATCCGGAGATGGGACAGGACCTCCGGGTGATGGAGGCGCTGGTCGCGGCCTCGTCGCGGGTCCCGTCGGGCTCGGGTCACGCGTGACCGCCGTCTGACCCCCGGGCCTGACGGGGGACCGACCGTGCCGGGGGCCGCGCGTGCGGGTGCCTTCCCAGCGACGGCGGGAGGCGGCCCGCTGCCCGGCCCCGACGGGGACACCCCAGGGGGTGGCCGCGATCCCGGCGGGTGAGCCGAACGGCGCGCCGCCGGCGAAAAGGAGAGCGCGCACGGGTCCGCGAGGAACGGGTGGGCCGAGCACGGGCGACCGTCGACAGCCCAAGCGTCCCGGGCGCCCGCCCGTACGGGTGCCACGCCCTGATCGACGGCGAGAACGACGCAGTCCAGCCCCGGGCGCCCGCCCGTACGGGTGCCGCCCCGCCCGCATGGGGTGCCGCCTCCCCGCTACGCCGTGCGCGTCAGGGACAGCAGGTCGCGGGCCGGGCCGGTCGGGCGGTGGCCCGCCGGCCACACCGCGCGCAGTTCCCGGCCCAGCGCGATGCCCGCCACCCGTACCTCCGTAAGACGGCGGGACACCAGCTCCTCCCGCACGGCGAGTTCGCTGAGCACCGTGGGCCCCGCGCCGCTCACCACCGCGGCCTTGACCGCCGTCGTGGAGGAGAGTTCGAGGAGCGGTTCGGCGAGACCTCCGTAGGAGGCGAGCGCCGCGTCGAGCACCTGGCGGGTGCCCGAGCCCCGCTCACGGAGGATCAGCGGAGCGGACGCCAGTTCGGCGGGTGTCAGTGGCGTACGCCGTCCGCTCCACGGGTGCGCCGGGGCGACCACCACCACGAGCCGGTCGCGGCCGATCACCGTGCCGTCCAGTCCGCCGGGCACGTCGAGTCCCTCCACGAAACCGAGGTCCGCCTCGCCGCCGAGCAGCCGCGCGGCGACGGCGCCCGAGTTGCCGGCCAGCAGCGAGACGGCCGTCTCCGGCCGGGCCGCGCGCAGGGCGATGAGCCAGCCGGGCAGCAGATACTCGGCGATGGTCATGCTGGCGGCCACCCGCAGCCGTGAGTCACGGCGGTCGCGCAGCGCCTGTGCCCCCGCGTCGAACGCCTCCGCCGCCTCCATGATCCGCCGCGCCCAGTCGGTGACGAGGACGCCCGCGTCGGTCGGGCGGGAGCCGCTGGGCGAGCGGTCGAAGAGGCTGACGCCGAGTTGGCGCTCGACCGACCGGATCCGGCTGCTGGCGGCGGGCTGGCTGATGCCGAGTTCACGGGCGGCGCCGCCCATGCTGCCGTGCCGGGCGACCGCGATGAGCAGTTCCAGCGCGCCGAGCTCGGGCACCCGGTGGGCGAGGGTCGGCGACAGCGGCTCATCGGTCATACGTTCAGGTTATGGCCTCATAACACCTAAGGGCCTGGTGGGGAGGATGCCGAGCCAGGAGAGTACGACCATGCCCACCCCCGCCCCCACCGTGTCGGCGCCACCACCCCCGGCGCCCGCCGCACCACCCGCCGTGCCCCACCCCCGGCGCTTCCCCGCCCTGCGCCATGTCGGACCCAACTGGTACGCGAGCGTCATGGGCACCGCGATCGTCGCGATATCGGGCTCCGCGCTCCCCTGGTCCACGCCGCCCGCCCCCGTGGCCCGCTCCTTCTTCGTCGCGGTGTGGATCCTGTCGGCACTGATGCTGGCGGCCGTGTCGGCGGCCCGCGCCGGGCACTGGATCCACCACCGCGACCAGGCCCGCGCCCACCTTCTCGACCCCGCCGTGGCGCCCTTCTACGGATGCCTGGCCATGGCGCTGCTCTCGGTCGGCGGCGCCACCCTCGCCGTGGGCGGGCCGGTGATCGGCGGGGGCGCGGCCGTGGCCGTGGCCGCCGCGCTGTTCACCGCCGGCACCCTCGCCGGTCTGGTGACGGCCGTGGGCGTCCCGTGCCTGATGGTGGTACGCCGCCGGGTACGGCCCGCCGACGCCTCCCCGGTCTGGCTGCTGGCGGTCGTGCCGCCCCTCGTGTCGGCGGCGCTGGGCCCCGCGCTGATCCCGCATCTGCCCGCCGGACAGGGGCGGCAGGCGCTGCTGACGGTCTGCTGCGCCCTGTTCGCCCTCGGCCTGTCGGCGACACTCACCCTGCTTCCGCTGATCTTCCGCAGGCTGGTGCGGTACGGGCCGCTGCCGCTCGCCCTGACCCCGGCGCTGCTCCTCGTCCTCGGCCCGCTCGGGCAGTCCACGACGGCGGCCGGCCATCTCGCCCACGCGGCCTCCGGCGCGCTCGGCACGGTGTCCCCGCCCGTCTCCGCCCCGGCGGGGTTCGCGGTGCTGTACGGCCTCCCGGTCCTCGGCTTCGCCCTGCTGTGGCTGGCCCTCGCCGCCGCGGCGACCGTGCGCGCCCTGCGGCGCGGGATGCCGTTCTCGCTCACCTGGTGGGCGTTCACGTTCCCCGTCGGTACCTGCGTGACCGGCGCCGCCGGGCTGGCCCGTGCCACCGGCTGGGCCGCCCTGGACGGGCTGGCGGTGGGCCTCTTCGTGCTCCTGACCGCCGCCTGGGCGGTCGTCTGGGCCCGTACCGCGCACGGCCTGGTCAGCGGAGCGCTGCCCGCAGCACCGCCGGCGCCCCGGCCAGCGACGGCCCGTACCAGGTGAGGAACCGCCCGTCGACCAGCGCCGCCGGCAGCCCGGGGAACGCCTCGGGCCCGTCGTCGGCGGTGAAGCGGTACGGCTCGTCGGGCAGCACCACCAGATCGGCCCCGCAGGCCCGCAGTTCCTCCAGCGGGACCCGCGGATAGCGCTCGGCCCGGTCGGCGTAGACGTTGCGCACCCCGAGCCGGGCCAGCAGGTCCCCGGCGAAGGTGTCCCGGCCGAGCACCATCCAGGGCCTGCGCCAGATCGGTACGACCGCCCGGCGCCCCTCTCCGTACGGAGGCGGCACCGCCGCCCACGCGTCGCGGGCCTCCTCCAGCCAGCGCGGCACCGCGAGCCCGCACCCGGTCACCAGCATCCGTTCCAGTTCGGCGAACGCCTGGTCGAGGTCGCGCACCTCGGTCACCAGGACCTCGATGCCCGCGGCGCGCAGCGCGGCCAGGTCAGGCGCGCGGTTCTCCTCCTCGTTGGCGACCACGAGATCGGGGCGCAGCGCGACGATCGCGGCGACGTCGGGGTTCTTGGTGCCGCCGACGCGCGCGACGCCGAGGCCGGCGGGGTGGGTGCACCAGTCGGTCGCGCCGACCAGCAGGCCCGGCGCGCTGACCGCGACGGCCTCGGTGAGCGAGGGGACGAGCGACACCACACGGGGGCCGCGCGGACCCGCCGCAGACAGCGGCCCCGGCGGCACGCTCGCCCTCGGCACGCTGTTCCCGGTGGTCATGGCGGAGGCGCTCAGCGGCGGGTGTCGTACGTCGCGTCGATCTGCTCGGCGACGGCGACGACCAGGATGCGGGTGCCGGGCTCGGTGGCCCGCCAGCGGTGCCGGACTCCCCCGGAGAGGTACAGGGTGTCGCCCCGCTCCAGGCGGTAGGCGCAGCCCTCGGCCTCGACCTCCACCGACCCGTCGGCGATGTACATGACCTCGTCGTTGCGGTGCTGGTACTCGCGCCCGGTGTCCAGTTCGCCGGTGTACTCCTTGGCGTGCAGCTGGTGTCCGCCGCGGGCCACCCGGCGCACCCCGGGAGCGCCGTCCCCGGCCCGTACGACGTCGACGGTGCGTGCCGAGTCGGCCGCGGCGTGCAGCGCGGCCGTGCTGGTCTCCAGTGCGCCGGCCACCCGCTCCAGCGAGCGGGCGCTGGGCCGGGCGCGTTCGTTCTCGATCTGGCTGAGGAACGGTACGGACAGTCCGCTGCGGTCGGCGACGGCCGCCAGCGTCAGCCCCAGGGACCTGCGCCGCCTTCGGACGGCGGCGCCCACCCTGAGCGCTTCCTTGTCGTCCATGTCTGGGCTCCCTCCGGCCGGGCCGTCATCCTCTCAGAGTTGACGGCCTCGCAAGGGCGGTCCGCCCCACCCGCCGCCGATCCGCCTCCGGTACGAACAGGCGGGCGGACACGGCGGGGACGCTCCGGTTACTGCCACGTAGCGCCACCCTCCAACGTACGCCGCCGGGCACCGACCGCGCGCGGTCACGGACCGGAGGGGCGAGGGGACGAGCATCGGGGAACGGGGAGACGGGGGGGGACGGGGGCGGGTGCGCGGCCGGTGCGCACGTCGGCGGCCGTTGTCAGTGCCGTGGGGCATCATCGGGGTGTGACGCGACGCCTGATGCTCCTCGACACCGCCTCCCTCTACTTCCGCGCCTATTTCGGCGTCCCCGACTCGGTGCGGGCCCCCGACGGTACGCCCGTGAACGCGGTGCGGGGGCTGCTCGACTTCATCGCCCGGCTCGTCCAGGACCACCGGCCGGACGATCTCGTGGCCTGCTGGGACGCGGACTGGCGGCCCCAGTGGCGGGTGGATCTGATCCCGTCGTACAAGGCGCACCGGGTGGCGGTCGAGACGCCGGAGGGGCCGGACGAGGAGGAGACGCCCGACACGCTCGCGCCGCAGGTGCCGGTCATCGAGGCGGTGCTGGACGCGCTGGGCATCGCCCGCGTGGGCGTCGCGGGGTACGAGGCGGACGATGTGATCGGCACCCTCACGGCCCGCGCGTCCGGGCCGGTGGACATCATCACGGGCGACCGGGATCTGTATCAGCTGGTGGACGACGCGCGCGGGGTGCGGGTGCTGTATCCGCTGAAGGGTGTCGGCTCGCTCCAGGTGACGGACGAGGCGTGGCTGCGCGGGAAGTACGGGGTGGACGGGCCCGGTTATGTGGATCTGGCGCTGCTGCGCGGCGACCCGAGCGACGGGCTCCCCGGGGTGCCGGGGATCGGTGAGAAGACGGCCGCGAAGCTGATCGACGCGTACGGCGACCTGGCGGGGATCATGGCGGCCGTCGACGACCCCCGTTCCGCGCTGACGCCCTCGCAGCGCAAGCGGCTTGACGAGTCGCGGGCCTATCTGGCGGTCGCGCCGACGGTGGTGCGGGTCGCCGGGGACGTCCCGCTGCCCGCCTTCGATCCGGCGCTGCCCGCCGAGCCGCTCGATCCGGAGACCCTGGAGGCGCTGGCCTCCCGCTGGGGGCTCAACAACGCGCTGCACCGGCTGCTCGTCACGCTCGGGAAGTAGCGGCTCGGGGCGTCACGGCGGAGGCTGGAGGGACGGGAGTGTCCACCGGGAGCCGGACCGGAGGTAACCCCGGCGGCGGAGTGTTAGGTTAGGTAAACCTAAGCAACTCCCGCGCGTCGAGGGGCGCCCATACCAGTCAGGGGAGACCGCCGTGGCAGCACAGCAGACACGTACGTCACCGAAGGTCCGCGAGGCACGCGTGGTGAGCACCCGGCGGATCACACCGCACATGGTGCGCCTGGTCCTCGGCGGCGACGGAGCCGCCGGGCTGGACGCGGACGAGTTCACCGACCACTACGTGAAGCTGCTGTTCGCCCCGGAGGGGGTGAGCTATGCGGAGCCGTTCGACCTGGACCGGATCCGCGCGGAGCTGCCGCGTGAGCAGTGGCCCACCTCCCGTACGTACACGGTGCGCGAGTGGAACCGGGCCGCCGGCGAGATGACGATCGACTTCGTCGTGCACGGCTCCGAGGGCCTGGCCGGCCCCTGGGCGGCTGCCGTCCAGCCCGGTGAGACGGTGCGGTTCCTGGGGCCCGGCGGGTCGTACACCCCGGACCCGGCGGCCGACTGGCATCTGCTCGTGGGGGACGAGAGCGCGCTGCCCGCGATAGCCGCTTCCGTGGAGCGGGCCCCGGAGGGCGCCCGGATGGTGGTCCTCCTGGAGGTCGAGGGCCCGGACGAGGAGCTGAAGATCGCCGCTCCGCCCGGCGCCGACATCGTCTGGCTGCACCGCGGGGAGCGCCCGTTCGGCGCGGCGCTGGTCACGGCCGTGCGGGCGCTGGAGTTCCCACCCGGTGACGTGCACGCCTTCGTGCACGGCGAGGCCGGGTTCGTGAAGGAGCTGCGCCGCCATCTGCGGCAGGACCGCGCGATCCCGCGCGAGCGGCTGTCCATCTCGGGCTACTGGCGGCTGGGCCAGAACGACGAGGCGTGGCGCGCGGTCAAGCGCGAGTGGAACGAGCAGGTGGAGCGCGAGCAGGAGAGTCCGGCGGCCTGAGCCCCGGGCCGTACACGCCCTCGACCGCCGGACGGGATCAGCCCACCCCGTCCGGCGGTCGCGTGCTGTGCGGGGTCGGGGGCGGATCCCGTCCGCCGCCGGGTGCGGTACGCGGGCCGTCGAACGGCCGGGCGTCCTGTACGGGCCGTACGGCCGCCGCGTGCGGCGGTGCCCGTCCCGCCCCACCGGGTGCGGTGCGCGGAGTACGTTGGCGGGGCACGGCATCCCTCGCACGGGCGACCGGGGACGGGTGACCGGCGCACGGGCGTCCGCCGCACGGGCGACCGGCGAACAACCGGACCAATCCGATGCGGGACCGGCTCCGAACACACACGTGAAACCGTCCGCCGCGTCCGGACGGCCCGCCCGTCCGCACCGTGGAGGAACAGCCGCGTGAAACAAGCCGTGCATATCGGCGGCCCCGCTTCTGCCGGGCCCGACCTTCAGGAATTGCTGGGCCAGGTGGCCAGGGGCGACCAGGAGGCGTTCGCCCGGGTGTACGACCTGGTCTCGGGCCCCGTACTCGGGCTCGTCCGCTCCGTCCTGCGCGATCCCGCCCAGTCGGAGGAGGTGACCCAGGAGGTCCTGCTGGAGGTCTGGCGCAGCGCGCCCCGCTACCAGGCGTCCCGCGGCAGCGGCATGACCTGGGTGCTGACCCTGGCGCACCGGCGCGCGGTGGACCGGGTCCGTTCGGCCCAGGCGTCCAGCGACCGCGAGCACCGGGCGGCGCTGCTGGACCGGACACCGGCCTTCGACGAGGTCACCGAACAGGTGGAATCCCGGCTGGAGCGTGAACAGGTACGGCGCTGTCTCCGTACTCTCACCGAGCTCCAGCGCCAGTCGGTCACCCTGGCGTACTACCAGGGGCTCGCCTACCGCGAGGTGGCCGAACTGCTGTCCGTGCCGCTCGGCACGGTCAAGACCCGACTGCGCGACGGACTGATCCGGCTGCGCGACTGCCTGGGGGTGAGCGCATGAGCAGCACAGCCGAACTGCACACGTTGACCGGCGCCTACGCGTTGCACGCCCTGGCTCCCGACGAACGCGCCGAGTTCGAACGGCACTTGGGGGTGTGTCAGGCCTGTGCGCAGGAAGTGCGTGAACTGGCCGCCACCACCACCCGGTTGGGACTGGCCGTGGCGGTGACCCCGCCGCCGGAGCTGAAGGAGCGGGTGCTGCGGCGGATCGCCGCCGAACGCCAGGAGCCGCCGAGGGTCTCCCGGGAGTCCCGTGGCGGTGGCGGTGCGAAGGGCCGCGCGCTGTCGCGCTTCGCGCTCGCCGCCTGTCTGGCCGCCGCGGCCGGTTTCGGCGGGATCGCGGTGTGGCAGCACCAGGAGGCCCAGGACGCCCGTGCGCGGGCGAGCGCCTCGCAGCAGCGGTCCGAGGAGCTGGCCGCCGTACTCGCGGCGCCCGACGCCAGGATCAGGACGGGCGGGCTGACCGACGGGGCGACCGGCACGGTGGTCGTGTCGAAGGCCCGGGACAAGGCGGCGTTCATCGCGACGGGTCTGCCGAAGCCGCCCGGCGGCAAGGTGTACCAGCTCTGGTTCAACGACGACGGCACGATGCGGGACGCGGGTCTGCTGGATCCGTCCGTGACGTCGGACTCGGTGCTGATGGCCGGCGCCGTCGGCGAGGCGTCGGGCATGGGCATCACCGTGGAACCGGCGGGCGGCTCCCCGCAGCCGACGTCCGACCCGCTGGCGCTGATGAACTTCCCGACCTGACCGAGCCGTTGACCGTTGACCGGTGCCCCGGTGGTCCGCACCCCCCGTACGGGTGCGGACCACCGGGGCACCGTCAGGCAGCGGGCGTCTCAGGACGTCCCGCGCGGCGGGCGGGGAAAGAAACCACTCGTACGGGCGGCGTACGCGGCGAAGCCCGGCCGCCGCGCCATGTGCCGCTCCAGCAGCCGCTTCCCGCTGCCGAAGATCAGCAGACCGCTCATCACCAGCGGGCCGACCACCGTCGCCGCGGCAACCGCCGGGTCGTCGCAGACGATCAGGAACAGCCCCCACCAGACGCAGAAGTCACCGAAGTAGTTGGGGTGCCGGGTCCAGCTCCACAACCCCCGGTCCATGATCCGGCCCTTGTTCGCCGGATCGGCCTTGAACCGGGCGAGCTGGGCGTCCCCGACCGCCTCGAAGAGCAGACCGGCCAGCCACAGGGCGCAGCCGGCGTACGCGACGGGGCCGAGGCCGCCGGGAAGGTACTGCGCGGCCTGGACGGGCAGCGACACCACCACGACCAGCAGCCCTTGCAGCAGGTACACCATGCGCAGGGCGTAGAGGTTCCGGTTGCCCGGCGCCCTGGCGAGCATCGTCTCGTACCGCGCGTCCTCGCCGTGTCCGCGCCCGCGCCGCGCGATGTGCGCCGCCAGCCGCAGCCCCCAGATCCCGGTCAGTACGGTGACCAGCAGCCGCCGCGTGCCGTCGCCCTCGCCCGCCGAGGCCAGGAGGCCGGTGACGGCCACCGCCGTGAAGGCGATCCCCCAGGCGATGTCGACGATCCGGTGCAGGCCCTTGGCGACGGCCAGCGCGAAGGTCACCAGCATGACGGCCGCGGCGGCGAGCGCCGCGAGTCCGACGCCCTGCCCGAACGCGCCCCAGGGATACCCGTTCACCGTGTTCCACCCTCCCCGTACGCGAGCGCCCCGTACCACTCCCCCGGCCGGGGCGGCAGATCGCCGGGCCCGCGCTCCGGGGGGCGTACGGCCAGGATCTGGTCCACGCCCATCCGGCGTTCCTCGAACGCGAGGGCGCTGCCGACCAGATACAGCCGCCAGACCCGCGTGGTCTCCTCGCCCACGAGCGCGACGAACGCGGGCAGGCGCTCCTCCAGTGTGCGGTGCCAGGCCCGGATCGTCCGCGTGTAGTGCTCCCGCATCGCCTCCACGTGCCGCACTTCCAGACCGGCTCCCTCCAGCAGCGAGACGGTGTCGCCGAGGGGCCGCATGTGCATGTCGGGCGCGATGTACGACTCGATGAACGCGCCGCCGCCGGGCGCCACCGCGCCCCGTGACATCTGCTGCACCAGCACCCGTCCGCCGGGCCGCAGCATCCGGTGGAGCGTGGCGGTGAAGCCGGGGTACTCGGCGTCGCCGACGTGTTCGCCCATCTCGACGGTCGACACCGCGTCGTAGGAGCCGGGCGCGATGTCCCGGTAGTCCGTGTGCCGCACCTCGACCAGGTGCTGAAGGCCGCGTGCCGTGACCTGTTCGCCCACGTACCGGGCCTGTTCGGCGGCGAGCGTCACGGCGGTGACCCGTGCGCCGTGCGTCTCGGCGGCGTACAGGGTGAGGGAGCCCCAGCCGCAGCCGATGTCCAGGAGCGTGGAGCCCGGTCCGAGCCCGAGCTTGCGGCAGATCAGCTCCAGCTTGTCGCGCTGGGCGTCGGCGGGACCGTATCCGGGCCCGTCCGCGCGCTCGTCCCCGCCCGTTCCGTCGTCAGTGTCCCGGCCCCCGGCGGTGTCGCCGCCCGTGGCTGTGCCGTCGGCGGCCTCGTCCTTCGTCCAGTAACCGCAGGAGTACGCCATGGTCTCGTCGAGCAGCAGGGCGTAGAAGTCGTTGGACAGGTCGTAGTGATGGCTGATGGCGGCCCGGTCGCGCGCCTTGCTGTGCCGTGCGCCGGCCAGTGTGGCCTGCGAGGACGGAGCGGGCGGGCGCGGTCCGAGCGCGCCGAGGCGCCGCAGGGTGCGCACGGCGCGGGCCCGGTCGGCGAGGGTGAGCCGCGCCGGGTGCGGGCCCCGGGCGCGGAGCGCGCCCCAGATGGTGCGCAGTCCCTCCGCGAGGTCGCCGTCGATGTCGAGGTCACCGGTGATGTACGCCTGGGCCAGGCCGAGTTCGCCGGGCGACCAGAGCAGCCGGCGCAGGGCGCGGGGCGAGCGCAGGACGACGGCCGGGGCGCCCTCGGGGCCGGCGGTGCTGCCGTCCCAGGCGCGCAGCCGCAGCGGCAGCCGGGTGCCGAGGACGCGCTCGACCAGCGGCAGGAGCAGGTGCGCGGCCCCGGTGCGCGGGGCGCCCGCGGCGTGCGGCGGGGTGGGGCCGGAGCGCGGCCCGGGGGTGGTGGCGGGCCGATCGCCCGTGGTCGGCCGGAATCCCGTCATCGGGTCGTTCCCTCCCTGGCCAGCACCAGCTGCTGGACGTCGAGATAGCCGGAGCGGAACCCGGCCTCGGAGTAGGCGAGATAGAAGGTCCACATGCGCCGGAACGTCACGTCGAATCCCAGCGCGTCGACGCGCGCGGCCTGTTCGGCGAACCGTTCGCGCCACAGCCGCAGCGTCTCCGCGTAGTGCGGACCGAACGCGTCCCGTTCCACGACCCTCAACGACGTGTGGGAGGTGGTCAGTTGCTCCATCACCTCGACCGAGGGGATCAGTCCGCCGGGGAAGATGTACTTGCCGATCCAGGTGTGGGTGGTGCGGGAGGCCAGCAGCCGGTCGTGCGGCATGGTGATCGCCTGGAGCGCGATCCGGCCGCCGGGTGCCAGCAGCCGGTCGAGGGTCGTGAAGTACTCGGGCCAGAACTCCTCGCCCACGGCCTCGATCATCTCGACACTGACGACGGCGTCGAAGGTGCCCTGCACCCGCCGGTAGTCGCGGAGTTGGACGGTCACCCGGTCCTCCAGACCGGCTGCCGCGATCCGCTTCTCGGCCAGGGCCAGCTGTTCGGCGGAGAGGGTCACGGTGACGACCCGGGCCCCGCGTTCGGCCGCCCGTATGGCCAACTCGCCCCATCCGGTGCCGATTTCGAGGACCCGGGTGCCGGGTCCCACCCGTGCCTCGTCGAGCAGCCGGTCGATCTTGCGGTGCTGCGCGGCGGGCAGCAGCGACGCGTCGGCGGGGAACCCCCGGAAGAGGGCGGAGGAGTACGAGAGGGTCTCGTCGAGGAAGAGAGCGAACAGGTCGTTGGACAGGTCGTAGTGGTGGCTGATGTTGTCCCGTGAGCCCTCGGGGGTGTTGCGCTGGGCGTCGGGCCGCTTCAACGCCCAGACACGGCGCAGCCGTTGGAGCGGTGCCGGGACGAGGACGGCGGCGTTCGAGGCAAGGACCGTCAGAACACCGACGAGGTCGTCGGCCTCCCACTCGCCCGCCATGTACGACTCGCCGAAGCCGATCAGTCCGGTGGCGCCGATCCGCCGGAAGAACGCGCGCGGGTCGTGGACGACCATCAGCGGTCCGCCGAGGCCCAGCGTCTCCTTCTCGTCCCCCAGTCTCACCCGCAGGGCGAGACGGCCCAGCGCGTGGCGGACGACGCGTTCGGCGACGGCCGTGCGCGGCCACGAGGTCCGCGGCGCCCGCGCCACGTCCGGCCAGCGCCGCGCGTCGACGCGGGCCGTGCCGGGCGGCACGGGGGGCGCCGGTACGGCCGGGGAGACGGGCGACGGCGGGGTCGGGGACGACGACGGGGAGACGTACAAGCTCATTTCACACCCTCCTGGGGGCGGTGACGGGGACGGGGGCGCACGGGAAGTCCGCGCAGGTAGAGGCGGATGCCGTGGTAGCGGATGCCGGCGGACACGACGGCGGTGGACAGGGGGTGGCGCAGGGCGGCGCGCAGCAGCGCCGAGGGGGTGGCGGCGCGCCGGTGGCCGCGCACGGTGGCGGTGAACGGCCGCCCGCCGTCCCGTTCCAGATGGACCGTCAGCTTCAGCCGCTCGCCGGGTTCGGGGAGCCGCATCCGGTAGCCGCCGTCGACGGGGAAGAACGGCGAGACGTACAGCTCCTTGTCCACCCAGAAGGTGTTCTCGTCGGCCCCAACACGCCCGCCCGCCCGCGCGCCCGCCCGCTTGCCGGGCCGGCCACCGAGCGCGTCGCCCGGCCGCTCACCGGAGCGCTCACCGGACTCCTCGCCGGGCCGCCCGCCCTGCCGGTCGCCGGGGCGCAGCAGATAGCAGTGCCGCTCGCCGTAGGTGTTGTGCACCTCGGCCACGACGCAGAGCGGTTCGCCGGCGGGCGTGTGGCACCAGTAGAGGGTCAGCGGGTTGAAGACATGGCCGAGGACCCGGGCGTGCGCGAGCATCACCACCCGCCCGCCGGCCAACTCCACGCCCCGTGAGGCGAGATACGTCTCCAGTCCGGCCCGGATCGTCGGTGACGTACCGCCGAAGTGGTCCCGGGCGTCGAAGCGGGCCAGCGGGCGCAGTACGCGGGGCAGCCGGGGCGGGCGGTCCGGGTCGATCAGCCACAGATAGGTGCGCAGCCGCAGGTCGTACCGGGTGGGCGCGGTACGGGTGTGTGTGACGGTGCACGGGTAGAGCGCGGGAACAGTGTCCGGAACAACGGTCGTCGGGGCGCCGCTCCCCGGACTGCCGGGCACCGGACCGCCGTTCTCGGGGATGCCGCTCTCCGGGATGCCGGCGCTCACCATGTCACCCCGAGCGCGGCGGCGGCGTCGACGCCCGAACGGCAGCCGTCCTCGTGGAATCCCCAGCCGTGGTACGCCCCCGCGTACGCCGTGACGGGTCCGCTCAGCGCGGGCAGCCGGCGCTGGGCGGCGACCGACTCCGGTGTGTAGACGGGGTGTTCGTACGACATCCGGGCGAGCACCCGGTCCTCGTCGATGCGGTCGGCGCCGTTCAGCGTCACCACGAAGGTCTCGGCGGCGTCCAGGCCCTGAAGCCGGTTCATGTCGTAACTGACCTGTACCCGGCCGGAGTCGGCCGTGCAGGAGGGCAGGGTCAGATTCCAGGAGGCGCGGGCGCCCCGGGCACGGGGCAACGGGCTCGTGTCGGTGTGCAGCAGGGTCGCGTTGCGCGAGTAGCGGAAGGCACCGAGCACCTTTCGCTCGTCGGGGGTCGGATCGGCGAGCAGCCGCAGGGCCTGGTCGGGATGGACGGCGACGACGACCGAGTCGTGGTGCCGGGTGGTGCCGTCGGCGGTGGTGATCTCGACGCCGGACCGGGCCCGCCGCAGCGAGTGGACGGGCGCCCCGGTGCGGACGGAGTCGAGCTGCTTGGCGACGCGGTCGACGTACTCGCGTGAACCGCCGGTGACCGTGCGCCACACCGGGGACCCGGTCACCGACAGCAGACCGTGGTGGTCCAGGAAGCGGAAGAGGTAACGGGCCGGGTAGCGCAGGGCCGTTCCGGCGTCGCAGGACCAGACGGCCGAGACGAGCGGCGTCAGGAAGTGGGCGGTGAAGTACGGCGAGAAGCCGCCCTCCGCGACGAACTGCCCCAGCGTCGTGGCCTCGTCGCCGCCGTCCCCGGCGGCGCTCTCGTCCGCGAGGAGCCGCCGGGCCCGGCGGTGGAAGGCGGGCACCTCGGTGAGCATCCGCAGATACCGCCCGCGCAGCAGCTGCCCGGGGCGCGGGAACAGTCCCGGCAGCCCCCGGGCCCCGGCGTATTCGAGCCCGCAGCCGTCGCACCGTACGGACATGCTCATCTCCGACTCCCGCGTCTCCACGCCCAGTTCGCGGAACAGCCGCAGCAGCAGCGGATAGGTGCGTTCGTTGTGGACGATGAACCCGGAGTCGACCCGGTGCGCCCGGCCGTCGGCCGAGACGAGGTCGTGCGTGTGGGCGTGGCCGCCGAGCCGGTCGTCGGCCTCGTACAGCGACACCTCGTGCGAGCGGCTCAGGACGTACGCGGCGGTCAGCCCCGCCACTCCCCCACCCACGACCGCCGTTCGCCGGCGTCGGCCTTCCCCGCTCATACAGCTCCCTCCGGTCGGGCTGCGGGCACAGCCCTCGGGAAGGATTCGAGCCAGGTCGGCCGGTGGATTGGTCAAAGTGGCGATCTTTCTTCCGCCAGTCCTACTTTTCATTCCTTCGGGTGATGGACCAATCCGCCTTGCATCACTGCGCCGAATGGCCGGTGTGAGCGAAGATGAGAAGGATCCGACGAGCGGGGCCGGCCGGGGGCCGCGTGGCGTACGAGTGCTGCGTGCCGGCCTGGGCGCGCTCGGCGGGCTCCTCGCCGGGCTCACGGCGCTCTGCGTCGCCGAGCTGGTCTCGGCAAGCGTCCGGCCCGAGGCGAGTCCGGTCACGGCGGTGGGCGGTGCGGTCATCGATCTCACGCCCGCCCCGGTGAAGGACTTCGCCGTCCGTACCTTCGGCGAGGACGACAAGCTGGTGCTGCAACTGGGCATCCTGGTCCTGCTGTCGCTGTTCGCCATGGCGGTCGGAGTGGCCTCGCTGCGCTACCGGAAATCGGGCTCGGCGGCCGTTCTGGTCTTCGGCGCGATCGGCGCGCTGGCCGCGGTGCAGCGGCCCGACGGCCGCCCGGTGGACGCCCTGCCGTCGGTCGTGGGCGGTCTGGCCGCCTGCGGAGTGCTCTACCTGCTGGCCGGTCGGCTCGCCGACCGGCCTGCCCCGCGGGGGAGTTCGGTACCGGACACGGCCGTCACCGGGCCGGACGCACCCTCGGCGGAGTCCGGCGGCGGCGCGTCCCCCGTCGCCTTCGACCGGCGCGGCTTCGTCATCGCCGCGACGGCCGCCGCCGCGGTGTCGGCGGGGGCGGGCCTGCTCGGCCGGCAGCTCAACGCGTCGGGCGCGGCCGAGGCCGCGGCCACCCGCCGGTCGGTCGTCCTGCCCGCCCCGTCCTCACCGGCCCGCCCGGTACGGCCGGGAGCCGCGCTCGACGTCCGGGGCCTCAGCTCCTTCACCACGCCCAACAAGGACTTCTACCGGGTGGACACCGCCCTGGTGGTGCCCCGGGTGGACGCCGACCGCTGGCGTCTGCGCATCCACGGCAAGGGCGTCGCCCGGCCGCTCACGGTCAGCTTCCGGGATCTGCTGCGCCGGGAGCTGATCGAGCGGGACATCACCCTGACCTGTGTCTCCAACGAGGTCGGCGGCCCGTACGTGGGCAACGCCCGCTGGATCGGTGTCCCCCTGGCCGCTCTGCTGGCCGAGGCGGGCGTCGTACCGCCCTCGAAGGGCGGGCCCGCGAACCAGCTGGTGTCCCGCTCCGTGGACGGCATGACCATCGGCACCCCGGTGGAGGCGGTCATGGACGGCCGGGACGCGATGCTGGCGGTCGGGATGAACGGGCAGCCCCTGCCGTTCGACCACGGATTCCCGGTCCGGATGGTCGTCCCGGGCCTGTACGGCTACGTGTCGGCGTGCAAGTGGCTCCAGGACCTCGAACTGACCACGTTCGCCGACTACGACGCCTACTGGGTCAAGCGCGGCTGGTCCCGGCAGGCGCCCATCAAGACCCAGTCGCGGATCGACACGCCGCGCCCGTTCGCGTCCCCGAAGGCGGGCACCGTGCAGGTCGCCGGGGTCGCGTGGGCGCAGCACCGGGGCATCGAACGGGTCGAGGTGCGTGTCGACGGCGGGTCGTGGAACCGGGCGAAGCTGGCCGCCGAGGACAGCGAGGACACCTGGCGGCAGTGGCTGTGGGAGTGGCCCGCCACGTCCGGCAGCCACACCTTGGAGGTCCGCGCCACGGACCGGGACGGCTCCACCCAGACGGACAAGCGCGTGGGGACGGTCCCCGACGGCGCGACCGGCTGGCACTCGGTGGTGGTCGCCGTCGACTGAGCCCCCACCACCCCACCGATCACCCCATGTGACACCTGAATCAACAGCACTGTTTTCCAAGGAGATTGACATGAAGATCACCCGTATCCAGCGTGCCGCCGTCACCGTCGTCGCCGCCCTCGCCCTTCCGCTGACCCTGACCGCCTGCTCGGGTGAGGAGAAGGACAGCGCGGCGGAGTCCTCGTCCGCCGCCGAGGACACGTCGGCGCCGGACGACACCGCGGACGACGCGGCGGGCGACACCATGGACGCGCCGTTCGGCCCGGCCTGTGCCTCCGTCCCGAAGACCGGCCCCGGCAGCTTCGAGGGCATGGGCCAGGCCCCGGTCGCGACGGCCGCGTCCAACAACCCGGAGCTGTCCACCCTGGTCACGGCGGTGAAGAAGGCCGGCCTGGTGGACACCCTCAACACGGCGCAGAACATCACCGTGTTCGCCCCCACCAACGACGCCTTCGCCAAGCTCCCCAAGGCCGACCTGGACGCCGTGCTCGCCGACAAGGCCATGCTGACCAAGATCCTCACCTACCACGTCGTGGGCGAGAAGCTGGCCAAGAAGCAGCTGGAGAGCGGCACGTACGACACCCTCCAGAAGAGCACGCTGACGACGGCCGGCTCCGGCGACTCGTACAAGGTCAACGACTCGGCGGCCGTGGTCTGCGGCGACGTCCCGACGTCCAACGCCACGGTGCACATCATCGACACGGTCCTGATGCCGAAGTAGTCCCGCTCGCGGGAAACACCGACGCACGGAGGCCGTCCGGCCCGCCTAGGCTGGCCGGATGACCTCCGCGGATCGTCCGTACGCCCCGGATCCGGCACGTACGGACCGGGTACTCGGAGCGGTCGTCGGCTCGGCCGCCGGCGACGCGCTCGGGGCGCCTTTCGAGTTCGGTCCGGCCGGCGCCTTCGGCGCCCGATTCCCCGGCGGGGCGGGCGAGATGGGCGGCGGTGGCGGCTGGGACCCGGGCGAGGCCACGGACGACACCCAGATGGCGGTCCTCGTCGGCGAGTCGCTGCTGGAACGCGGCGGCCTCGACCTTCCCGACCTCTTCGACCGGTTCCGCCGCTGGGCCGCGGCCGGCCCCCACGACATCGGGCTCCAGACCGAACAGGTCCTGCTGAGCGGCGAGCCGTGGGACCGCGCCGCCTCGGTCCACTTCCGGCGCTCCGGACGGGCCGCGGGAAACGGCTCGCTGATGCGGGCCGCCACCCCCGCCGTGCACTTCGCCGCCTCGGGACGGGCCGCCACCATGTCGGCGGCCCGCCGGATCGCGGCACTCACCCACGGCGACCCGGCGGCGTGGGAGGGCACGGCGGTGCTGCACGAGCTGATCCGGGTGGCGCTGGACGGCGGCGATCCGGTGGCCGCCGTACCCGGCGCGCTCGACGGCGTACGGGAGGACCGGCGTGCGCGCTGGGCCACGGTGCTCGACCCGGGCTGGCACCCGGACGACGCCACGGAGTTCAACGGCGCGGTGTGGCCGTGTCTGGGCTCGGCGCTCTGGGCGCTGCGCACCACACGGTCCTTCGAGGCGTCCCTGACGGCGGCGATCGATCTGGGTGGCGACACGGACACGGTCGCGGCGGTCACCGGCGCTCTCGCGGGCGCCGTGTACGGCTTCACCGCGATCCCCCGCCGCTGGACGGACGTCCTCCACGTGACGCTCCCCGGGCACGGCGACCGCGTGCTGCGCACCCCGGAACTGGTGCGTCTGGCAGAGCGGTTGACCATCTGACACCCGCCGGACCGGGCCGGTCCGGCGGGCTTTCACCCACCCGGAGCGCCCCGTACCCCCGGGGAGTACGGGGTGCTTCGCGTTGCCCGGGTCCCACGCGTACGCGAGTACGTCCGGCACGAGCACGAGGGCCCGCCTCGCGGCGAGACCCGGCCACCGGTCCGCGAGGACCCGCCGGACACCGGCGGAGGCCCCGGCCAACGCTCCCCACCGGCCGAGCCCACCGCGCTGGACCCCCGGGACGCAGCACCCTCCCCCGTGCCTACCGGGTCCCGCGCGTACGCCCGGCAGGAGCACTACGCACCGCGCCCCCGTGGCATCGGCCGCCCGGCGGCGAGACCCGGCCACCGGTCCGCGAGGACCCGCCGGACACCGGCGGAGGCCCCGGCCAACGCTCCCCACCGGCCGAGCCCACCGCGCTGGACCCCCGGGACGCAGCACCCTCCCCCGTGCCTACCGGGTCCCGCGCGTACGCCCGGCAGGAGCACTACGCACCGCGCCCCCGTGGCATCGGCCGCCCGGCGGCGAGACCCGGGCACCGGTCCGCGGGGACCCCGGCCACCGCTCCCGCCGGTTCACCCCGCCGGTTCACCCCACCGAGCTGTACGCCACCACTCCCCGCAGCACCGCGTCGACCGCCTTGCGCGCGTTCTTCCCGATCGTGCTGTTCTCGCGGGGCGCCGCCGCGGCGATCTGCCCGAGGACGTCGATCACCTGCTTGCACCACCGGACGAAGTCACCGGCCGGCATCTCGGCGTCGCGCAGCACCTCGTCCAGACCCTTGCCCGACGCCCACAGGTGCACGGCCCACGCGAAGCCCAGGTCCGGCTCCCGCTGGCCGACCCCCTCGGCCTGGTTGATCTTGAAGTCCTCCTCCAGGGCGTCGAGCCGGCCCCAGATACGGACCATCTCGCCGAGCGCCGCCTTGGCCGCGCCACCGGGCACCCGGGGCGATACGGCGTCGTCCGACTGACGGGCCTCGAAGACCAACGCCGAGGCGCACGCGGCCAGTTCGGCCGGGGAGAGCCCCTCCCACACCCCTTCGCGCAGACATTCGCTGGCGAGCAGGTCCAACTCGCCGTAGAGCCGGGCCAGACGCCTGCCGTTGGCGGTGACCTCGTCGCCGCGCAGATAGTCCATCTCCGTGAGGAGGGCGACGATCCGGTCGAAGGTACGGGCGATCGTGTTCGTCCGGCCCTCGATCCGCCGCTCCAGCTGCCGGGTGTCCCGTTGCAGCCGGTGATAGCGCTCGGCCCACCGCGCGTGGTCCTCACGCTCGTCGCAGCCGTGGCAGGGGTGCGCCCGCAGTTCGGTGCGCAGCCGGGCGATCTCCCGGTCGTCGGCGGCCGGGGCACGCCCCTTGCGGTGCCGCTCCGGCGCGAGATGACCGGCCTTGGTGCGCAGCGCCGAGGCCAGATCCCGGCGGGACTGGGGCGAACGCTGGTTGAAGCTCTTGGGAATCCGCATCCGGTCCAGCGCCTCGACCGGGACCGGGAAGTCCATCGCCGCGAGCCGCTTGACCTGCCGCTCGGCGGTCAGGACCAGCGGCCGGGGACCGTCGTGATACTCCACGCCCCGGTGCCCGTTGGCGCGCCCGGCCGGCAGACCGGGGTCGAGCACCAGCGCGAGCCCCGCGAACTTGCCGGTCGGGACATGGATGACATCGCCGGGCTTGAGCTTCTCCAGCGACGTCGCGGCGGCGGCCCGGCGCTGTGTGGCGCCCTGCTTGGCCAGCTCCGTCTCCCGGTCCTTGAGTTCGCGGCGCAGCCGCGCGTACTCCCCGAAGTCACCGAGATGGCAGGTCATGCCCTCCCGGTAGCCCTCCATCCCGTCCTCGTTCTTCTGCACCTGCCGGGAGATCCCCACCACCGACTTGTCCGCCTGGAACTGCGCGAACGACGTCTCCAGCAGCTCCCGCGACCGGTGCCGCCCGAACTGGTGCACAAGATTGACGGCCATGTTGTACGAGGGGCGGAAGCTGGAGCGCAGCGGATACGTACGGGTGCCCGCGAGTCCCGCGAGCGCCCCCGGGTCCATGCCGCGCTGCCACAGGACCACCGCGTGGCCCTCGACGTCGATGCCGCGCCGGCCCGCCCGGCCGGTCAGCTGGGTGTACTCGCCGGGCGTGATGTCGGCGTGCTGCTCGCCGTTCCACTTGACGAGCTTCTCCAGGACGACGGACCTGGCGGGCATGTTGATGCCGAGCGCCAGCGTCTCGGTCGCGAAGACGGCCTTGACCAGCCCGCGCACGAACAGCTCCTCGACGACCTCCTTGAACGTCGGGAGCATCCCGGCGTGGTGGGCGGCGATACCGCGCTCCAGGCCCTCCAGCCATTCGTAGTACCCGAGGACGTGCAGGTCCTCGGTGGGGATGGACGCGGTGCGCGCCTCCACGATCCGGCGGACCTCGGCGCGCGCGCCGTCGTCGTTCAGCCGCAGTCCCGCGAACAGGCACTGCTGTACGGCCGCCTCGCAGCCGGCCCGGCTGAAGATGAAGGTGATGGCGGGCAGCAGGCCCTCGGCGTCCAGCCGCTCGATGACCTCGGGCCGTCCCGGCGTCCAGATCCTGCCGCGCTGCCGGCGCTCGCGCTCCCGGTCCGCCTCGCGGACCATCTTGCCGCGCCGGCGCTCACGCGGGTTGTACGTGCGCTGGTTCTCCATCCGGGCCAGCCGGACGAGGTCGGGGTTGACCTCGCGGCGCGCCCCGCCCCGGCCGCCGTGGTCGGTGCTCTCCTCGAAGAGGTCGTACATGCGGCGGCCCGCGAAGACGTGCTGCCACAGCGGCACGGGCCGGTGCTCGGAGACGATGACCTCGGTGCTGCCGCGCACCGTGTCCAGCCAGTCGCCGAACTCCTCGGCGTTGGAGACGGTCGCCGACAGGGAGACCAGGGTCACGGACTCCGGCAGGTGGATGATCACCTCTTCCCAGACGGCGCCCCGGAACCGGTCGGAGAGGTAGTGGACCTCGTCCATCACCACATAGCCGAGCCCGGACAGCGACTGGGAGCCCGCGTACAGCATGTTGCGCAGGACCTCGGTGGTCATGACGACCACCGGGGCGTCGGAATTGACGCTGTTGTCGCCGGTGAGCAGTCCGACCCGGTCCGCGCCGTAGCGTTTCGCCAGGTCGGCGTACTTCTGGTTGGACAGGGCCTTGATGGGGGTGGTGTAGAAGCATTTACGGCCCTCGGCGAGGGCCAGGTGCACGGCGAACTCACCGACGATCGTCTTGCCGGAGCCGGTGGGCGCCGCGACCAGGACGCCCTTGCCGGACTCCAGCGCCCGGCACGCCTCGATCTGGAACGGGTCGAGCCCGAAGTCGTACATCTCGCGGAACGGGGCGAGTGCGGTGGCCTGCTCGGCTGCGCGGGTACGGGCGGCGGCGTACCGCTCGGCCGGTGTGAGGTCCTCTGTCATCTTGCTCACGAGCCTACCCGGCACCTCTGACAGTCGTCGCGATCTTTACGGGCGCGGTACCGGGGCCGGTCAGGGGCCCGGTATCAGCACCCGTACGGCCCCGGTGACGCACTCGGCGGTCAGCGGCAGCGGGCCGAGCGGCTCCCCGTCGGCGTAGCCGGTGAGGCCCGGGGCGGCGAGGGTGATCGTCCGGGTGCGGTGGACGGTGACCCGGGGATGGTCCAGGTGGGTGCCCCGGTAGACACGCGGGAAGACCGTCAGCAGGGTGGCGCGCCCGCAGTCGCCGACGACGGTCACGTCGAAGAGCCGGTCGTCCATGGCGGCGCCCGCGCAGATCCGCATGCCGCCTCCGTAGGAGGTGCCGTTCCCGACGGCGACGAGGGTCGCCTCGATCTCGCGCTCGACGCCGTCGTCCAGGGTGACGCGGTAGGGCACCGGCCGGAACGCGGCCAGTTCGGCCAGCATCGCCAGGTCGTACTTGAAGCGCCCGTTCGGCCAACGCATGCGATTGCCGCGGTCGTTGACGCGTGAGTCGAAGCCGGAGGCGAGGACCGTACCGAACCAGCGGCCCGCGACCCGCCCCAGGTCCAGTTCCCGGGCCCGGCCGTGTGCGAGCGCGTCGGCCGCGATCCGCCCGGCCGCCGCCGGGTCCCGCACCGGCAGCCCGAGCGCCCGCGCGTAGTCGTTGCCGGTGCCGACGGCCACCACACCGAGCGGGGTGTCCGTACCGGCGACCGCCTGGAGCGCGAGGGAGACCAGCCCGTCCCCGCCGACGGCGATCAGCGCGTCCGTACCGGCCGCGACGGCCTCACGGGCCCGCCGCAGCGCGTCGGCGGCGTCGGTGCCGACCACCGTACGGACGGAGTACCCGGCGTCCCTGAGCGCGCGGGCGGCGGGCTGCGCGGCACGCGCGCCCCGGCCTCGCCCGGCGACGGGATTGACGAGCAGGCTGATCTCGCTGGTCACGGTCCGGCCGGTCCGATCCCGCTCAGGTGATGTCGTCGTAGCCGTTCACACGGCTCGACCGGCTGCTGTCCGCCTGCTCCGGCAGGACGGCGGTGGCGGACACCGGCTCGACCGCGCCGACATGCTCCGGCAGGTGGTTCAGGTCGGACGCCTCGTCGTCGTCCAGTTCGGTGTCGGGATCTCCCCGCCGCCTGCGCCGGTCGTTCACGAGGGAGAAGCCGACCGCGCCGAAGTAGAGGATCACGATCGGTCCGGCAAGCGCGAGCATGCCCACGGGGTCGGTGGTGGGAGTGATCACGGCGCCGAAGACGAAGACACCCATGACGACGCCCCGCCACCAGCCGGCCATCCGGCGGCCGGTGACGATGCCGGTCATGTTCAGCATGACCAGCACCAGCGGCAGCTCGAAGGCGAGCCCGAAGACCAGCACCATGCGGGTGGTGAAGTCGAGGACCTCGTCGAGCGAGAGGATGTTGGAGGAGCCCTCCGGCGTCAGGCTGATGAGCACCTTCACGCTGATGGGCAGGATGATGTACGCGAGGTAGGCGCCGGCGGTGAACAGCGGCACGGCGCTCGCCACGAACGCGTACGTGTACCTCTTCTCGTTCTTGTGCAGGCCCGGCGCGATGAACGCCCACAGCTGGTAGAGCCAGACCGGGCTCGCCACGATGACGCCGGCCGTGAGGCTGACCCGGATCGTCGTGGTGAAGGGCGAGGTGAGGGTGTTGAACGAGACGACCGCGCAGTTGCCGCCGTCGCTCTCCTGGAGCCCGTTCTCACACTTGGGCACCGACTCGGAGAGGAACGACATGATCTGCTCGCTGTAGAACACGGCCACGATCGTCACCACGACGATCGCGAGCAGCCCCTTCGACAGCCGGTTGCGCAGCTCACGAAGGTGCTCCACGAGCGGCATGCGCCCCTCGGGATCCTTCTCCTCGGTGCGGGCAGACTTGGGCAACCCACGTCCTCATCTCGTGCGGCAGGCCGTCACCGTGCCCGGTGCGTGCATCGGCCCAGGGGGTCGGATCAGCGCTTGGTCGAGTCGGTGGGCTCGGCGACGGGACGCGAGCTGGTGACATCGCCGGGCGCGGCCTGGATGGTCCGGGGCGCGGGCTGCTCCGGGTCGGCGGGGGTCGTGGTCGGCGGGTCGGTCGGAACCGTGCCGCTCTTGTCGTCGGACTTCATCGCCTTGGCCTCGCTCTTGAGGATGCGCGCCGACTTGCCGAGCGAACGGGCCATGTCGGGAAGCTTCTTCGCACCGAAGAGCAGGATGATGACGACAAGAATAAGAATGATCTCGGTGGGGCCGAGCCTACCCATAGCGTTACCTTCTTCACCGAGGCGACAGGAGTCTGGGACCACGGACGGCCAGAAGTCGACCGTCACGCTGGCAGCGATCGTAACCCGCAGGGGTAAACGCAGGGCAATGCCTGTGCGTACTCCCGCCGACGGCCCCCGCCTCCGGTACGGGACCGCTTCGTCACCCTACCGCCCGCACCGAGGATGCCGGGAGGGTGCACTCATCTACCGGACGGCGTCCCCGGTCCGCGCCAGACGCGTCGCGGCGATCTCCAGCTCCTCCGCCGCCCGGTCGATCCGCCGGGCCGTGGCGGCGACCTGGTCACCGAGCCGCCGCGCCTCGACGAACACCCGCGTCGCGAGAACACCGAGGACGACGATCCCGCAGAATCCGAGAGCGACGGCGAGCATGGCCCAGAACATGCGCGGAGCCCTTTCGTTGGAGGGTCGGAGGCCGGACAGAAGGGTCAGGGCGTCGAATGGAGCCGCAGCGTCCGCACCCCACCGCCGGTGAGCAGCTCGACGATGCGCTCCCCGGCGGGCCTGCGCACCGCCGCTTCGCACTCGGGACAGGTGAACGAGTAGAACGTCGTACGGCGGCTCGCGCCGATCGCCAGCCGCAGCGCGCCCGGCGACAGCTCGAAACGGGCCCGGCACTCGGGACAGGCCGCCTGGAACAGGACCGGCGCCCGGGACTCCGGCACCGGAAAAGCACTCCTCACGGACCTGTTCCCCCGACCCCCGGGTCCCGGTCCTGGTCCCGGCCCCGCTCGCGGTCCGGTGCCCCGACCGTGTCGGTCCCGACCGAGTCGTACGCCGCCAGCGCCTCACCGGCCGCCCGCCGCGCGCTCTCCGCCAGCTCCGGCGGCGAGGTGATACGGCCGTCGCCGCCCAGCCGCAGCGCGAGCCGCCGCAGGGACGCGGGCGCCGGGGTACGCAGGGTGATCCGCATCCCCCCGCCGGGCAGCTCCTCCGCGCTGTCGTGCGGGTAGTACTCGGCGACCCAGCGTCCGCCCGGCCCCACCTCGACCACCACCTCAGGGTCCTCCGCCGACGGCTGCACCAGCCCCTCCGACAGATCCCGCAGCTCCAGCTCCGGGGGCGCGGCCGGCGCGTCCAGGAGGCGGATCTCCGCCACCCGGTCCAGCCGGAACGTACGCCGCGCCTCCGACAGCCGGCACCACGCCTCCATGTACGTGTGCCCCACCGCGAACAGCCTGATCGGATCGACCTCACGCTCGGTCAGCTCGTCCCGCGCCGGTGAGTAGTAGCGCAGCCACAGCCGCCGCCGCTCCGAGATCGCCCGGTCGACCTCGGCGAACACCCCGCCCTCGGACTCGAAGATGACCGACAGCCGCGAGCTGGCACCGGCCGCCTCGCCCGCCGCCGCCTCCAGCTTCGCCGTGGCCCGCAGCAGCGCCTGCCGGTCGCTCTCCCGCAGTCCCGGCAGCGTGGCCACCGCGCGCGCCGCCACCAGCAGCGCCGTCGCCTCGTCCGCCGCCAGCCGCAGCGGCTCCGCGACGTCGTCCGGGTTGTGCCACCAGATCCGGTCGCCGTCGGTGTCGATGTCCAGCAGATCCCCGCCGCGGAAGCTCGTCCCGCACATGGGCAGCACGTCGAGATCGGAGATCAGCTCGTCCTCGGTGATCCCGAAGGCCCGCGCCACATCGCTGACATGGGCGCCCGGCCGCTCCCGCAGATACGTCACCAGCGACAGCATCCGCCGCGTCTGGTCGATGGCGTTGGCAGCCATGATGTGTACGAGTCCCCCTCAGCCCTTGGCCACGGCGCGCAGCCGCTCCACGACATCGGCCCGCAGGTCCGCGGGCTCCAGCACGACCACGTCGGGGCCGAACTCCACCAGCCAGGCGTCCAGCCCGTGACCGTACGGAATCTCCAACTCGTCCCAGCCGTCGCCCAGTTCCCGCGAGGAGACCGCCCGCGCCCGCAGCGGGTAACCGCTCTCGGTGCGCAGCCGGATCAGCGCCGAACGCGTCGCCGTCTCCCCCGCCCAGCTCTCCACCGTCTCCCGCACCGTGACGACGTCCGGCACCGGCACCGTGAACGCCCCGGTCCGCGCCCGCACCCGGCCACTGATCCGGGACAGCCGGAACACCCGCTCCGCCCCGCGCTCCCGGTCCCATCCGGCGAGATACCAGTGGCCCCGCCAGCACTCCAGCGTCCACGGCTCCACCTGGCGCTGCTCGGGCCTGGCCGCGTTCGCCTTCCGGTAGTCGAAGACCACCGGCCTGCGGTCCCGGCACGCCAGCATCAACGGCTCGAACGCCGCCTCGTGCACCGGAATACGGGGCTCCAGGGCGCTGTGGTGGGCCTCGTAGGCGTCCTCGGCCTCCGGCATCCCCGCCGCCCGCAGCTTCTGGAGCGCGCCGCTGGCCGCGCCCGCGAGCCGCGCCTGCTGCCACACCTTCGCGGCGAGCCCGAGCGCCGCGGCCTCCTCGGCGTCGAGGGTGATGGCCGGCAGCCGGTTGCTGTCCCGGCGGGCCAGATAGCCGATCTCACCGTCGAGGTTCTCCACCGTCTCGATGACCAGGCCGAGTTCGCGGAGATCGTCCTTGTCCCGCTCGAACATCCGGTTGAAGGAGTCGTCCGAGCCGGCTTCCAGATACGCCTCGATGGATTCGCGCAACTCGCGCTTGCTGAGCGGGCGCCGGGTGCCGAGCAGGCACAACGCGAGATTCATCAACCGCTCGGCCTTGGCAATGGCCATCGACGCCCCACACCTCATCAGATCGTGCCGCATCCGCGCGTCGACCGTACCGCCCGGCGCCCCCGCGACAAAGCCGAGGGCCCACGCCGGACGGCATGGGCCCTCGTACGTCCACGACCGGTCGGACAACGACACCGATCGGACACCGCCGGACAGCGCTCACACGGCGCGCACCGGGCGGTCAGGCAGCGACGGGACGGTGATCAGGCGGAGACGAGATCACAGACGAAGATCAGCGTCTCGCCCGGAGCGATCGCGCCACCGCCCGCGCCGCGCTCGCCGTACGCCAGGTGCGACGGGATCGTCAGCTGACGACGGCCGCCGACCTTCATGCCCTGCACACCCTGGTCCCAGCCGGAGATGACCTGCCCCTGACCGAGCTGGAAGCGCAGCGGCGTACCCCGGTTCCAGGAGGCGTCGAACTCCTCACCCGTGGAGAACGCCACACCCACGTAGTGGACGGAGACGGTGTCGCCCGCCTTCGCCACGGCGCCGTCGCCCTCCCAGATGTCCTTGATCTCCAGGTCGGCCGGCGGCTCGCCACCCGGGAAGTCGATCTCGGGCTTCTCGATGCTCACTGAACTGCTCCTCTAAATGATGAACGCGGCAACCGGGACAGTGTTACACCTTCGCCAGGATGTCCACGGCGAACACCAGAGTGGAGTTCTTCGGGATGCCCTGCTGCTCCTTGTCCCCGAACCCGTCGGCGGGCGGGATCACGACCAGCACACGGCTGCCGACCTTCTTGCCCACGACACCGTCCTTCAGCCCCTTGAGGGTCAGCTGCGGCAGCGGGAACGTGACGGTCTTCCCGTTCTTCCAGGTGCTGTCGAAGGTCTTCGCGCCCTTCCACACCAGCGCCTCGTAGTTCAGCACCACCGAGTCGGTCGCCTTGACGGCCTCGCCCTTGCTCTCCAGCACGTAGTTCGAGACGAGCTTCGTCGGCGGGTCCGACTTCGGGATCGTGACCGTGGGCGCCTTGCCGTCGTCGTTGACCCCGACCTTCGGCAGATCGATGTTGTCCTGCGCGACCTCGGTGCCCTTCGCGGTGGTCGGGACCTGAGTCGCCTTCAGGATGTCCACGACGAACACCAGCGTCGCGTTGGGCTTGATGTCGCCCTGGCCCTGCGCCCCGTAACCCAGCTCCGGCGGAATGCCGAGCATCACACGGCTGCCGACCTTCTGGCCCTCCAGACCCTTGTCCCAGCCCTGGATGACCATCCCGGCGCCGAGCGTCAGATCGAAAGGAGCCTTGCGATCGAAGCTGTTGTCGAAGGGCTTCGTCGAATCCCACGACTGACCCAGGTAATTGACCTGAATCGCGTCGCCCTTCTTGAGCGTCGCTCCGTCACCCTCACTGATGACATCGGTTTCCAGCTCCTTCGGCGGATCACCCTTCCCCTTCGTCAGCGTGGGCTTCTCACCGAACTTGGCACCCGCGGTGATCTCGGGAAGCCCGTTCTTGGACGAGGTGGAGTCGGAGCCTCCGTCGTCACCGCAGGCCGCTGTGGACAGCAGCAGGAGGGGGATGACGATGAGGCCGGCAAGTCGGCGCACGAATTCCTCAGATCTCAGGCGGACGGTTGTGGTCGCCCGCCACTCTAGGCCCTGCCCGGCGGACAGCACCGGAGCCATGACAAGGGCCCCGCACGAGAACGTACGGGGCCCAGGACACGTTCCGGACAGCCGTCGGCCGCCCCGGCCGTCACATGCCGGCGATCAGCTTCTCCACCCGGTCGTCCACCGAACGGAAGGGGTCCTTGCACAGCACCGTGCGCTGCGCCTGGTCGTTGAGCTTGAGATGGACCCAGTCGACGGTGAAGTCCCGCCGCTGCTCCTGGGCCCGCCGGATGAAGTCCCCGCGCAGCCGCGCCCGGGTGGTCTGCGGGGGCACGGACTTGCCCTCGAAGATCTTCATGTCGTTGCAGATCCGGGCCGCCTGGCCGCGCTTCTCCAGCAGGTAGTAGAGCCCCCGGCGGCGGTGGATGTCGTGGTAGGCGAGGTCTATCTGCGCCACTCGCGGGTGGGACATGGTCATGTTGTGCTTCGCCCGGTAGCGCTCCAGGAGCTTGTACTTCATGACCCAGTCGATCTCCGTACCGATCCGGTCCAGGTCCTCCGCCTCGATGGCGTCCAGTGCCCGGCCCCAGAGCTCCAGGACCTGCTCGACGGTGCCGGTGCGGATGCCCCGGCGGTCCACGAAGTCCACGGCCTTCTCGTAGTACTCCCGCTGGATCTCGATGGCCGACGCCTCACGCCCGCTGGCCAGCCGCACCTTGCGCTGACCGGTGATGTCGTGGCTGACCTCGCGGATCGCCCGGATCGGGTTCTCCAGCGTGAGGTCACGCATCACCGTGCCCGCCTCGATCATGCGCAGCACGAGATCCGTCGCGCCGACCTTGAGGAGCATCGTGGTCTCGGACATGTTCGAGTCGCCGACGATCACATGCAGCCGGCGGTACCGCTCCGCGTCCGCGTGCGGCTCGTCACGGGTGTTGATGATCGGCCGGGAACGGGTGGTCGCGGAGCTGACCCCCTCCCAGATGTGCTCGGCACGCTGACTGACGCAGTAGACCGCGCCGCGCGGCGTCTGGAGCACCTTGCCGGCCCCGCAGATCAACTGCCGGGTGACCAGGAACGGGATGAGGATGTCCGCGAGCCGGGAGAATTCCCCGTGCCGGGCGACGAGATAATTCTCGTGGCAGCCGTAGGAGTTTCCGGCCGAATCGGTGTTGTTCTTGAAGAGATAGACGTCGCCCGCGATTCCCTCCTCGTGCAGGCGGCGTTCGGCGTCGACGAGCAGCCCTTCCAGAATGCGCTCGCCCGCCTTGTCGTGCGTGACCAGCTCGGTCACGTTGTCGCATTCGGGTGTCGCGTATTCCGGATGCGACCCCACGTCGAGGTAGAGGCGGGCGCCGTTCCGCAGGAAGACGTTGCTGCTGCGGCCCCATGACACAACACGGCGGAAGAGGTAGCGCGCCACTTCGTCAGGTGACAGCCGGCGCTGCCCCCTGAAGGTGCACGTGACGCCGTACTCGTTCTCCAGCCCGAAAATGCGTCGGTCCATGTCTGAACATTACGCCTGACGGCCTGAGCTGAAACCGGGTTGGGCCGCACCGTTGCGATCATTTTCGTCTCCGGCGCCTTCGGCGGTCTCTCCACCGGGAGCCGTGAGGACTCCCCGGGTGGCCAGCAGGACCAGCAGCGCCGCGACACCGCCCGCCCCCGCCACGGCGAAGCTCGCCGAGGTCCCGGCCAGCTCCACCGCCGGGCCCGCCACCCCCGTACCGAACGCGGCGCCCACCCCGAACGTCGTGACCAGCCAGGAGAACGCCTCCGTGACCGTGCCGCGCGGGGCGTGCCGGTCGACCACGATGAACGCGCACGCCAGCGCGGGCGCCAGGAACACCCCGGACAGCACCGCCAGCCCGGTCATGGCCACCACCCCGGGAGTCAGCGCCAGCGGCAGATAACCGGCCGCGAGCAGCGCGACGATGCCCACCAGCCGGCGTTCGGGGCTCCCCGTCCACTGCCGCGCGCCGTACGCCAGCCCGCCCACCAGCGCGCCCAGGCCGAGCGCGGCCATCAGCCAGCCGTACACCGACTCGCGTCCCTGGTCGTCCGCGTACGCCACCCCTGCCACGGTGATGGAACCGAGCGCAAGACCGACGAAGAGGAACGCGGCGAGGAGGGCGAGCAGTCCCGGCGAACGCAGCGCGCCGAGCCAGTGCGCCTCACGGGGCGCCGAACGCCAGGCGCGCGAGGGTTTCGACAGGACGACGGAGAGCGCGCCGAGGACACCGATGGCGTTGATGACGAGCAGCGCGGCGCCCGGCGACCACAGCGCGACGAGCAGGGTGACGAACAGCGGGCCCGCCGTGAACATCACCTCCTGCGCCACGGCGTCCATGGCGTACGCGCGGTGCACCCGGTCCTCCCGCTGGAGCACGCTCGGCCACAGCGCCCGCAGACCGCCTTCGAGCGGCGGGGTGAAGAATCCGGCGACCACCGCGGCCGCGTAGGCCAGGGGCAGCGGGTCGATGCCCGTGACGGCGAGGAGGACCATGCCGAGGGCGGACAGCACCGCGGCGGGGAGCTGCACGCGCGGCTGGCCGAACAGGTCCACGGCCCGGCCGAGCAGCGGCTGGCCGACCGCGGTCGACAGCCCGTAGACCGCCGCGAGGGCGCCGGCCAGGGTGTAGCCGCCGCCCGCGTCGCGGACGAACAGGACGATCGCGATGTGCCCCGTGGCGCTGGGCAGCCGCCCGACGAGCGTGCCGGCCAGCAGCCGCGCGGCGTACGGCGTCCCCAGAATGTCCGCGTAGCCCGCGGCCATGGCTCCCCCTTCGGTCCCCCGGTTCACCCGGCATCATCAAGTTGTACGTATAACGTCCGCCCTCATACGTACCATGTCCGATGCCCGCCGGTCCACCGGATACGGGCCCCGGCCGGGAGGACACGCGCTCCCCCGCACGCGCTCCGGCCGCCGCCGGGCCGCAGTCACCACGGAGGACGACACCCATGGCAGAGCCGCCGCCCGGAGGCCACCGGCCCGGCCCCGGCCCTTTCCCCGGCACGGCCGCCCGCCCCACCAGCAGGGACGTGGCACGCGCCGCCGGGGTGTCCCAGGCCACCGTCTCCCTCGTGCTCGGCGACAAGTGGCCCGGCCGGGTCTCCGAACGCACCGCCGGACATGTCCGCGACACCGCCCGCGAACTCGGCTACCGCCCCAACCTCGCCGCCCGCAACCTCCGCCTCGGCCGCACCCGGACCGCCCTCCTCGTCGTCCCCGCGCTCCCCCACGAGTTCTTCGCCCGCGTCTACACCGGCGCCGCCACCGTCGCCGCCGCGCACAGCTTCGGCGTCGTGATCTACCCCTCGCCCGAAGGCATCGGCCCCGCCAAGGACCCCTTCGCCAACGCACAGGCCGCCCTCGACGGCGTCATCGCCTCCTCCATCCCGGCCGACGCGCTCGCCGCCCTGCGCGGCACCGACCTCCCCCTGGTGATGCTCGACAGCGACCCGGACGAGTCCGGCGCCGCCGCACACGTCAACTTCGACATCGCCGGCGCCATGCGCATGATCACCGACCATCTGCTGGGGCTCGGCCACCGGCGCCTCGTCCACCTCGCCTCGGCCGTGACCTCCTGGACCTTCGCCGAACGGGCCGACGCCCTCGCCCGGTCCGTACGGGACACGCCCGGCGCCCTCGTACGCACCGTCACCTCACCCCTGGAGGTGCACGAGGCCCGCCGGGCGGCCGAACACGCCCTCAGCGGCCCCGGCCCCCGGCCCACCGCCCTCGTCTGCGACAGCGACATCCTGGCCGCCGGCGCCGTCAAGGCCGCCCGGAAACTCGGCCTGCGCGTGCCCGCCGACCTCTCCGTCACCGGCTTCGACGACCTCGCCCTCGCCACGGCGGTCGAACCCGAACTGACCACGGTGCGGCTGCCCGCCGAACAGGTCGGCGAACAGGGAATGGCGGCGCTGCTCGCCATCCTCGACGGCCGCGCACCCCGGAACACCGTGCTCCCCGTCACGCTGGTGGAACGCGGCTCGACCGCGCCCCCGCCCCACTGAAAACCGACCACTGAACACCGACCACGACGCCCCGGACAGACCGGTGCCCCGGACCGCCGCACAGGCGGTCCGGGGCACCGGGAGAACCACGCGCTCTCACCGCTCCAGGACAGTGCTCACTTCTCGGCGTCGCCGGACCCCTCGGAGCCCTCGACGTCCGACGGGGCGTCCGTCGGTGTGGACGCCGCACCGTCCGCCTCCAGCAGCCGGGCGAGCTGACGGCCCACCACACGCTTGAACTTCCGCTGCTGCGGTCGCGTCCGGTCCAGCACCGCCACCTCCAGCCGCTCGGCGGGAATCTCCCGCTCACCGCCGTTGGTGTCCCGCGACAGCGCCTGCACGGCCAGCTTCAGTGCCTCCGCGAGCGACATGCCGTCACGGTGCCGCTGGTCCAGGAACGTACTGATCTGCTCCGAACTGCCGCCCACCGCCACCGAACCGTGCTCGTCCACGATCGACCCGTCGTGCGGCAACCGGTAGATCTGGTCCCCGTCGGCCGTCGCACCCACCTCCGCGACGACCAGCTCCACCTCGTACGGCTTCTCACCGGCGCTGGAGAAGATCGTGCCCAGCGTCTGCGCGTACACGTTGGCCAGCCCACGGGCCGTCACATCGTCACGGTCGTAGGTGTATCCGCGCAGATCCGCGTAGCGGACCCCGCCGATGCGCAGATTCTCGTACTCGTTGTACTTCCCGGCGGCGGCGAAACCGATCCGGTCGTAGATCTCGCTGAACTTGTGCAGCGCGCGGGACGGGTTCTCACCGACGAAGACGATGCCGTCGGCGTACTGCAGCACAACCAGGCTGCGACCGCGGGCGATGCCCTTGCGGGCGTACTCCGCCCGGTCGGCCATGGCCTGCTGGGGTGAGACATAGAACGGCGTCGACACCGGCTATCCGTCCCTTCCTGTCAGTGACATGTCTGATCCGATCAGAAGAGGCCGGGCCTCAGAGCAACTCGGCGCGCGGACCGTCCGGCTGCTCCAGCCGGCGCTCGATGATCGCGCGGGCGGTCCGCGAGGACTCCTCGTCGGAGACCCGGCGGAAACCCTCGTCACTCATGATGTTGACGAGGGGATAGATCTTGCGCGCGACATCCGGGCCGCCGGTGGCCGAATCGTCGTCCGCCGCGTCGTACAGGGCCTGGATGACGAGCGTGACGGCCTGCTCCTCCGTCAGCCCCTCACGGAACAGCTTCTTCATCGAACCGCGCGCGAAGAGCGAGCCGGAGCCGGTCGCCGCGTACCCGTGCTCCTCGGAACGGCCGCCCGTGACGTCGTACGAGAAGATGCGGCCCTTCGCCCGGTCCACGTCCCAGCCCGCGAACAGCGGCACCACGGCCAGGCCCTGCATCGCCATGGCCAGATTGCTGCGGATCATGGTGGAGAGCCGGTTGGCCTTGCCCTCGAAGGACAGCTGCGCGCCTTCGACCTTCTCGAAGTGCTCCAGCTCCAGCTGGAAGAGCTTGACCATCTCCACCGCGAGACCCGCCGTGCCCGCGATGCCCACGGCCGAGTACTCGTCGGCCGGGAAGACCTTCTCGATGTCGCGCTGCGCGATCATGTTGCCCATGGTGGCCCGCCGGTCGCCGGCCAGGATGACCCCGCCGTCGAACGTCACGGCGACGATCGTCGTCCCGTGCGGCGCCTCGATCGCACCCTGGACGGGCGGCAGCACCCGGTTGCCCGGCAGGATCTCCGGCGAATGGACGGACAGGAAGTCCATGAACGAGGCCGAACCGGGCGTCAGGAAGGCAGCCGGCAGACGCCCGGTGCTACGAGTGTTGGCTTCCACGCGTTTCCCTCCAGATATGCGATGGCACGGCGCGGCGGGTCGGGATCGTCCCCCAACGTGCCCATGGCCGAATTGCAGTTGAAGCACCGTACGCTCCGGACCCTACCCGTCTCATGGCGGTGATCCACCTGCGCCGCAGGAGCGGGGGACGGATGACGCGCGCGGCACGGGAAGCCTTCCCCGCACCACGCGCCCCTTCAGCTCCTGGCACTCACGGCAGCGGTCCGCCGAGCATGTCGCGCGGCCCGTCGCTCAACCCGGGCAGTCGGCGACGACTACTCGCCACCTTTTTGAACAAATGAGCGAACAAAGTCCTCGGCGTTCTCCTCGAGGACGTCGTCGATCTCGTCCAGCACGGAGTCCACGTCGTCGGACAGCTTTTCCTGGCGCTCCTTGAGGTCCTCGGACTGCTGTACGTCCTCGGTCTGCTCCTCGACGTCCTCGGTGGAACGCGTCGCCTTCTGCTGGCCGCCGCCGGTGTCCTTGGTCGCCATTTCCCTCACCCCGCTCGGTTCGCCCCGCTCGATGTGACCTTCAAGATCCGACCCTACAAGCAGGGTCCGACATCGGCCCCGCAGTTCTCGCAACGTCCGGGGGCCATCTCCATGATTCCCGCACCGGGACCGTTTCAGCCGCCCGAGAGCACCCGGACCAGGTCTTCGGCCGAGCGGCACCGGTCCAGCAGGTCTTTCACGTGCTCACGGGTGCCCCGGAGGGGTTCCAGGGTCGGTACCCGCTGGAGCGAGTCGCGGCCCGGCAGGTCGAAGATGACCGAGTCCCAGGAGGCCGCGGCCACGTCGTCCGCGTACTGCTCCAGACAGCGGCCCCGGAAGTAGGCGCGGGTGTCCTCGGGAGGCTTCGCCTCGGCCCGTTCGACGTCCGGTTCGTCCAGCAGCCTGCGCATCCTGCCGCGGGCCACCAGACGGTTGTACAGGCCCTTCTCGGGGCGCACGTCCGCGTACTGGAGGTCCACCAGGTGCAGCCGCGCGGCGTCCCAGTCCAGGCTGTCCCGGCGGCGGTAGCCCTCCAGGATCTCCTTCTTGGCGACCCAGTCCAGCTCGCCCGACAGGCTCATCGGGTCGTTCTCCAGCCGGTTGAGCGTGTCCTCCCAACGGCCGAGTACGTCCCTGGTCTGCTCGTCCGCGTCGGCGCCGTAGCGCTCCTCGACATATTTGCGCGCCAGTTCGAAATACTCCATCTGGAGCTGTACGGCGGTGAGTGTCCGCCCGCTGCGCAGCGTGACCAGCTGGGCCAGGGTCGGGTCGTGCGAGACCTGGTGGAGGGTGCGTACGGGCTGGTCGACGGCCAGGTCGACGTTGATGAAACCGTCCTCGATCATGGCGAGGACCAGGGAGGTCGTGCCGAGCTTGAGATAGGTGGAGATCTCCGAGAGATTCGCGTCGCCGATGATCACATGGAGTCTGCGGTATTTCTCGGCGTCGGAGTGCGGCTCGTCCCTGGTGTTGATGATGGGCCGTTTGAGTGTGGTCTCCAGCCCGACCTCGACCTCGAAGTAGTCGGCCCGCTGGCTGATCTGGAAGCCGTGCTCGTGGCCGTCCTGGCCGATGCCGACGCGGCCGGCGCCGGTGACGACCTGGCGGGAGACGAAGAACGGGGTCAGGTGCCGCACGATGTCCGAGAACGGGGTCTCCCGTTTCATCAGGTAGTTCTCGTGCGTGCCGTAGGAGGCGCCCTTGTTGTCGGTGTTGTTCTTGTAGAGAAGGATCGGCTGGGCGCCGGGGAGCTGTCCGGCCCGTTCGGCGGCCTCGGCCATGATGCGCTCGCCGGCCTTGTCCCAGAGGACGGCGTCGCGCGGGTTGGTGATCTCCGGGGAGCTGTACTCGGGGTGCGCGTGGTCGACGTACAGCCGTGCGCCGTTGGTGAGGATCACGTTGGCCAGCCCGATGTCCTCGTCGGTGAGCTGGCTGGACTCGGCGGCCTCGCGGGCGAGGTCGAAGCCTCGTGCGTCCCGCAGCGGGTTCTCCTCCTCGAAGTCCCAGCGGGCGCGGCGCGCCCGGTGCATCGCCGCCGCGTAGGCGTTGACGATCTGGGACGAGGTGAGCATGGCATTGGCGTTCGGTTGGCCGGGGACGGAGATGCCGTACTCCGTCTCGATACCCATTACTCGCCGTACGGTCATGCGGCCCTCCTTGCCCGGCGGCGCTCCCGTTCGGGAACGGCGCTCAAGTACCGCTGTCTCTCCGGTGCGCGTGCGGTGCCCGTCCCCGCACTGCGGCACGCGGCGGTACCGCAGAGCCTAAACGCCTCTGCACTGGTGGGGAGATCGTTTCCGTCATTGCCTGTGTCGTGGCCCGTGCCGTGGAAGGTGCGGAAAGCAACCGGCTGCGGATGCCCTTCCGGACATCCGCAGCCGGTCTGTGTCCTAGAGGTACTGCCCGGTATTGGCCACCGTGTCGATGGAGCGTCCGGTGTCGGCGCCCTGCTTTCCGGTGACGAGGGTGCGGATGAAGACGATCCGCTCGCCCTTCTTGCCGGAGATACGGGCCCAGTCGTCCGGGTTGGTGGTGTTGGGCAGGTCCTCGTTCTCCTTGAACTCGTCCACGCATGCCTGGAGGAGATGGTTGACGCGGAGTCCTCGCTGGTTCTCGTCGAGGAAGTCCTTGATCGCCATCTTCTTGGCACGGTCTACGATGTTCTGGATCATCGCTCCGGAGTTGAAGTCCTTGAAGTAGAGGACTTCCTTGTCACCGTTGGCGTAGGTGACCTCCAGGAAGCGGTTCTCCTCGGATTCGGTGTACATGCGCTCGACCACCGACTGGATCATGCCCTGGACGGTGGACTCGGGAGAGCCGTTGTGCTCGGACAGGTCGTCCTCGTGCAGGGGCAGCGAGGACCGCAGGTACTTCGCGAAGATGTCCTTGGCCGCCTCGGCGTCCGGGCGCTCGATCTTGATCTTGACGTCGAGCCGGCCGGGCCGCAGGATCGCGGGGTCGATCATGTCCTCGCGGTTGGAGGCGCCGATGACGATGACGTTCTCCAGGCCCTCCACACCGTCGATCTCGGCGAGCAGCTGGGGGACGATGGTGTTCTCCACGTCCGAGCTGACACCGGATCCGCGGGTGCGGAAGAGGGATTCCATCTCGTCGAAGAAGACGATGACGGGAGTGCCCTCGCTGGCCTTCTCACGGGCCCGCTGGAAGACCAGGCGGATGTGCCGCTCGGTCTCGCCGACGTATTTGTTGAGGAGCTCCGGACCCTTGATGTTGAGGAAGTAGCTCTTGCCGGCGGGCTTGCCGCTGACTTCGGCGACCTTCTTCGCGAGTGAGTTGGCCACGGCCTTGGCGATGAGTGTCTTGCCGCAGCCGGGGGGGCCGTAGAGCAGGATGCCCTTCGGCGGGCGGAGTTCGTGCTCCTTGAAGAGGTCGGGGTGGAGATACGGGAGTTCGACGGCGTCGCGGATCATCTCGATCTGGCCGCCGAGGCCGCCGATCTTGTCGTAGTCGACGTCGGGGACCTCTTCGAGGACGAGCTCCTCGACTTCGCTCTTGGGGACCACTTCGTAGACATAGCCGGAGCGGGGTTCGAGCAGCAGGGCGTCACCGGCGCGGATGGTGATGTCGAGCAGCGGCTCGGCGAGCCGTACCACCCGTTCCTCGTCGGTGTGCCCGACGACCAGGGCGCGCTCGCCGTCCTCGAGGATCTCCTTGAGGGTGACGATGTCCCCGGCCCGTTCGAACTCCATGGCCTCGACCACGTTGAGGGCCTCGTTGAGCATCACTTCCTGGCCGCGCCGGAGCTGTTCGAGCTCGACGCCGGGGCTGACGTTCACCCGGAGTTTGCGGCCTCCGGTGAAGATGTCGGCCGTGTCGTCCTCGTTCGCCTGTAGGAAGACGCCGAATCCGGCGGGGGGCTGCGCGAGTCTGTCGACCTCTTCCTTGAGGGCGACGATCTGGTCGCGGGCCTCACGCAGCGTGTTGGCGAGCCGCTCGTTCTGGGCGGACACGCCTGCCAGATTTGTCTGCAGTTCGACGATGCGCTCTTCGAGAATTCGCGTATGCCGCGGAGAGTCGGCGAGCTTACGTCGCAGGACGGCGATTTCCTGCTCGAGATAGGCAACCTGGCCGGCCGGGTCTTCAGACCCTCGCCCGGGCCGGATGCCGCGGTTGATGTCGTCGTCGTGGGCTGCCACGGTCCTCACCTCCTCCAAGGGGAGCTGGACGCTTCCTGACCCTACCTGGGTAGGTGGTGATTAAAACCCCTAGATCACAAAGACGGTCGGGGTGTGTCCGATCTTCACCCTTGCGCTCTCCCTCACGCCAGGGGAATACCCACCGTTCAACATCGGAAAGCGGCCGGTTGTATCGTCGGGATGGTCAACACCCGTCAGGGCTGGCATGACTTGCCCGAGATCGTCTCATCCGACGCAGGAAACGGCAGGAGATATGACCGTGCAGCAGCAGGCTCCGACCGAAGTGGCCACAGGGGTCGGTGAGGCGCTGGAGGTCTGGATCGATCAGGACCTCTGCACCGGTGACGGGATCTGTGCGCAGTACGCCCCGGATGTGTTCGAGCTGGACATTGACGGGCTGGCGTACGTGAAGAGCGAGGACGACGAGCTGCTACAGGCTCCGGGGGCCACGACGCGGGTGCCGCTGCCGCTGTTGCGGGACGTGGTGGATTCGGCCAAGGAGTGCCCGGGTGACTGCATTCATGTGCGTCGGGTTTCGGACAGGGTCGAGGTGTACGGGCCCGACGCGGAGTAGCCGCGCGGGGGGCCGACCCGGTCGGCGGGGGTCGGGTTACGCCGTCGGCGTAGTCCCGCCGGTGTCACGGACTGTCACCGGACACGGTGCACGGTGACGCTCCGACGCGAGTGGTGACTCCTCGCCGTCCGCCGGGTGGATCCCCGCGACCGGCTCAGACGCTCCGTGACGCGTTCTGGGTGCTCCGTACGAAGGCGCCGTTCGCCCATTCCCAGGTGAGCCGCTGCTCCTCGTCGGGGCAGCAGGACGGGATGTCCGGTCCGGAGTAGCCGAGGAGCCGGGCCCGGACGAGGCCGTCGCGTATGTCCAGGTCGGTGACGCTCCGGCGGTCGGCGGGATTCACGAGGGTGGCCACGACGCGGGGGGCGCCGTCCTTGGTGGTGGTGAGGACGTAGAGGCCGTGCGGCGGGGTGCCCGAGCCGGCGTCGCAGCGGGCGGCCGCCACGGTTTCGGGGTTGCCGTCGCCGTCGAGGTCCCCGGCCGCTTCCTCCGTCACGCGTACGGTCACGTCCCCGCAGTCCAGCGGGAGGTCGGCGGTGGCGGGGTCGGGGGCGGGCCGTGCCGCCGCAGCCGTGTCGGGAGCGGTGTGTCCGGCGGACGCGGTGCCGGTCTGGGTGGCGGTGGCGGCGTCGGGCTGGAGCAGACCGGCGGCGGCCACGACGGCGGCCATCGCGGTGGCCGTGGCGAGCCAGTGCACCGGACGCGGTCGGGTGTGCGCGAGGTCCGGGACGTCGGAGGTCTGCACGCGGTGTCTCCTGTGAAGGCGGTGCCGGTGGGGGTGGCGTGAATGGTGCCACACGTCACAGGGCAGCGGAACAGCGGGGTGAGCGTGGCTGCCGCAACACGACGACGCCGCCGTCGAGTTCACCCGGTGCGCGGGTGAACTCGGCGGCGGCGTCGTTGTGTTGCGGTGGAAGCGGTGATCCGGCGCGCGTGGGCCGGGTGGTGACGCGGCGTCAGCCGCGGGAGCCGCTGCCGCTTCCGGGGCCGTCGTAGTCGTCGCCGTAGGCGCCCTTGGAGGGGCGGCGGCGGCGCAGCGGCGGTTCGACGCCGTCGGCGAGGCGGCGGGCGGTGACGAGGAAGCCGGTGTGCCCGATCATGCGGTGGTCGGGGCGGACGGCGAGTCCCTCGACGTGCCAGTTGCGGACCATCGATTCCCAGGCGGCGGGCTCGTTGAAGGAGCCGTGCTCGCGGATGGTCTCGACGGTGCGGGCGAGCTGGGTGGTGGTGGCGACGTAGGCGCAGAGGATGCCGCCCGGTACGAGGGCCTTGGAGACCGGCTCGACACATTCCCAGGGGGCCAGCATGTCCAGGACGACCCGGTCGACCTCGGTGTCGGTGAGGTTGTCCTGGAGGTCGCCGACGGTGAGCTGCCACGCGGGGTGGGGGCCGCCGAAGTAGCGCTCGACGTTCTGCCGGGCGATGTCGGCGAAGTCCTGCCGGCGCTCGTAGGAGTGCAGCATGCCCTGGTCACCGATGGCGCGCAGCAGGAAGCTGCTGAGCGAGCCCGATCCCACTCCGGCTTCGACGATGCGGGCGCCGGGGAAGATGTCGGCGAAGGCCAGGATCTGGCCCGCGTCCTTGGGGTAGACCACGGCGGCGCCGCGGGGCATGGACAGGACGTAGTCGGGGAGCAGGGGGCGCAGCGCGAGGTAGGCGACGTTTCCCGTGGTGCGGACAACACTGCCCTCGGGGGCACCGATCAGCTCGTCGTGGGGGAAGGAACCCTTGTGGGTGTGGAAATTCTTCCCGGCTTCGAGCGTGAAGGTGTAGTGGCGTCCCTTGGGGTCGGTGAGCTGGACCTGGTCCCCGACCTTGAAGGGGCCGCGACGTCGGGCGGCACCGGTCGGTTCGGACATGCGGTCAGACTACCTGCTCCATTTGGGGTGTCCTTACGTGGCCGGGGCCGGGCCGGTGCGGGGGTTCAGGTGGTGTCGGGCCTGGCCATGGCGGCGACGAAGGCGCGTTCGACGTCGGCGGTCGCGAGGACTCCGTAGATCTCGCCGGTGTCCTCGACGACGAGGTATTCGGTGGCGGGGTTGGCGCGGAGGCGGTCGAGGAGTGCTTCTCCGGCGAGTTCGGCGGGGATCTTCATGCCGTCGGTGAGGTCCTGGGCGAGTTCGCTGACGGCGACCCAGGGGCGGCGGTGGGTGGGGACGCCGACGATGGCGGCTTCGCGGACGAGGGCGGTGGGTTCGCCCTGTCCGTCCACGACGACGAGGGCGCGGGCGCCGGCTTCGTTGGCGCGGCGGAGTGCCTCGGAGAGGGGGGTGGTGGATTCGACGGGGACGGCGCGGCGGGTGAGGGTCCGGGCGCGGAGGTCGGGGAGGTGTTCGCGGAGGCGGGCCATGCGGAGGCTGTTGCCGGCGCCGGTCCAGATGATGGCGGCGAGGATGGCGGCGAGGAGTGCGTCGGTGACGGTTTCGACGCCGCCGATGTCCTTGGTGGAGTTGCCGAGGGCTCCGGTGTGGGTGAGGAGGGGGAGGCCGATGAGGACGGCGACGGCGAGGGCGCGGCCGACCCAGGCGGCGGCGACGGTGCCGGCCATGGGTTTGCCGGTGATCTTCCAGACGACTGCGCGGAGCATGCGACCGCCGTCGAGGGGAAGGCCGGGCAGGAGGTTGAAGGCGGCGACGATGAGGTTGGAGATCATCAGTCCGGCGAGGAGCACGGCGGGGACGGTGCCGGGCCGGACGGCGCCGAGGGTGAGGTAGAAGAAACCGGCGAGGACGAGGGAGAGGAGGGGGCCGACGAAGGCGAGCGTGAATTCGCGGCCGGGGGTCTCGGACTCTTTCTCGATCTCGGAGACGCCGCCGAAGAACTGGAGCTGGATGCGGCGTACGGGGAGTTTGTAGTGGAGGGCGACGACGGTGTGGGCGAGTTCGTGAACGAGCACGGAGGCGTAGAAGGCGACGGCGAAGAAGAGGGCGACGAGGTAGCGGATGCCGCCGAGTTCGGGGAGTACGCGGTCGAGTTGGCCGCCGAAGACCCAGGTGATGAGGGCCGCGACGAGGAACCAGCTGGGGGCGACGTAGACGGGCACGCCGAAGGGGCGGCCCATGAGGATGCCGCCGCCGGGGTCGTCGGGTCGTTTGCGCCTCTTGTCGGGGGGCGTGTCCTCAGGACCGGACTGCGGCCTTCCGCTGTCGCCGCTCTCGTCGTCCTTTTTCACGTCGTCCCTTCGTCGCGGCGTGTTCGCTCGCTCGGTGGTCGTGGGTGCGCGGTCTCGGGTCGATGGTATTCCGCTCGCTGTCAGTGGCGAGCCGTAGGGTCTGCGTCATGAGTACGAGTCAGCAGCCCAGTTCGCTCTCGCCGTCGCGTGCGAGTGACTTCATGCAGTGCCCTCTGCTGTACCGGTTCCGGGTGATCGACAAGTTGCCGGAGCGGCCGAGTGAGGCGGCGACGCGGGGGACGCTGGTGCACGCGGTACTGGAGCGGCTGTTCGATGCTCCCGCTGTCGAGCGTACGGCGCCGCGTGCCCGGTCGTTGGTCCCGGGGCAGTGGGAGCGGTTGCTGGAGTCGAGGCCGGAGCTGGCCGGGCTGTTCGCGGGGGACGAGGGGGGTGAGCGGCTGGGGCGCTGGCTGTCGGAGGCGGAGCTGCTGGTGGAGCGGTGGTTCTCGTTGGAGGACCCGACGCGTCTGGAGCCGGCCGAGCGCGAGTTGTTCGTGGAGACGGAGCTGGAGTCGGGGCTGCGGTTGCGGGGGGTGATCGACCGGGTGGATGTGGCGCCGTCGGGTGAGGTGCGGATCGTGGACTACAAGACGGGGAAGGCGCCGCGTCCGGAGTACGCGGAGGGGGCGCTGTTCCAGATGAAGTTCTACGCGCTGGTGGTGTGGCGGTGGAAGCGGGTGGTGCCGCGGCGGCTTCAGCTGGTGTATCTGGGCAGTGGCGACGTGGTGACGTACGACCCGGTGCCGGAGGATCTGGAGCGGGTGGAGCGGAAGTTGCTGGCGTTGTGGGAGGCGATCCGGGAGGCGACCCGGACGGGTGACTGGCGGCCTCGGCCGACGAAGCTGTGCGGCTGGTGTGATCATCAGGCGGTGTGTCCGGAGTTCGGCGGGACGCCGCCGGTGTATCCGCTGACGGTGCCGCCCCGGCAGGGTACGGAGCCGTCGCCGGTCACGGAGCCGGGGCCGCCGGTGGCGGTGCCGGAGGGAGAGGGCGTCCCGGTGGAGCCGGTCCGGGGGGTGTGAGGGGCGGTCGTGCGTGCCCGCCGCCGGGGTGGCCGGGCGCGCAGGGCAGAATGGTCCGGGATCTGTCCCAGCGAAGGAGTTCCCGTGGCGATCCGCGTCCTACTGGTCGACGACCAGCCACTGCTGCGCACCGGTTTCCGGATGATCCTGGAGGCCGAGCAGGAGATCGCGGTCGTCGGTGAGGCCGGGGACGGCCTTCAGGCCATCGATCAGGTCCGGGCGCTCCAGCCCGACGTCGTACTGATGGACATCCGGATGCCGAGGATGGACGGGGTGGAGGCGACGCGCCAGATCACCGGTCCGGGCAAGGACGGTCCCGCGAAGGTGCTGGTGCTGACCACGTTCGACCTGGACGAGTACGTGGTGGAGGCGCTGCGCGCCGGGGCCAGCGGTTTTCTGCTGAAGGACGCGCCGGCGAACGAGCTGGTGCAGGCGATCCGGGTGGTGGCCGCCGGTGAGGCGATGCTGGCGCCGAGTGTCACCCGCAGGCTGCTGGACAAGTACGCGGATCATCTGCCGTCGGGCGAGGAGCGGGTGCCGGACACGCTGCACACGCTGACCGACCGGGAGGTCGAGGTGCTGAAGCTGGTGGCGCGGGGGCTGTCGAACGCGGAGATCGCGGCGGACCTGTTCGTCAGCGAGACGACGGTGAAGACGCATGTGGGCCATGTGCTGACGAAGCTGGGTCTGCGGGACCGGGTGCAGGCGGCGGTGTACGCGTACGAGAGCGGTCTGGTGCGGCCGGGCGCCCAGTAGGACGGTGGGGCGCGGGCGCGGCCGTGGTCGCCGCGACCCGTACGGCGGGCGCGTGACGTGACGTGGCGTGGTGCGGCGTGAGGAAGGGTCCCCGGCATCGTGTGGATGCCGGGGACCTCTGTCGTCGGGGGTGGGACCGCCGGGGGCGGGTCAGACGGCGCTGCCGGTGCCCAGTTCCCACAGGAGCAGTTCGCCCGAGGGGTTGAGGGCCCATTCGACGCCGGAGATGTCGTCGGCGGCGGCGACGTACTGCTTGCCCTGCCAGAGCGGCAGGACCGGCACGTCCTCGGCGACGATGTCCTGTATCTCCGTGAACGGTTTGACGGCGGCGCTGCGCTCGGCCTCGCGGCGGGACAGCGGGATCAGCTCGTCACTGATCTTCTTGTTCGAGTAGGGCGAGTTGAGGAAGTTGTCCGTGTCGAGGAACGGCGCGACGTAGTTGTCCGGGTCCGGGAAGTCGGGGAACCAGCCCATGCCGTAGACGGTGTAGTCGCCCCGGGTCTGCGCGGGACGGAACTTGGACCACTCGGTGCCCTTGATGTCGACCTTGAAGAGGCCGCTGGAGTTGAGCTGCTGCTGGAGCGTCTTGAACTCCTTGGCGGTGGCCTCGCCGTAGTGGTCGGTGGTGTAGTTCAGGGTGAAGGTGACGGGCGTCTCGACGCCGGCCTCTTCGAGGAGCCGGGCGGCCTCGGCCCGGTCGGGCTCGCCGTACTTGTTGAAGAACGAGTTGGTGTGCGTGGTGATCGTCGCCGGGATCAGCGAGTAGAGCGGCTGGGCCATGGAGCCGTACACCTCGGAGGCGATCTGGCCCCGGTCCACGAGGGAGGCGACGGCCTGGCGTACGGCCTTGTCCTTCACGACGGGCTCGTCGGTGTCGAAGACGAGGTAGCGGATCTCCACCCCGGGCATCTGGGTGAGTTCGACGCTGTCGTCGGGCTTGGTCACCATGGAGACGATCTGTTCGGGCGACATGGTGCGGGCCATGACGTCGATCTCGCCGGAGTCGAGCGCCTTGCCCATGGCGGCGGCGTCGGCGAAGGGGCGCAGTTCGACCTTGCTGTTGCTGAGTTTGAGGTCGCCCTTGTACGCGTCGTTCCTGGTGAAGACGGCCTTGGTGATGTGGTCGCCGTCCACCTCGGCCTTGAAGGTGTAGGGGCCCGAGCCGTTCACCTCGAAGCCGTCGCGGAGCTTCTTGCCGTCGTAGGAGGCGGGGTCGACGATGCCCGCGACGGGGGTGGAGAGCTTGTACGGGAAGGTGGCGTCGGGGGTCTTCAGGTGGAAGACGACCTCGGTGTCGCTGGGCGTCTCGACGGTGTCGATGTTCTTGAAGAGGCCCACGGCGCCGGCCTCGGAGTTGATGGTGAGGACGCGCTCGATGGAGAACTTCACGTCCTCCGAGGTGATCTCGGTGCCACCGGCGAAGGTCAGTCCCTCGCGCAGTTCGCAGCGGTAGCTCTGGTTCTGCTTGTCCGAGAACGCGCAGTTGGAGGCGGCGTCGGGGACGGGGGCGCCGCCGCCGCGCGGGATGTGCATGAGCGTCTGGAGGGACTGGCGCAGGATGTTCCAGGAGCCGGTGTCGTAGGCGAACGCCGGGTCGAGCGGCGCCGGCGTCTCCTCGGTGGCGGTGAACTGGTCCGTGGTGCCGACGACTATGGCGTCTCCGCCGCCGTCGGAGCCGTTCGAACCGCCGCAGGCGACGAGCACCGGGGCGAGCAGACCGGCGATCACCGGCAGCACGAGACTCTTGCGCATCATCCTGGACGTACTCCTCATCCGAACACCCTGCGTTCCAACGGTGGTTGAGAATCTCGCGACGTGATGACCGTCGGAACAGACCGTGGAGGCGGTGAACGAGTGGCGAAGTTCTCGCGATGAGATTAGTCCTCAGGTGCGGATGTGATGAACCGGGCCCACTTCGGGCGTAATCGCGGAGTGATCGGGAATTGCCCGAATGCGGGGGCACCCTCGGAGAAGAATTCGCGCATCGGGTGGCAAACCAGGACGCATGGGTGCCCGCTTCGATGAAGCCCGCGGGCAGCGCCGTGCGGCGGAACGGGCGTGATCACTTTTGGCGAGAGCACGGAGAGTGACATAAGTCACCCGATTTCCCCTCGGCTTTTGTTGATCACCCCCCAAGTGATCAACAGAGAGTCGTGGCAAGCGCTTACCGAATACCCTGGGCTTTCGATAATTTCAGGGGCCACGCTCTGTATGCCTATCAGTCTCGCCGCGTCATCAGACCACGCAGGAATTCCAGATCGACGTCTTCGAGCGAGCGAACGACGACCCGGCCCTCGGCGGGCGCGATGGGCGCGACGGACGGGACGGCGACCACCCGGCAGCCGGCGGCCTCGGCGGACGCCACCCCGGTCGCGGTGTCCTCGACGACGGCGCATCTGGAGGGGGTGGCGCCGAGCCGGCGCGCGGCGAGCAGATACGGGTCGGGGTGCGGCTTGGTGTTCATCACCTCGTCACCGGCCACGGTGAGGGCGAAGTGGTGGCGGCCGACGGATTCCAGCACCCGGTCGATGATGCGCCGGTGGGAGGCGGAGACCAGGGCGGTGGGCACGCCGTGCCGGGCGAGTTCGGCGAGGAGCCGGGCCGCGCCGGGCATCAGCGGGACGTCGAGGCCGATGCGCTCCTCGAAGCGGTCGTTGAGCAGGACGGTCAGCTCGTCCAGGGTGATGTCCGCCCCGGTGGCCTCGATGAGATAGCCGGCGCTCCTGGTCATGGGGCCGCCGACGACGATGTCGCGCCATGCCTCGTCCAGGGGGTGGCCGAGGTCCTTGAAGACGGCGACCTCGGTGTCCCACCAGAAGCCCTCGGTGTCGACCAGGGTGCCGTCCATGTCGAGCAGCACGGCCTGAAGGGTCGAGCCTTCGGCCGTACGGGTCAGGGACGCGGGAACCGTACTGGTCATGCGGCGCACCTCCGGGAGGGACGAGAGGGCCGGTCACCTTTCCCGGCGGGAATTCCCGCCGGGTCCGGGGACCGGCCCGCACTGGACCGACAAGTGTACGGCTCGCCCCGGCGAAGCGCCCGGTGAGCGCGACAGCTCGCCTCTGCCGGGCTCGTGGTCCCGCCGCCGAGCGGCTCGCTGTCCCCGCCGCCGGGCCCCTGGCCGACGTCCGCCGGGGCCCGTGTCCGGTTCCTGTCCGTCTCGCCTGTCCGCGTCATCTGTCCACGCCGGCGGCCGGGGACGCCGTCCCCGTCCCCGTACGTCGTCCCCGGCCGCCGGCGTACCAATGTCCGCTACCGGGCGTTGAAGTACTTCGCCTCGGGATGGTGGAGCACGATGGCGTCGGTGGACTGCTCGGGGTGCAGCTGGAACTCCTCGGACAGCTCGACACCGATCCGGCCCGGCTCCAGGAGGTCGGCGATCTTCGCCCGGTCCTCCAGGTTGGGGCAGGCGCCGTAACCGAGCGAGAATCGGGCGCCCCGGTACTTCAGGGCGAACATCGACTCGACGTCGGACGGGTCCTCGCCCGCGAAACCCAGCTCGGAGCGGACCCGGGCGTGCCAGTACTCGGCGAGGGCCTCGGCCAGCTGGACCGACAGGCCGTGCAGTTCGAGGTAGTCCCGGTAGGCGTTCTGCTCGAACAGTTCCGCCGTCGCGACGCCGATCCTCGACCCGACGGTGACGATCTGGAGGCCCACGACATCCGTCTCGCCGGACTCCTCGGGGCGGAAGAAGTCGGCCAGGCAGAGCCGCCGGCCGCGGCGCTGGCGCGGGAAGGTGAACCGGGTGCGCTCGGAGCCGTCCTCGTGGAGCAGGATGAGGTCGTCGCCCTTGGAGACGCAGGGGAAGTAGCCGTACACCACGGCCGCTTCGAGCAGGTTGTCGGTGTGCAGTTTCTCCAGCCAGCCGCGCAGCCTCGGCCGGCCCTCGGACTCGACCAGTTCCTCGTAGCCGGGTCCGCCCTTGCGGGCCTCCTTCAGTCCCCACTGGCCCTTGAACAGGGCGCCCTCGTCCAGCCAGGAGGCGTACTCCTTGAGCTGGATGCCCTTGATGACGCGGGTGCCCCGGAACGGCGGCTCCGGGACGGGGTTGGTGGTCGAGACGTCCGAGCGCACGGCGCCCTCGTCGGGGTGTTCCTCGACGGCGACGGTCGCGACGGGCTTGACGCGGCGCTGCTTGAGTTCGGGGAGTACGGCGCCGGGGACGCCGCGCTTGATGCCGATCAGCGCGTCCATGAGGCGCAGACCCTCGAACGCGTCGCGCGCGTAGCGGACTTCGCCCTCGTAGATCTCGTGCAGGTCCTGTTCGACGTAGGCGCGGGTGAGGGCGGCGCCGCCGAGGATGACGGGGAAGTCGGCCGCCATCTTGCGCTGGTTGAGCTCCTGGAGGTTCTCCTTCATGATCACCGTGGACTTGACGAGGAGGCCGGACATGCCGATGACGTCGGCCCGGTGCTCCTCGGCGGCTTCGAGGATCGCGGAGACGGGCTGCTTGATGCCGAGGTTGACGACGGTGTAGCCGTTGTTGGAGAGGATGATGTCGACGAGGTTCTTGCCGATGTCGTGCACGTCGCCGCGGACGGTGGCGAGGACGATGGTGCCCTTGCCGTCGTCGTCGGTCTTCTCCATGTGGGGTTCGAGGAACGCCACGGCCTTCTTCATCACCTCGGCGGACTGGAGGACGAACGGCAGCTGCATCTGGCCGGAGCCGAACAGCTCACCGACGACCTTCATGCCGTTGAGGAGGGTGTCGTTGACGATCTCCAGTGCGGGACGGCTCTCCAGGGCCTCGGCGAGGTCGGCCTCCAGGCCGTTCTTCTCGCCGTCGATGATGCGCCGTTCCAGCCGCTCGTTCAGGGGCAGCGCCAGCAGTTCCTCGGCCCTGCCGTCCTTCATGGACTTGGTGTTGACGCCCTCGAACAGCTCCATCAGTTTCTGGAGCGGGTCGTAGCCCTCGGCGCGGCGGTCGTGGATGAGGTCGAGCGCGACCGTGACCTGTTCCTCCTCCAGCCGGGCGATGGGCAGGATCTTGGAGGCGTGCACGATCGCCGAGTCCAGGCCGGCCTTCACGCACTCGTCGAGGAAGACCGAGTTGAGGACGATGCGGGCGGCGGGGTTGAGGCCGAAGGAGATGTTGGACAGGCCGAGGGTGGTCTGGACGTCGGGGTGGCGCCTCTTCAGCTCGCGGATCGCCTCGATGGTGGCGATGCCGTCCTTGCGGGACTCCTCCTGGCCGGTGCAGATCGTGAAGGTGAGGGTGTCGATGAGGATGTCCGACTCGTGGACGCCCCAGTTGCCGGTCAGGTCGGCGATCAGCCGCTCGGCGACCGCGACCTTGTGCTCGGCGGTACGGGCCTGGCCCTCCTCGTCGATGGTCAGCGCGATCAGCGCCGCTCCGTGCTCCGCGGCCAGGGCGGTCACCTTGGCGAACCGGGACTCGGGCCCGTCGCCGTCCTCGTAGTTGACGGAGTTGATGACCGCGCGCCCGCCCAGCTTCTCCAGTCCGGCCCGCAGGACCGGCAGCTCCGTGGAGTCCAGCACGATCGGCAGCGTCGAGGCGGTGGCGAAGCGGCCCGCCAGCTCCGCCATGTCGGCGACACCGTCCCGGCCGACGTAGTCGACGCACAGGTCCAGCAGGTGGGCGCCCTCGCGGATCTGCTCGCGGGCCATCTCGACGCAGTCGTCCCAGCGGCCCTCCAGCATGGCCTCGCGGAACTTCCTCGACCCGTTGGCGTTGGTGCGCTCGCCGATCGCCAGGTACGAGGTGTCCTGCCGGAACGGCACCGTCTGGTAGAGCGACGCGGCGCCCGGCTCGGGCCGCGGGTCCCGCGCGGTGAGGGCGGTGCCCCGTACCCGCTCCACGACCTGCCGCAGATGCTCCGGGGTCGTACCGCAGCAGCCGCCGACCAGGGAGAGCCCGTACTCGCGGACGAAGTTCTCCTGCGCGTCGGCGAGTTCGCCCGCGCTCAGCGGGTAGTGCGCGCCGTCCTTGCCGAGGACGGGCAGTCCGGCGTTGGGCATGCAGGAGAGGGGGATACGGGAGTGGCGGGCCAGGTAGCGCAGGTGCTCGGTCATCTCCGCCGGGCCCGTGGCGCAGTTCAGGCCGATCATGTCGATGCCCAGGGGCTCCAGCGCCGTCAGTGCCGCGCCGATCTCGGAGCCGAGCAGCATCGTGCCGGTCGTCTCGACGGTCACCGAGCAGATGATCGGCAGGTTGCCGCCGGTGGCGTCGAGCGCGCGGCGGGCGCCGAGGACGGCCGCCTTCGTCTGGAGCAGGTCCTGGGTCGTCTCGACCAGCAGCGCGTCGGCGCCGCCGGCGATCATGCCCTCGGCGTTGCGCTGGTAGGCGTCGCGCAGGGTCAGGTAGTCGACGTGGCCCAGGGTCGGCAGCTTGGTGCCGGGGCCCATCGAGCCGAGGACCCAGCGCTGCTGTCCGGTCGAGACGGTGAACTCGTCGGCGGTCTCGCGGGCGATGCGCGCGCCGGCCTCGGAGAGTTCGAAGACGCGTTCGGGGATGTCGTACTCGGCCAGCGCGGCGAAGTTCGTGCCGAAGGTGTTCGTCTCCACGCAGTCGACACCGACCGCGAAGTACTCCTCGTGGACCGAGCGCACGATGTCGGGGCGGGTCACGTTGAGGATCTCGTTGCAGCCTTCCAGGTCCTGGAAGTCCGCCATGGTCGGCTCCTGCGCCTGGAGCATCGTCCCCATCGCCCCGTCGGCCACCACCACCCGGGTGGCGAGCGCCTCGCGCAGCGCGTCGATTCGGGTCCGGCTGTCGGGGGAAACGCTGGAGGACGGGGCCATGTGAATACTCCCGGAGGTGCGACGGCTGTCGGCTTTGCGCCCTCCGGTGGAGGGCGCACCCGGCAAGGGTAGCCGGGCCCGGCTACGAGGGGTGCGGCGTTTCACGGGGCGGACGCGTGTCCGCCTCAATAGGGACCACTGTGTCCGAAACGGAGCGTCGGCATGGGCCGATAATGTTCAGCATTGCCGAACAGCGGCGAATGAGGAGGTTCCGGTCGATGGCGAAGAGCATTCAGTCGCTCCAGCGTGCCGCGGCGGTGCTGCGGCTTCTGGCGGGCGGCGAGCGCCGGCTCGGTCTGTCCGAGATCTCCTCCTCCCTGGGGCTGGCGAAGGGGACGGCGCACGGGATTCTGCGCACCCTCCTGGAGGAGGGCCTGGTGGAGCAGGACGCCGCGTCCGGGCGCTATCAGCTGGGGGCGGAGCTGCTGCGGCTGGGGAGCAGCTATCTGGATGTGCACGAGCTGCGCTCGCGCGCCCTGGTGTGGACGGACGACCTGGCGCGCTCCACCGGTGAGAGCGTCCATCTGGGGGTGTTCCACCTGGACGGGGTGCTGGTCACGCACCATGTCTTCCGGCCCGACGACGGCCGGCAGGTCCTGGAGGTCGGCGCCATGCAGCCGCTGCACTCGACGGCGCTGGGGAAGGTGCTGGCGGCGTACGACCCGGTGGCCCGGGAGCGGGCCGTACGGGGCACCCGGGAGCGGCTCACCGCGCGCACCGTCACCGGACTGGAGCAGTTCGAGGCGATTCTCGACGGGACCAGGGAGCGGGGGTGGGCGGCCGATGTCGAGGAGACGTGGGAGGGGGTGGCGGCGGTGGCCGCGCCGATCCATGACCGGCGCCGGATGCCGGTGGGGGCCGTCGCGGTGACCGGCGCGGTGGAGCGGCTGTGCGAGGACGGCGGGATTCGTCCGGAACTGATCGCGGCGGTGCGCGCGTGCGCCCGTTCGGTGTCGAGGGATGTCGGCGCCGGGCGGTTTTGAGAAGTTTGCCCGATGATCTGAGCAGAACACGTTCCGACTACCGGGCCCTTGACGGGGTAACCATCACGCGATGAACTGCCGTTCGACGGTCGGCATTGTCGAACACTGATCGACGGTCCCTCGTGTGAGTGGCGACAACGCCAAGGGCCGGGAATGCCCTCATCCGAGGGCGCGGATCACGCGTGCGAGCCGCGGGTCCGCCTTCCCCTGGACGAAGGAGTCTCGGGTGTCTCATTACGACATCTTCATCGGCGAGTTCGTGGGCACCGCTCTGCTGCTCCTGCTCGGCGGTGGTGTGGTCGCGGGCGTGGTTCTCAAACGTTCCAAATCCACCGGCGCGGGCTGGGTCGCCATCAGCTTCGGATGGGGTTTCGCCGTCCTCACCGGCGCCTACCTCGCCGCGGGCGTCTCCGGGGCGCATCTGAACCCGGCGGTCACCCTCGGTCTGGCGATAGCGGGCACCACCGAGTGGGGCGACGTCCCCCTCTACATGGCCAGCCAGCTGGCCGGTGCGATCGTCGGCGCCTTCCTGGTCTGGGTCGCGTACATGGGCCAGTTCAAGGCCCATCTCACCGACCCGGAGATCATCGGGTCCCAGCCGAGGGTCGAGGGCCTGGTCGACCAGAAGACCGCCCCCAAGGCCGGCCCGGTGCTCGGTGTCTTCTCGACGGGCCCGGAGATCCGGCACTACTGGCAGAACGTGCTCACCGAGGTCATCGCCACCTTCGTGCTGGTGATCGCGATCCTCACCCAGGGCCTCAACGACTCGGGCAACGGCCTGGGCGTACTCGGCGTGCTGATCACGGCCCTCGTCGTCGCCGGCATCGGTTTCTCGCTCGGTGGCCCCACCGGTTACGCCATCAATCCGGCACGCGACCTCGGCCCCCGCATCGTGCACTCCCTGTTGCCACTGCCCAACAAGGGCGGCTCCGACTGGACGTACGCCTGGGTCCCGGTCGTCGCCCCGCTGATCGGCGGCGCCGCCGCGGCCGGCCTCTACAACTGGGCGTTCAAGTAAGCCTCCGCCTTCCCCCCGACCGAGCAGGAGCAGACACCGTGAGTGACGCACAGAGCACCGGGACTTCCTCCCGCGGCAGCGGACCCTTCATCGCGGCCATCGACCAGGGCACCACGTCGAGCCGCTGCATCATCTTCGACGTCGAGGGGCGCATCGTCGCCGTCGACCAGAAGGAACACCAGCAGATCTTCCCCAAGCCCGGCTGGGTGGAGCACGACGCCAAGGAGATCTGGACCAACGTCCAGGAAGTCGTGGCGAACGCCGTCGAGAAGGCGGGCGTCACCAAGGCCGACGTGCTGGCGATCGGCATCACCAACCAGCGCGAGACCACCATGCTCTGGGACCGGAAGACCGGAGAGCCGGTCCACAACGCCATCGTCTGGCAGGACACCCGTACCAGCGGGCTGGTGCGGGAACTGGGCCGCAACGTCGGCCAGGACCGGTTCCGGCGCGACACCGGACTGCCGCTGGCGACCTACTTCGCCGGACCGAAGGCCCGCTGGCTGCTGGACAACGTCGAGGGGCTGCGCGAGCGCGCCGAGAGCGGCGACATCCTCTTCGGCACCATGGACTCCTGGGTCATCTGGAACCTCACCGGCGGCGTCGACGGCGGCGTGCACGTCACGGACGTCACCAACGCCTCCCGCACGATGCTGATGCGCCTCGACACCCTGGAGTGGGACCCGAAGATCTGCGCGTCCATCGGTGTCCCGACCGCCGTGCTGCCGAAGATCCGCTCCTCCTCCGAGGTGTACGGCACCGCCAAGGGCGGCCCGCTGCACGGCATCCCGGTCGCCTCGGCGCTCGGCGACCAGCAGGCCGCCCTGTTCGGCCAGACGTGCTTCGCCGAGGGCGAGGCCAAGTCGACGTACGGCACGGGCACGTTCATGCTGATGAACACCGCGCACAAGCCCATCAACTCCTACAACGGGCTGGTCACCACGGTCGGTTACCGGATCGGCGACGAGCCGGCCGTGTACGCGCTGGAGGGCTCCATCGCCGTCACCGGCGCGCTCGTGCAGTGGCTGCGCGACCAGCTGGGCCTGATCAACTCCGCCCCCGAGATCGAGGCGCTCGCCGCCTCCGTCGAGGACAACGGCGGCGCGTACTTCGTCCCCGCCTTCTCCGGGCTGTTCGCGCCCCACTGGGACTCGGCGGCGCGCGGGGTCATCGCCGGTCTCACCGGTTACGTCACCAAGGCGCACCTGGCCCGCGCGGTGCTGGAGGCCACGGCCTGGCAGACCCGCGAGATCAGCGACGCGATGACCAAGGACTCCAAGGTCGAGCTGACGTCCCTGAAGGTCGACGGCGGCATGACCGCCAACAACCTGCTGATGCAGACGCTCTCCAACGTCCTCGACGCACCCGTCGTCCGCCCGGTGGTCGCCGAGACCACCTGTCTGGGCGCCGCCTACGCCGCCGGGCTCGCCGTCGGCTTCTGGCCGGACACCGAGGCCCTGCGCGCCAACTGGCGCAAGGACGCCGAGTGGACGCCGGACATGGACGCCGCCAAGCGCGACCGCGAGTACAAGAGCTGGCTCAAGGCCGTGGAACGGACCAAGGGCTGGGTGGACGAGGACGACAGCTGACGGGCCGGTCCGACCGAGCGACGGGGCCGCCACGAGGTCCGACCCACGTGGCGGCCCGCGAGTGAAGGAGACACCATGACCACCCTGCACAGCGGTCCCGCCCTGGGCACGCACCCCTCCGGCGGCTCCCTCCCGAGCCGCGCGGAGACCCGGGAGCAGCTGTCCCGCGCCACCTACGACCTGCTGGTCATCGGCGGCGGCATCCTGGGCATCTCCACCGCCTGGCACGCCTCCCAGTCGGGACTGCGGGTGGCCCTGGTGGACGGGGGCGACTTCGCGGGAGCCACCTCGTCCGCCTCCTCCAAACTGCTCCACGGCGGTCTGCGCTACCTCCAGACCGGCGAGGTCCGGCTGGTCGCGGAGAACCACTTCGAGCGCCGCGCGGTCGCCCGCCGGGTGGCACCGCACCTGGCCAACCCGCTCACGTTCTATCTGCCCGTCTACAAGGACGGGCCGCACAGCGCCGCCAAGCTGGGCGCGGGGGTGTTCGCGTACTCCGCGCTCTCCGCGTTCGGCGACGGCGTCGGCCATCTGCTGAGCCCGGCGAAGGCGCGGCGCGCGGTGCCCGAGCTGCGGACGGACAATCTGCGGGCCGTGGCCGTCTACGGCGACGACCAGATGAACGACGCGCGGATGGCCGTCATGACCGTCCGGGCCGCCGTCGAGTCGGGCGCGGCCGTCCTCAACCACGCGCAGGTGACCGGGCTTCGCTTCACCGGCGGGCGGGTGACCGGCGCCGAACTCAAGGACGCGCTGGACGGCACCGAGTTCGGGGTCGACGCCCGGCTCGTGCTCAACGCCACCGGCCCCTGGGTCGACCGGCTGCGCACCATGGAGGACCCCCGGTCCGAGCCGTCCATCCGGCTCTCCAAGGGCGCGCACCTGGTGCTCAGACGCACCGCGCCGTGGAACGCGGCGCTCGCCACACCCATCGACAAGTTCCGCATCACCTTCGCCCTCCCCTGGGAGGACATGCTGCTGCTCGGTACGACCGACGAGACGTACGAGGGCGACCCGGCGGACGTGGCGGTCACCGACGCGGACATCCACCAGATCCTGGACGAGGCGTCGCTCTCCGTCCGGGACCAGCAGCTCTCGCGGGACCTGATCACCTACTCGTTCGCGGGGCTCCGGGTGCTGCCCGGCGGTCCCGGCGACCCGTCCACCGCCAAGCGGGAGACGGTCGTCACCGAGGGCAGCGGCGGCATGCTGTCGGTCGCCGGCGGCAAGTGGACGACGTTCCGGCACATCGGCCGTACGGTGCTGGACAAGCTGGAGACCCTGCCCGGCCGGCCGCTGGGCTCCGACATCGAGCCGACCTCGCGGCTGCCGAAGCTGCTGCCGCTGCCGGGCATCGCCAACCCGCACGCGGTGACGCACCGGCTGCTGATCGACGGCGGCGCGCACGGCGACGGCATGGCGCACGACACCGCGCACCATCTGGCCCGCCACTACGGGTCGCTGGCCTTCGACATCGCGCGCCTGGCGTACGAGCGGCCGGAGCTGGCCGAGCGCATCCACCCGGAGGCCCCGGAGATCTGGGCGCAGGTCGTGTACGCGGGCGACCACGAGTGGGCCGAGACGGCGGACGACGTGCTGCGGCGCCGTACGACACTGACGATCCGGGGTCTGGCCACGGACGCCATCCGCTCCCGGGTCCAGCAGTTGCTGGACCAGCGGCGGGACTGATCCACCCGCCCGGCCACACGATCCGGTACGGCGCCGGGGGCGGCAGCACCGCCCCCGGCGCCGCCGTTCTCGGAGAACTCCGGTGGGAGGGGGCGCCGGGGCCCTGCGGAGACGCATAATGGAGGCCGATACATCGGATGTATGGAGGTCGCCCATGGCTGTCACCGACGAGGCCATCGAGAAGATCAAGGGGATGATCGTCTCGGGCGCGCTGCGCCCGGGGGACCGTCTTCCCAAGGAGAGCGAGCTCGCCGCCGAACTGGGCCTGTCGCGCAACTCGCTGCGCGAGGCGGTACGCGCCCTGTCGCTGATCCGCATTCTCGACGTACGGCAGGGCGACGGGACGTACGTCACCAGCCTCGATCCCCAACTGCTCCTCGAAGCGCTGAGTTTCGTGGTCGACTTCCACCGCGACGACACGGTGCTGGAGTTCCTGGCGGTCCGGCGGATTCTGGAGCCGGCCGCGACGGCGATGGCCGCCTCCCGGATCAGGGAGGCCGAACTGGAGGCGCTGGGAGCCCAGTTGGACGCGCTGGGGGCGGAGCCGTCGGTGGAGGAGCTGGTCGCGGCGGACCTGGAGTTCCACCGGGGCATCGTGCAGGCGTCGGGGAACTCCGTCCTCTGCTCGCTGCTCGACGGGCTGTCCGGGCCGACGACGCGGGCCCGGGTGTGGCGCGGGCTGACCCAGGAGGACGCGGTCAGCCGCACCCTGCACGAGCACCGGGCGATCCTGGCGGCACTGCGCGACCGGGACCCGGAGGCGGCCAGGTCGTGGGCGACGGTGCATGTCGCGAGCGTGGAGCAGTGGCTGCGCTCGACGCTCTGAGCGGGACGTGAGGGGCGACGCGTACGGCGCCGGGCGGGAGTGCGGGGCCGTACACGGTGCCCGTACGACCCCCGGCGCGCACACGTACGGGCCTGCCGGGAGAGACACCCCTCCCGACAGGCCCGTTGTCCGTGGCCGGCGCCCGACTCGTCACGCGCGGGCAGCGGCCGGTCAGTCCTGTTTCTCGCCGCTCGCGAACCGCGAGATCACCAGGGCGACGATGATGATCGCGCCGTTCAGGAACTGGTTCCAGAGCGCGGGCACCCCGCCCAGCGTCATCACGTTCACGACCAGCTGGAGCGTCAGCACACCGGTCAGCGCGCCGAACAGCGTGCCGCGCCCGCCCTTGAGGCTGATGCCGCCGATCACGGCCGCGGCGAAGACCTGGAAGATCCAGCCGTTGCCCTGGGTGGCGGCCACGGAACCGTAGTGGCCCGTGTAGAGGACACCGGCGAAGGCCGCGAGGACACCGCCGATGGCGAGCACGATCCAGGTGATCCGGTCCACCCGGACCCCGGCGGCGCGCGCCGCCTCCGGGTTGCCGCCGATCGCGTACAGCGCGCGCCCGTGCCGCAGCCAGGCCAGGGCGGCGCCACCGAGCGCGAACAGCGCGAGACAGATCCAGACGGCGGCGGGCGCCCCGAGCCAGTCGGTCTTGCCGAGGTAGCGGAAGGACTCCGGGACATCGGTGATCGACTTGCCCTCGGTGATGCCGATCTGGAGACCGCGCAGCATGGTGAGCATGCCGAGGGTGGCGATGAAGCCGTTGACCCGCAGCTTCAGGATCAGGAAGCCGTTGATCACGCCCACGACCAGGCCGACCAGCAGACAGAGCGGGATGGCCGACCAGACGGGCAGCAGGTCGAGACCGGCGAACCGGCCGCCCTCGGACGGCAGCACCATCCACATGGCGACGACCGGCGCGATGCCGATGGTCGACTCCAGCGACAGGTCCATCCGGCCGCAGATCAGGATCAGCGCCTGGCCGAGCACCAGCAGGCTCAGTTCGGACGACTGCTGGACGACGCTGATCAGGTTGTTGGAGGTGAGGAAGACCGGCGAGACGATGAAACCGATCACCAACAGCACCAGGATCACCGGCACCAGGGAGAAGTCGCTCCACCGGATGAGCTTGAGCCGGTTCAGCGGATGGTCGTCGTCGCGTGCCTTGGCCGGCACCGGCGGTCGTATCGTGTCGGTCATCGGTTCTCCCCCACACCTTCCATGGCGGCGACCAGTTCCCGGTCGGTCCACCCGCTCCCGAACGTTGCCACCACTCGCCCGTGGAACAGGGCCAGTACGCGGTCGCAGACCCGCAGATCATCCAGTTCGTCGGAGATGATCACGGCCGCGTTTCCCTCGTCCGCCACCCGGCGTACGACGCCGAGCAGCGAGTCCTTCGACTTGACGTCCACGCCCGCCGTGGGACGCAGCGCCACCAGCACACTGGGCGCGCGGGCCAGGGCGCGGGCGACGACCACCTTCTGCTGGTTGCCGCCGGACAGGCCCGCCACCGGCTGTTCCGGCCCGGTCGTCTTGATGTCCAGCGAAGCGATCATGGACCGGGCGAACTCCCTGGTGCGGGAGGGCAGTACGGTCCCCCACGGGCCGAGCTGGTCGGCGACGGTGAGCGTGGCGTTCTCGGCGACGCTGCGGTTCAGTACGAGCCCCTGGAGGTGCCGGTCCTCGGGGATGTAGCCGATCCCGGCGTCCAGCGCGTGCGGCACGCTGCCGGGCCGGACGGTCCGGTCGCGTACGGCGATCCGGCCGCCGGTCGCCTTGCGCATCCCGGCGAGGGTCTCGCCGAGCGCCGTGTTGCCGCTGGCCGCCGAGCCGGCGAGGCCGAGGACCTCACCGGGCCGTACCTGGAGGTCGAGCGGTTCGAACTCGCCCTCCAGGGTGAGCCCTTCGGTGGTCAGTACGGGCTGCGCCGTGCTGTCCGGCACGACCGCGCGGGCGGCGTGCCAGGCGGCGGCCGAGCCCGCCGAGTCGCCCGTCATGGCCGTGACGAGGTCCGCCTTGGCCAGATCGGCGACCGGCGCCGTCAGGACGTGGCGGGCGTCGCGGTAGACGGTGACGGTGGAGCACAGCTCGTACACCTCCTGGAGGTGGTGCGAGATGAAGAGGAACGCCACCCCCTGGCTCCGGAGGTCGCGGAGCTTCTCGAAGAGGCTGTCGATGCCGCGCGCGTCGAGCTGTGCGGTCGGCTCGTCCAGGATGATCAGCCGGGCACCGAAGGACAGGGCGCGGGCGATCTCCACGAACTGCCGCTGTTCGACGGCGAGATCCTTGGCCCGGGTGTCGGGGTCGACACTCACGCCGTACTCGGCGAGCAGTTCCTCGGCGCGGGCGCGGAGCCGGCGCCAGCTGATGAGCCGGCCGCCGATCCCGGAACGCCCTTTGTCCAGGCCGTAGTTGTTGAGGAAGAGGTTCTCGGCGACGGTCAGGTCGGGGACGACCATCGACTTCTGGTAGACGCAGGCGACCTTGGACTGCCAGGCCGTGATGTCGCCGAAGGCGGGCGCCGGTTCACCGCCGAAGCTCACCTTTCCCGCGTCGGCCTCGTGCAGTCCGGTGAGGACGCTGACGAGGGTGGACTTGCCGGCGCCGTTGCGCCCGACGAGTGCGTGGGACTCGCCGGGCGCGACGGTAAGCCGGACACCGTCGAGTGCCACGGTGGGACCGAAGCGCTTGACGATGCCCTCCGCGTGGACGGCGGGCGCCGCCGCTGCCGGCGCTCCGGCCGCAGGTGCCTGGTCCATGACTAGCTCTTCTTCTCCAGCTGGTTGGCCCACAGCGCCTTGTCGTCCACGTTGTCCTTGGTCACCAGGGGCGCGGGCAGCTGGTCCTCGAAGCCGTTCGGGATCTTGATGATGGTGGAGTCGTGGTCGGTCGGGCCCTCCTTCGGCTCCGTGCCGGCCAGCGACTCCTTCGCCCAGTACAGCGCGTACTTGGCGTACAGGTCCGCGGGCTGCGAGATCGTGGCGTCGATGGTGCCCGCCCGGATGGCGTCCAGCTCCTCCGGGATGCCGTCGTTGGAGATGATGGTGATGTGGCCCTTCTCCCCCGCCGGCTTGAGGAGCTTCTTCTGCTCCAGGAGGGCGAGCGTGGGCTGGAGGAAGACGCCGCCGGCCTGCATGTAGATGCCGTTGAGGTCCGGGTGCGCGGCGAGGGTGGACTGGAGCTTGGCGGACGCCACCTCGCCCTTCCACTCGGTGGCCAGCTCGAAGACCTCGATGTCCGGGAACTTCTCGTCCATGCAGGTCTTGAACGCCTCGGAGCGGTCCCGGCCGTTGATGGAGGCCAGGTCTCCCTGGAACTCGGCGACCTTGCCCTTGCCGCCCAGCTGCTCGCCGAGGTACTCGCACGCCTTCTGGCCGTACGCGCGGTTGTCGGCCCGGACGACCATGTAGACGTCGCCCTTGTCGGGGCGGGTGTCGACGCTGACGACGGGGATCTTCTTCTCGTTGAGGTCGGCCAGCGTCTCGGCTATCGCGCCGGTGTCCTGCGGGGCCATGACCACGGCCTTGGCGCCCTGGTCGGTGAACGCCTGGACGTTGGAGACGAGTTTGCCGATGTCGTTCTGCGAGTTGGTCAGCGACAGCGCGTCGATGCCCTCGTCCTTGATGCCGGACTCGATGTACTGCTGGTAGGAGTTCCAGAAGTCGCTGTCGCTGCGCGGCAGGTCGATACCGACCTTGCCGCCGCCTTCGGCGTCCCCGCTCCCCGAGTCACGGTTGCAGCCCGCGAGGGCGGTGACGGCGAGCAGCGCGGCGCAGGCCGCGGCGCTCGTACGCAGTGCGGTGCGTGGGGATCGCCCCACAGGGTTTTGCGGCATTGGGAGTTCCGTCCTTGGGTGGGTGTCGGCTCGGACCGGGTCGGAGGGATCGGAGTGGGACGACGCGGCCTGGTCGAGGGGGGTGCAGGCGAGCGGAGTCGTGGGGCGGGGCCTGGTCAGTTGGCGGGGCGCAGACGCAGGCCCTGCATGCCGCCGTCGACCGCGAGTGCCGTGCCCGTGACGGCGGCGGCGGACGGGCCGGCGAGGTAGGCGACCGCGGCGGCGATCTCGTCGGCGCCGACCAGCCGTCCCGTGGGCTGGCGCGCTTCGAGGGCGGCGCGTTCGGCAGCCGGGTCGGGCGCCTGGTCGAGCAGGCGGCCGACCCAGGGGGTGTCGGCGGTACCGGGGTTGACGCAGTTGACGCGGATGCCCTCACGGACGTGGTCGGCGGCCATCGCGAGGGTCAGCGACAGCACCGCGCCCTTGCTGGCGCTGTAGAGCGCGCGCTGGGGCAGCCCGGCGGTGGCGGCGATGGAGCAGGTGTGGGTGATGGACACGCAGCCGGGCCGTTCGGCGGCGGCGCGGCGCAGATGGGGCAGGGCGTGGCGCGCGGTGCGGACCATGCCGAGGACGTTGATGTCGAGGACCCGGTGCCATTCGGCGTCGTCGTTGTCGGCGACGGTGCCGATGGCACCGATCCCGGCGTTGGAGACGACCGTGTGCAGGGCGCCGAACTCGGCCGCCGCCGCGTCGACCGCCGCGCGGACGGCGTCGTCGTCGGTGACGTCGGCCTTGAGGGCCAGGGCGCCCGCGGGGGCGGCGGAGATGTCGCGGTCCAGGACGGTGACGCGGGCGCCCCGGGAGAGCAGCAGGGTCGCGACGGCCGCGCCGATCCCGGAGGCGCCGCCGGTGACCAGGGCGTTCAGGCCCGCGAAGTCTCCTGTGTCCGGTGCGGCGCTCATGAGTGGGTCTCCTCGGTGGTGCGGCGGGCCTGCCAGACGGGCCCGTCGGGGTAGCGGTGCTCGGTGATGGAATCGGGTCGCATCCGCGCGGAGAAGCCGGGGGCGTCCGGTGCGACGTAGCGGCCGGAGTCGATCACGACGGGGTCGGTGAAGTGCTCGTGCAGATGGTCGACGTACTCGATCACGCGGTCCTCCCAGGTGCCCGAGACGGCAACGTAGTCGAACATCGCGAGATGTTGGACCAGTTCGCACAGTCCGACGCCGCCGGCGTGCGGGCAGACCGGTTTGCCGTATTTGGCGGCGAGGAGAAGGATCGCGAGGTTCTCGTTGACGCCGGCGACGCGGGCGGCGTCGATCTGGACGAAGTCGACGGCCTCGGCCTGGAGGAGCTGTTTGAACAGGACGCGGTTGGCGCCGTGTTCGCCGGTGGCGACCTTGACGGGTTGTCCGGCCCGGACGGCGGCGTGGCCGAGGATGTCGTCGGGGCTGGTGGGCTCCTCGATCCAGTGCGGTTCGTGCGGGGCGAGCGCGGTCATCCAGCGGATCGCCTCGGGGACGTCCCAGCGCTGGTTGGCGTCGACGGCGATCCGGATGTCGGGGCCGACGGCCGCGCGGGCCAGCTTCATCCGCCGTACGTCGTCCTCCAGGTCGCCGCCCACCTTGAGCTTGATCTGCTCGAAGCCGTCGGCGACGGCCTGTTCGGCGAGGGTGACGAGTTTGGTGTCGGAGTAGCCCAGCCAGCCCGGTGACGTGGTGTACGCGGGGTAGCCCTCGGCGCGCAGCCGGGCGGCGCGCTCGGCGCGGCCGGGTTCGGCGGCGCGCAGGATCTCCAGCGCCTCGGCGGGGGTGAGGGCGTCGGTGAGGTAGCGGAAGTCCACGAGGGAGACGAGCTCCTCGGGTGTCATGCGGGCCAGGAACTCCCAGACGGGCAGGCCCGCGGCCCTGGCCGCGTAGTCCCAGGCCGCGTTGATGACGGCGCCCGCGGCCATGTGCATGACGCCCTTCTCCGGGCCGAGCCAGCGCAGTTGCGAGTCGTGGGTCAACTCGATGTGCAGCGCGGCGAGTTCGGCGGCGGTACGCGGTGCCCGGCGGCCGACGACGTACGGGCGCAGGGCCTCGATGGCGGCGGCGAGTACGTCGTTGCCGCGGCCGATGGTGAAGCAGAAGCCGTGGCCCTCGGCGCCGTCACCGGTGCGCAGGACCACGTACGCGGCGGAGTAGTCGGGGTCGGGGTTCATCGCGTCCGAGCCGTCGAGCTGTTCCGAGGTGGGGAAACGGATGTCGTGTACCCCGAACTCCGTGACGGTCTGACTCACTGCACGCCCCCTGAAAGAACATCGGACCTCTTCGGTCATCCGATGTATAGCGTCGTTGACGGGTAAACGTCCAGGGGCGGAACAAAAATTACGGTCACAGCTCGGATGAATTCCGTGATTGCCGGGGAGGCATCCCCAGCCCTGCCCAGTGACGGGGAAGTTCACCCACGCGTGGGTGAGGGCTGCTGGCGGGCGGCTGAGAAGCCGTAAGGTTGGTGCGTACGTTCAGAGAACACTTCGGAAGGAGGCCCTGGGTGATCGAGCTCGAGGGGGTACCCGAGCTGATCGACCCGGTCATGGTGGCCGCGTTCGAGGGCTGGAACGACGCCGGCGACGCCGCCTCCACGGCGGTCGGGCATCTGGACAGCGAATGGAAGGGCGAGGTGTTCGCGGCGCTGGACGCCGAGGACTACTACGACTTCCAGGTCAACCGGCCCACGGTCTGGCTGGACGCCGGGGTACGGAAGATCGTCTGGCCGACGACCCGGCTCTCCGTGGTGCGGGTCGGCGGGGAGAAGCCCCGTGACCTGGTGCTGGTCCGGGGCATCGAGCCGTCCATGCGCTGGCGCTCCTTCTGCAACGAGATCCTGGGCTTCGCGCACGAGCTGGGTGTGGAGATGGTGGTGATCCTGGGCGCGCTGCTCGGCGACACCCCGCACACCCGCCCGGTACCGGTGAGCGGCGTGACCTCGGACGCGGACCTGGCCAGGACGATGGACCTGGAGGAGTCGCGGTACGAGGGGCCGACCGGCATCGTCGGCGTCCTCCAGGAGGCGTGCACCCACGCGGGCGTGCCGGCGGTGAGCCTGTGGGCCGCCGTACCGCACTACGTCTCGCAGCCGCCCAACCCGAAGGCGACGCTGGCCCTGCTGAACCGGCTGGAGGACCTGATCGGGCTGCGGATCCCGCTGGGCGAACTGGCGGAGGACGCGCGGGCGTGGCAGCTCGGGGTGGACCAACTGGCCGCCGAGGACAGCGAGGTGGCGGAGTACGTCCAGTCGCTGGAGGAGGCGCGGGACACCGCGGAGCTGCCGGAGGCGTCGGGCGAGGCGATCGCGCGGGAGTTCGAGCGGTATCTGCGGCGGCGGGACGGCGGCCCGGGACAGTCACCCGGCGGGCACGCCACGGAGACCGGCGAGGGCTCGGCGACGTATCTGCGCGACACGTCGGGCCCGGGTCGCGGCAGACCACCGCGGGGCCCCCGCCCGGAGCGCGCCCCCGGGCCCGGCACGGCACCCGACGAGACACCGGGTGACGCCCCGGACGACGCCCCCGAGGGCAAGGACGGCTCACCGGACGACGGGGATTCGTCGGAGGATTAGCACGTCGGACCGCCCCACGGCGTCCGGTACGTGCCTCGCAGGGCGGGTGGCCCGCGCACCGGAGGTACGTGCGCGTACCTGACAGCTCGGCGAGATCCGGTCAGGTGCCGGGGCTCCGGTCCGGCGGGAACGGGGCCCGCGCACCGGAGGTACGTGCGCGTACCTGACAGCTCGGCGAGATCCGGTCAGGTGCCGGGGCTCCGGTCCGGCGGGAACGGGGCCCGCGCACCGGAGGTACGTGCGCGTACCTGACAGCTCGGCGAGATCCGGTCAGGTGCCGGGGCTCCGGTCCGGCGGGAACGGGGCCCGCGCACCGGAGGTACGTGCGCGTACCTGACAGCTCGGCGAGATCCGGTCAGGTGCCGGGGCTCCGGTCCGGCGGGAACGGGGCCCGCGCACCGGAGGTACGTGCGCGTACCTGATAGCTCGGCGAGATCCGGTCAGGTGCCGGGGCTCCGGTCCGGCGGGAACGGGGCCCGCGCACCGGAGGTACGTGCGCGTACCTGATAGCTCGGCGAGGTCCGGTCAGGTGCCGGGGCTCCGGTCCGGCCGCCGGCTGGGAACGGTCGGACGGGGCGCACGGGGGCTGTCCGGGGCGCAGACATGGCCCTCGGCGGCGGGCCTGCCCGGCGGGTGCCGCACGGCGGGGACCCACGGAGCGGCATGCCCGTCGCTGAGGGCGTGCCCGGCGGGGCTCCGGCCTCGGCGGGTCCGCTTCGGCGGTTCCTCCCGGACGGTCCGGGCCGGCCCGCCGCTGAGCGGCTGATGCCACGGTCACGTGCGGCGGTGCCTCCCCGTACGGCATGGCGGGCGGGCCCGGCTCCTGTACGGGGGCGGCTCCGCCCGGCCGGCGAGGCGCCGGACCGGGCGCTCCGGGCCCAAGCCCCCGGCCAGTGCCAGGACGTCCGACGTACCGCCCACGCCCGCCCGGGGCGGTACATGACCCGGCCGTACGGGGCGGCTCCGCCCGGCCGGCGAGGCGCCGGACCGGGCGCTCCGGGCCCAAGCCCCCCGGCCCGCTCGCGGATACCCACCGGGCGCGGCCCCATACCCCCGCCCCCGGCCGGTGCCGGGCCGTCCTACGCCCCGCTCAGCCGGCGAAAGCCCATCGAGCCGGGGCACCGGGTCACCACAAGTCGCCGCGCGTAGGGGGCAGAGGGCCTGGTCCTACGGGGCGGGGGCCGTCGGCCCAGTACCCGGCCGGTGCCAGGCCGTCCGACGTACCGTCCTGCGCCCCGCCCCGCCTCCGGGCCGCAATCAGATCGCCGCGCGTACGCGAGAACGCCGGGCAGGCCGTATACACGGCCCACCCGGCGTCCCGCGCTCGTGCGGACAAGACGAGGAACCCACCGGGGTCCTCCCCGTCGCACCGTCCTACAGCGCGACGCCCAGCAGCGCGTCCACCGTTCGGGACACCACTCCGGGTGCCCCCTCGTCCGTACCGCCCGTGGTGTCCTGGAGCGCGGCCCAGCGGTCGACCGCCGCCAGGGCGGCCGGGGCGTCCAGATCGTTCGACAGGGCCTCGCGTACCTCCTCCACCAGCGCCTCCGCCGGGGGGCCGTCCGGCCGGGACACGGCGGCGCGCCAGCGCGCGAGGCGTCCGACGGCCGTGTCGAGCACCTGGTCCGTCCACTCCCAGTCGGCGCGGTAGTGGTGCGCGAGCAGCGCGAGGCGGATCGCGGCCGGGTCCACGCCGGCCCGGCGCAGCGTCGAGACGAAGACCAGGTTGCCCTTGGACTTGGACATCTTCTCGCCGTCGAGCCCGACCATCCCGGCGTGCACGTACGCCTTGGCGAACGGGTGTTCGCCGGTCAGTGCCTGCGCGTGCGAGGCGCCCATCTCGTGGTGCGGGAAGGCCAGATCGCTGCCGCCGCCCTGCACGTCGAAGCCCATGCCGAGGTGGTCGAGGGCGATGGCGACGCACTCGATGTGCCAGCCAGGCCGGCCGGGGCCGAGGCCGGCGCCGTCCCAGTGCGGCTCGCCCTCGCGGGCCGCCATCCAGAGCATCGGGTCGAGCGGGTTCTTCTTGCCGGGGCGGTCGGGGTCGCCGCCGCGCTCGGCGGAGAGCAGCCGCATGGCCTCGGCGTCGAGGTGCGAGACCTCGCCGAAGTGCGGGTCGGCGTCGACGGAGAAGTAGACGTCGCCGTCCAGGACGTAGGCGGCGCCGCTGTCGCACAGCCGCTCCACGAGCGGCACGATGCCCGGTATGGCCTCGACCGCGCCGATGTAGTGGCGCGGCGGGAGCATCCGCAGCGCCGTCATGTCCTCGCGGAAGAGGGCGGTTTCGCGTTCGGCGAGGCCGGTCCAGTCCTCGCCGTCGCGCGCGGCCCGCTCCAGCAGCGGGTCGTCGATGTCGGTGACGTTCTGGACGTAGTGGACCTGCCGCTTCGTGTCGAGCCAGACGCGCTGCACGAGGTCGAACGCGTTGTAGGTCGCCGCGTGCCCGAGGTGGGTCGCGTCGTACGGCGTGATGCCGCAGACGTAGATGCGGGCGACGGGACCGGGATCGAGGGTGACGGGGCCACCGGTCGCGGTGTCGTGAATCCGGAGGTCGCGGCCCTTGCCGGGCAGGGCGGGGACGTCGGAAGCGGGCCAGGCATGCATGTCATGAGCGTAACCGGACGTTGCTTCCGGATACGAACCGGACCGGCGCTGTTGTCCGGTTGGGCGCTCTTGCGCGATCGGGGTGCCGGTGCGTGCCCGGCGGGGCTCACCGGCCGGGACGGTCCCCGGCCGGGTGGCGGGTCAGACCGGCGGCCAGGGGATCGCGGGCCACTGGCCGGACGGCTCCGGGTGGCGGCCCGTACGGCGCAGTTCCCGGACCCGGGAGCGTACGGCCTCGGCCTCGGCGGGTGTGATCAGTTCGGCCAACCGGGTGGACAGCGGGGTGCCTTCGGCGAGTTCACCGGCCAGCCGCTCCAGGACGGTCAGGGCCTCCTCGGGCAGCGGCTCGCCCGCCCAGCCCCAGAGCAGGGTGCGGAGCTTGTCGTCCACGTGGAAGGTGACACCGTGGTCGATGGCGTACAGCTGTCCGTCGGTCCCGGTCAGCAGATGGCCGCCCTTGCGGTCGCCGTTGTTGACGACGGCGTCGAGGACGGCGAGGCGCCGCAGCCGGGGGTCGTCGGCGTGCACCAGCAGCGCTGTACGGCCCTCCCCCACGTCGGCGAGGCCGATCGCCTTCCAGCCGTCGGCCGGCTCCTCCTCCTCGACCAGGGCGAGGAGTTGGGGCGCGCTCCCGCTCCCGTCGGCCTCGATCCACAGCTGGCACATGCCCTCGCCGTACGGTCCGTCACGCAGCACCGTGGGCGGGACCAGGTCCCAGCCGGTCGCCCGGGACAGCTCGTACGCGGCGACCTCGCGCTGCGCGAGCGTCCCGTCGGGGAAGTCCCAGAGGGGCCGCTCCCCCGCGACGGGCTTGTAGACGCAGAACGCCTCCTCGCCCTCGTACGACACGGCGCAGTACAGGACCGCGTTGGAGGCCCCGCTGATCCGGCCTTGCACGGTCAGCTCGCCCTTGGTGATCAGGTCGAGCGCGGGCGTGCTCATGCGTCGCGGCGGTATCCGTTCTGGCGCGGGCACACGTGTCCCTCCGGGTCGAGCGGCAGGCTGCACAGCGGGCACGGCGGGCGCCCGGCGTTGACCACGTCCAGGGCGCGTTTGGCGAAGGCCCGCGCCTGGGCGCCGGACAGCCGGACGCGGAGCATCGGCGGGCCGTTCTCCTCGTCCTGGAGCAGGCGTTCCTCGGCGTCGGCGAGGTCCTCGTCGGTGTCCGCGTCGAGTTCGACCAGGGCCTGCGCCTCGACGATCATGCGCTGTTCGTCGCCGTCCCAGGCCAGGGCCATGGTGCCGACCCGGAACTCCTCCTCGACGGGCGAGTCGAGCGGCGCGGAGTCGGCGACGTCCGTGGGGGCCATGGCGGGCACCGGGGCGTTGCCCCCGGTACGCCGTACGACCTCGTCCAGCAGTTCATCGATGCGCTCGGCGAGCGCGGCGACCTGGGTCTTCTCCAGGGCCACGCTGGTGACGCGGCCCGAGGCGGATGCCTGGAGGAAGAACGTACGGCGGCCAGGCAGCCCGACCGTACCGGCCACGAAGCGGTCCGGCGGGTCGTAGAGGAACACCTGACGGGACACGTCCTGTCTCCCTTGGGAAGTGACGGAATGACGGAATGCGACGGGCCGACGACGCCCGGGGAGCGAACCTCCGCCGTGACGCGGACGGCCCGACCAGCCTACTGCGCGCGGAGATCACGCGGTGCCGGTGGAGCCTCCCACGACGGCGTCGGCGTCCCCGTCCTTCTTCTTGCCCCCCGCGCCGGTCTCACGCGGTGTCAGGGAACCGAGATCGCCGGTCTCCCCCAGCCGCAGCAGGAACGGGCGCAGCCGCGTGTACCGGACGACGGTGACCGAGCAGGGGTCGGCGTGCAGGCGCTGAAACAGGTCGAGGTGCATGCCGAGCGCGTCCGCGACCAGGGACTTGATGATGTCGCCGTGCGAGCACATCAGGAAGACGGCGTCCTCGCCGTGCTCCGCCTCGACGCGGGCGTTCCAGTCCCGTACGGCCTCCACGGCGCGGGCCTGCATGGCGCGCATCGACTCGCCGCCGGGGAACGCCGCGGACGAGGGGTGCTGCTGCACGACCGACATCAGGGGGTCGTCGGCGAGTTCGGCGAGCTTGCGGCCGGACCAGTCGCCGTAGTCGCACTCGTTGATCCGGTCCTCCTGGTGGATCTCGGCGCCGGGGCGGGCGTCGACCAGGGGCCGGACGGTCTCCAGACAGCGCTGGAGGGGGCTGCTGACGACGGCGGCGAGGGGCAGGTCCGCGAGGCGTCCCGGGAGGGCGGCGGCCTGGGCGGTGCCCCGTTCGTCGAGCGCGACGCCGGGGGTCCGGCCGGCGAGGACGCCCGAGGTGTTGGCGGTGGAGCGTCCGTGCCGTACGAGGATCAGGGTGGCCATGCGGGTCAGCCTAAACGGTGCGCCGACGGGGTGGCGGTCACCCGTACGGCGGGCGGTCGGGGCGGTGCCGCGCGGGGCCGGGGCGGGCGGCCCGGACGGCGCGGGGGTGCGGCGCGGGCCGGCCGGGGGTGCGGCAGAGGTGCGTCAAAGCGTGTCGCCCGGGAAGAATGGACGGGGTGATCGTCGACCGTGCCATCTACCGCGACGGGCGCCGTACCGACGGGCCCGCCGATCTCTCCGACGCCCTCGCCGAGGCGCGGGCGGACGGGAACGCCTTCCTGTGGGTCGGGCTCCACGAGCCGACGGAGCAGGAGTTCGAGCTGGTCAGCAACGAGTTCGGCATGCATCCGCTGGCCGTGGAGGACTCGCTCAAGGCCCACCAGCGGCCGAAGCTGGAGGTGTACGAGGACTCGCTGTTCATGGTGCTGAAACCGGTGGTGTACGACTCCGCCCAGGACACCGTCTCCAGCGGGGAGCTGATGGTCTTCATCGGCGACTCGTTCGTGGTGACGGTCCGGCACGGCGAGGGCGCGCCGCTGCACGCCGTGCGGCAGCGGCTGGAGTCGGAGCCGCAGGTGCTCAGGCACGGCCCCACGGCGGTGCTCTACGCGGTGAGCGACGCGGTGGTGGACCACTACATCGACGTCGGCGCCGAGCTCCAGGTCGACCTGGAGGAGCTGGAGGCGCAGGTCTTCTCCCCCAATGAGAGCGGCTCGGGCCGCAAGCAGGAGGCGGGCGACCAGCCGGCGGCGGAGCGGATCTACACGTTCAAGCGGCAGGTGCTGGAGTTCCGCCGGGCGGCCGGGCCGCTGGCGGCGCCCATCTCGCGGCTCTCGCAGGCGGGGGTGCCGTTCGTGCAGAAACGGTCGCAGCCGTTCTTCCGGGACGTGGACGACCATCTGACGCGGGTCAACGAACAGGTGGACGGGCTCGACCGGCTCCTCTCGGACATCCTGTCCGCCCATCTCGCGCAGATGGGCGTGCGGCAGAACGACGACATGCGCAAGATCTCGGCGTGGGCGGCGATGGCGGCGGTGCCCACCCTGCTCGCGGGCGTCTGGGGCATGAACTTCGCGCACATGCCGGAGCTGAGCCAGGAGTGGGGGTATCCGGCGGCGCTGGCCCTGATGGTCGGCGCGGTGTTCCTGCTGCACCGGCTGTTCAAGCGCAACGGCTGGCTCTGACCGGGCCGGCGGCGGGTCGGATCCGCCCCGGGCCCGGCGGCGGGCCCCGGTCGGAGGACGGCGTCAGAAGGCGGCGGCGGTCGCCGGGCCGCCCAGCGCGTCGCGGCGCTCCGGCATGCTCAGGCTGACCATGCGCCGCCACCCGCCCGCCCGCTCCATCCCGTACAGTCCGGCGATTCCGGCCTTCAGCAGCGCCGACTTGGGGCGGGGCCAGCCCAGGATCCGGCCCATCCGGTCCATGACGGCGAAGCTCACGTCGCGGTAGATGCGGACCTCGGCCCGCGCGCTCTCCTGGAGCACCCGGTGGATGGTGCGGCCGTGACCGAGCCGGGCGAGGCGCAGCAACTCCTCGTGGCAGTAGGCGAGGTGGTTGTCCTCGTCGGCGCTGATGATCTTGACGGCGTTGCCGACGAGCGGGTGGTCGCCGAAGTGCCCGACGAGCATCTCCATCTGGTCGGCGGCGCGCTGTTCGGTCACACGGCTGTGCGAGAGGTAGACGACGACGTCCTGCTCGGTGAGCGGGGTGTTCCGGCGCAGCTTGTCGTGCGGGAGTCCGATGCCGCGCTGTTCGAGGAGCATCGTGTAGTCGGTGGCGGGCGGGATGTCGACCGGTGGCAGACCGCGCCGCTTCAGCAGGGCGTGGAAGATCCTGCCGTGCTTGTCCTCGTCGGCCCCGTGCCGGGCGATCTTGGGCGCGAGGTCCCGCATCCCCTCGGGGACCAGCGCGGCGATACGGCCGTTCTCCCAGCCGCCCTGGGCCTCGCCGCTGGCCGCGATGGAGCAGAAGAGCTGGAACGACTCGTCGTTGTCGAGGATTTCCTCGAACAGACCTCGGGCCGAGAGCATCGGATGCCACCTCCATGCCGGTGTCCGCCGCAGACACCCGCACAAAGGAGTCAAATGCGACATAGGGGAACAGGCAACAGCTCAGGGTCCGCACTCGGCCGAAGGGAGGAAGCGGGGACGGCGGGGCAGGAGCGGCGGACGGGAGCGGAGGAACGACGCGGGGGCACGTCCGTACGGATGCGGGCGGGCGTAACCGGGCGCCCGGCCGGGCGTTGTCCCGCACGACGGCCGTGGCGGGGAAGACCCCCCGAGCCCCCACCACGGCCGCGGACCTTCGCGGCGCCGCGCACCCCCGCCCCGCACCCTCGTCCCGTGTCCCCGCCGGCGGGGTGCCGGTCAGCTGACGAGACCCGCCCGCTCCAGCGCCTCGGTGCCCGCGCGCAGGGCCGCGAGGCGCTCGTCGAGGGTGAAGCCCGCCGGGGAGAGCGTGAGCGTGGTGACCCCGGCCGCCGCGTACGCCGCCATCCGGTCGGCGATCCGCTCCACCGGTCCGAGCAGCGTGGTCGAGTCGATCAGCCGGTGCGGTACGGCAGCCGCCGCCCCGTCCTTGTCTCCGGAGAGGTACCGGTCCTGGATGTCGGCGGCCTCCTGCTCGTAGCCCATGCGGCCCGCCAGCTGGTTGTAGAAGTTCTGCCGGCGGCTGCCCATGCCGCCCACGTAGAGGGCCGTGTACGGGCGGAACGTGTCCGCCAGCGCCTCGATGTCGTCGCCCAGCGCGATCGGCAGGGTCGGGCAGACGTCGAAGCCGTCCATGGTCAGCCCGGCCTTCTCCCGGCCCGCGCGCAGGGGCCCGATCGCGGTCTCCTCCAGATGGTCCGCCGAGGGGAAGATCAGCAGGGCGCCGTCGGCGATCTCGCCGGTCTGCTCCAGATTCCTGGGGCCGATCGCGGCGATGTAGAGGGGGATGTGCTCGCGCTGGGGGTGGACGGTGAGCTTGAGCGGCTTGCCGGGGCCGTCGGGGAGCGGGAGGGTCCAGTGCTCGCCTTCGTAGGAGAGGCGTTCGCGGGACATGGCGCGGCGGACGATCTCGACGTACTCGCGGGTGCGGGCGAGCGGCTTGTCGAACTTCACCCCGTACCAGCCCTCGGAGACCTGCGGTCCGGAGACGCCGAGCCCGAGCCGGAACCGGCCGCCGGAGAGCGAGTCCAGGGTGGCGGCGGTCATCGCGGTCATGGCGGGCTGGCGGGCCGGGATCTGGAGGATGGCCGAGCCGACGTCGATGCTCTCCGTCTGGGCGGCGACCCAGCTCAGCACGGTGGGGACGTCGGAGCCGTACGCCTCGGCGGCCCAGCAGACGTTGTAGCCGAGCCGGTCGGCCTCCTGGGCGACGGCGAGGTTGTCGCCGTCCATGCCGGCGCCCCAGTAGCCGAGATTGATGCCGAGCCGCATAACCACTCCCTTACTGATCAGTAACGTCCCTGTGCCGGGACTCTAGCGCGCGGCGCGGACATCCGTCAGGGGCACCGGTGGACGGCCCGCGGCGGCCGGTTGTCCACAGGCTCACTGCGGTTGGGGCCCCGGCCAGTAATCTCAGCGCTCATGGAGCAGAGGCATCTGGGCCGTACCGGCCTGCGAGTGTCCCGGATCGGGCTCGGCACGCTGACCTGGGGGCGGGACACCGACGAGCACGACGCGGCCGACCAGTTGAAGGCGTTCTGGGAGGCGGGCGGCACCCTTGTCGACACCGCCGACGTGTACGGCGGCGGGGAGGCGGAGTATCTGCTCGGACAGCTCGTGGAGAGACTCGTGCCGCGCCGGGATCTGGTGATCGCCACCAAGGCGGGCAGCGTGCCCGATCCGTGGCGGCGCTTCGACGGCTCGCGCGGGCATCTGCTCGCCGCCCTGGACGCCTCGCTGGAGCGGCTGGGCACGGACCATGTCGATCTGTGGCAGATCCACGCGTTCGACCCCGGGACGCCGCTGGAGGAGACGCTCCAGGCACTCGACATAGCCGTGAGCAGCGGCCGGGCCCGGTACGCGGGGGTGTCGAACTTCTCGGGGTGGCAGCTCGCCAAGGCGGCGACCTGGCAGCTGGCCTCGCCCGGGGTGCGGACCCGGCTGGCCAGTACCCAGATGGAGTACTCCTTGTTGCAACGGGGCGTCGAGCGCGAGGTGTTGCCGGCGGCCGTGGATCTGGGGGTGGGGCTGCTCCCGTCGTCGCCGCTGGGCCGGGGGGTGCTGACGGGCAAGTACCGGCACTCCACGCCCGCCGGCTCCCGTGGGGCCTCGGAGCAGTTGGCGCCGTTCGTGGAGCCGTATCTGGACGAGCCGGCGAGCCGCATCGTGGACGCGGTGGTGACGGCGGCGGACGGGCTGGCGACGACCGCGCTGGAGGTGGCGCTGGCGTGGGTGCGGGACCGGCCGGGGGTGGTCGCGCCGATCGTCGGGGCCCGCAACGCGCGGCAGCTCACGGCCGCGTTGTCGGTGGAGAGCCTTAGGCTTCCCGACGAGATCTGCCGGGCGCTCGACGATGTGTCGGCGCCCGTGCACCGCTATCCCGATCAGGACTGGAGCACGCTGTGACTGTGCCTTCCCGGGGGACGACCCCCGGCTCCCCCGCCGAGGACCGCGACGCGGCGGTCGCGGAGGAGAGCGGGGAGGTGGCGGAGTCCGGCTCCCCGGCCGCGCCCGGGGAACTCCCGGGGACGGCGGGCGACGGCGCGGCGGACACGCCCGGGTCTGCCGGTGACGGCGCGGCGGACGGCGCGGAGGCCGTCGGGAGCGAGGCGGCGCCCGGAGACGGCACCCCGGTCGACGGCGAGGCGGCGGACGCCGTGGACGGGGCGGCGGACGGGGCTCCCGCCGCCGGGGGTACGGAGGCGGCGCAGCCGTCCGAGGCCGAGGCGGAGATCGCCGCGCAGCGCGAGCTGCGTGAGCGGATCGCGCGGCGCAAGGCCGAGAAGGAGGGGCCCATCGCGGCGGGCGCCAAGCTGAGCGGCCAGGCGGCGCACCTGCTCGCCGCCGTACGGGCCATGGAGAACGGCGAACCGGCCCCGGCCCGTCCGGTGGCCCCCGCTCCCCCGCCGGCCGCCGTGGCAGCCGCCGTACCGCCGCAGCACCGTCCGCGGGAGCCCGCGCCCGCCCGGATCGCCGGCGGGTCCTCCGTGACCGCTCCGGAGGCCGTGGTGGCGGCCGTCGGGGCCGTACTCGCCGAGGGTGGCGCGCCTCGGACGCTGGCACCGCGGGTCGCGGCCTCGCTCGGGGAACGGGCCGGGGACGCCCTGCGGGACGATCCGTGGCTGCTGCTGTCGGTACCCGGTGTCCGGCCCGAGCAGGCCGACGGTTTCGCCCGCGCGCTGCTCGGCGACGGCTGCGGGCCGGGTGACGAACGGCGGGCCGCCGCCCTGGTCGGCTGGCTGCTGGAGCGGGCGGCCGGGCAGGGCCACACCGCGCTCGCCTTTCCCGAGGTGCGGGCCGCGCTGGCGGAGCGGTCGGTGCCGGATCCCGACGAGGCGCTTCGGCACGCCATCGCGGAAGGGGTGGTGCTGGTGTTCCAGGACGGCGTCCCCGAGGCGGCCGGGGAGCCGGACGACGAAGCGGCGGACGCGTCGGCGGACGGGGCCGCGGAGGACGGTCCGGCGGTGCCGGTCCTGCTCGGGCTCGACCGGTACGCGCTGGCGGAGGAGAGCCTGGCCGACGGTCTGGCCCGGCTGGTGAAGACGGCTCAGGGGGCGGCACACGGGTCGGCCCAGGGGTCCTGGGAGGAGGCGGCCGAGGGGGCCCCGTCGCCCTCGGCGGCCGAACTGGTCCGGGCGGTCGCCGGACACGGTCTGGTGATCCACACGGGCGGCGAGGCCGCGCGCGCGGAGCCGGTGGCGCTGGTGGAGAGCGCCCGCGCGCTGGGTCTGCGCCCGGTGCTGGCCGCGCACAGCGAGAACGGACGGCGTCGGCTGGGCGCGGGCGCCGTGACGGTGGCGGGGCTGCTCTCGGGCGCCGAGGGACCGGGACGGGACACGGACGGCGCGCTGGCCCTGGACCTGCTCGTCGTCCTGGACGCTCCCCAGCTGGACGTCGAGACGGCGGCGGAGCTCGTGGAGGCGCTGCCCGACGGTGCGCGGCTGGTCCTCGGCGGTGACCCCGGTGTGCTGTGGTCGGCGGGCGCGGGCCGGGTCTTCGGGGATCTGCTGGCGGCCCGGGTGTGCCCGCGGATCGCCTCACGGACGCCGGACCCCGGGCCGATCGGCGAGCTGGTCTCCGGCATCGGCATCGGCGAGCTGAGCCAGGTCGGGGCGCCCGGCAAGGAGGTCGTGATCGTGCCCGTGCGCGACGCGGGCGAGGCGGTGCACCGTACGGTCCAGCTCGTCGCCGACTCGGTGCCGCGCGTCATCGGCGTGCCGTCCGGTCAGACACAGGTGATCACGGTCGGCCACGGCGGGGCGGCGGGCACCCGTGTCCTGAACGCCGCGCTCAAGGAGCGGCTGAACCCCGGGCCCGGCCGGTTCGGCGGCTTCGACCCGGACGACCGGATCGCCTATGTGCCCGCGCCGGGCCGGGCCCTGACGGGCTCGGTGGTGTCGGCGGACGCGGAGGGTCTGCGGCTGGACTGCGACGGGGTGCCCGTCGTGGTGCCGAGGGAGCTGGTCGACTCGGTCGTACGGCACGGCTGGGCGCTCACCGCGCACCAGGCGGCGGGGATGCGGTGGCCCGCCGCCGTCGTGGTCCTGCCGGGCGACGCGGCGCCGGGTCTGAGCCGGCCGTGGGTCTACACGGCCTTCGGGCGGGGCGAACGGCACCTGTCCGTGGTCCACGGCGTCGACCAGGCACTCCCCCGCGCGGTGTCGGACGTCCCCGCCGCCGACCGCACGACGCGCCTCCGTCCCCTGCTGGAGGGCCTGCTGACCCCCGTGCCGTAACCGGAACGGCCCAGCCCGCACCAGAAAATTGGTGCGCCCGCCGCACGGACCCGACCCGCACGGGGCGGGACGGGGACGAGCGCGGCCCGCGCGCGAGGGTCGCGGGCGGGCCGGGGAAGGGATGCGGGTGGGGGTGCGGGTGCGGGTCAGGCGTCCTGTTCCTCCAGGTCGCCCAGGTCTCTGTCGTGCGGGCGGGAGCCGTCGAAGTCCTCGTCGTCGAAGACCGAGCTGACGTCGAAGCGGCAGACGACCTGCTGCGGATCGGCCTGTTCGAAGGGTGCGCCGAGCCATTCGCCGGGCTCGGGAAGGTCGTCGGTGGCCGACACCCAGAGGGTGGAGTCGCCCTCCTCCAGGCCGAACTCCTTGTGCCGGGACGCGATCTCGTCCGGTTCGTACTCACCGAAGAGCACGCCCACGGCGGCGTGCACGCTGGAGCCGACGACCGCGACGGTCTCGGCGTCCCCGTCGACGTCGGCGATGCGCTGTGCCTGTGCGAGCAGTCTCCGGGGCTCCGCCACCGCGTAGTCGCGGCGGATGAGCACACTGAGCGCGTTCGGCTCCTCCGGGCCCGTGTAGGGCGGCAGGGAGTCGTCCGTGCCGGGGATCTCGAAAGGGGTGACTTCGTCGTAGAGGTCGTAGAGCCGCTCGTCGTACTCCTCCGCCGCCGTGGCGAGGGCGTTGAACGCCTCGGAGACCGCCGGGTCGTCCTCCCCGGTGCGGCGTTCGACCGCCGCGAGGTGACGGTCCAGCGCGACCTTGACCGCCTCGGCGGCGGCACGTACCTCGGCAGCCGTGGGCTGCGCAGCATCAGACATGGAGCAGACGCTATCCGTACCGGGCCTCTGCCCGCACAATAGATGCGATGCCGGAATACGAATTTGTCGACGTGTACGTGCCGCGCGGGGTGACCCGCGGCGAAGCGACCCGCCTGCTGACCGACCACGCCGAGTACGGGCACTGGGAGATGGACCGCCTGAGCCTGCACCGGGACGGCAGCCGCAGAGTGCGGCTGCGCAGACGCATCATCCGCCAGGTACGCGCCACCTGGTGACGGCGAGAGGGCGGGCCTCCGCGCGGCGGAGGCCCGCCCCCGCAACCGGGACGAACGGGTGTGCGGTATGCGCGCGCCTTTACGCGGCGGCGCGGGCGCGGCGGTAGATGAACCCGCCCGCGAGGAGCAGGGCCGCACCGGCCGGAATCGCCAGGCCCAGTCCGTCGGCGCCGGTCATGGCCAGGGCCTCGGTGCCCTTCGGGTCGACCGACTGTGTCCCCGGGGTGTTCGGGGACGGCGGGGTCACCTCGGTCGGAGGCTCGGGGGTGCCCGGCTCCTCGGGCCGTTCCTCGGTCGGAGGCTCGGGAGTGCCGGGCTCGATGTTCTCGCAGCCGTTGCCGAACGCCGGGTTCAGGACTCCGACGACATCGACGGTGTTGCCGCAGATGTTCACCGGGATGTCGACCGGGACCTCGACGACGTTGCCGGAGCCGACGCCGGGCGAGTTGCCCGCGCCGCCTTCCGCGTGTGCGCCGCCGCCTCCCGAGCCGCTCTGCGGGCCGGCTCCGTTGGAGCCACCGCCCTGGGAGCCGCCGCCGTTGGAGCCGCCGCCGCCCGAGCCGCCCTGCGGGGCTCCGCCGTCGGACGCGTTGACGCAGCCGTTGCCGAACGCCGGGTTCAGGGCCCCGACGACGTCGACGGTGTTGCCGCAGACGTTGACCGGGACGTGCACCGGGACCTGGACGTTGTTGCCGGACAGCACGCCCGGCGAGTTCGCCGCCGTACCGGCGGCACCCGAGTCCGCGTGCGCGTGACCGCCGCCGAGGGCGAGTACGCCGCCGGCCGCCGCCACGGTGATCAGGCCTTTGCGCGTGACCTGTCTCATAGCTTGTTCCTGCCTTCTGCATTCCGGATACCCCCGGCACGACGCCTGGGGCTCAATGCCCCGCGACCCCGGAGCGCAAGGCACGCGCTCCGGGGCCACAGGGCTCAGACCCTCACGGGTTGAGTGACGACGTCACGCGTTGACGCAGGTGTTGCCGAAGGCGGGGTTCAGCAGACCGATCACGGAGATCGTGTTGCCGCACACGTTCACCGGAACGTGAACGGGCACCTGGATGACGTTGCCCGAGAGCACACCGGGGGAGCCCACAGCGGCGCCCTGGGCCCCGGCGTCGGCGACGGCCATGCCCGCGCTCGCGAGCACGAGACCACCGGTGGCAGCCGCAGCGGCGACGACCTTCTTGATCATTATTTCCTCCTCGTTGGCAAATGCGGTCCCAACCTCGGACCGCACCTCTGTAACGAGGAGTAAGTAATGAGGCTACGAGCGTATGGTCGCATTCACTCTTCTCAGTCCCATACGCACGCGCTGGCGATTACCGCCGCCCCTCAGCAGGCGTCGATGAAGCGGTCCAGGACCCGCACGCCGAAGCGCAGCCCGTCCAGCGGCACCCGCTCGTCCACCCCGTGGAACATCCCGGCGAAGTCCAGCTCCGGCGGGAGCTTGAGCGGCGCGAAGCCGAAGCCGCGGATGCCGAGGTCGTCGAAGGACTTGGCGTCCGTACCGCCCGAGAGCATGTACGGCACGGCCCGCGCGATCGGGTCCTCCGCGACGAGCGCGGTCTGCATGGCCTCCACGAGCCTGCCGTCGAACGTGGTCTCCAGCGCCTTGTCGCCGTGCACGTCCTCGCGCCTCACGCGCGGGCCGAGGATGCGGTCGAGCTCGGTGAGGAACTCCTCCTCGTGGCCGGGCAGGAAGCGGCCGTCGACATGGGCGGTGGCCTGGCCGGGGATCACGTTCACCTTGTAGCCCGCGCCGAGCATGGTGGGGGCGGCGGAGTTGCGCAGGGTGGCGCCGATCATCTTCGCGATGCCGCCGAGGGTGGCGAGCGTGCCCTCCATGTCCTCCGGGTCGAGCGGCACGCCCAGCGCGTCGGACAGCTCGTCGAGGAAGGACCGTACGGTCTTGGTCATCCGCACCGGCCACTCGTGACGGCCGAGCCGGGCCACCGCCTCGCAGAGTTCGGTGATGGCGTTGTCCTTGTTGGTCATCGAGCCGTGCCCGGCGGTGCCGTCCACGGTCAGCCGCATCCAGTGCATGCCCTTCTGCGCCGTCTCGACCAGATAGAGCCGCAGGTTCTGGTTGACGGTGAAGGAGAAGCCGCCGACCTCGCTGATCGCCTCGGTGACACCTTCGAAGAGCCCGGGGTGGTTGTCGACCAGGTACCGCGCCCCGTACGTACCGCCCGCCTCCTCGTCGGCCAGGAACGCCAGGACGATGTCGCGCGGGGGCTTGCGCCCGCTGCGCAGCCTGTCCCGCACCACGGCGAGGGTCATGGCGTCCATGTCCTTCATGTCGACGGCGCCGCGCCCCCAGAGGCAGCCGTCGGCGATCTCGCCGGCGAACGGGTCGTGCGTCCAGTCGTCGGCATTGGCCGGGACGACGTCGGTGTGGCCGTGGATGAGCAGCGCGGGCCGGGACGGGTCCTCACCGGCGATCCGGGCGACGGTGGAGGCGCGGCCCTTGTGGGACTCGAAGATCCGCGGTTCCAGCCCCACCTCGGCGAGCTTCTCCGCCACGTACTCGGCGGCGAGCCGTTCGCCGGGGCCGGAGTGGTCCCCGTAGTTGCTGGTGTCGATCCGGATCAGATCGCGGCAGAGATCCACGACCTCGTCCTCGCCCGAGACGGTCCCGCCCGTGTTCGGCTTGCTCACGCTGCTCACTCCCGCTGTGGGTACCGGTGGTCGGCCCATCCTCCCACCGGGGCGGGATCGGACCGTGCCCGATGTTTGCTATGGTTTTCCACGTCGGAACGGCCACGGGTCGTCCGGCGGACACCTTGTCCGGGTGGCGGAATGGCAGACGCGCTAGCTTGAGGTGCTAGTGCCCTTTATCGGGCGTGGGGGTTCAAGTCCCCCCTCGGACACCACGGGTAGCTCACGTAGTTGCCCCGGTTGGCTTCACAGAACTCCCAGCACGGATTCGTCCGGGCTGGGAGTTCTTCGTGTGTGCGGGGATCTTGCCGGGCAGCGGCCCGCCGACGGCGCCCGACGGTGTCGTTCGGCCGGTTCGTCCCCGGTTCATTTCAGGTGCCGGCCGTCGGCGTTCCCGTACTCGGTTGCCGCATTTCGGCCATTATCCATGCCATGGGCATGACTGGTACCTGTCTGGGACAGAAACGCCGAGCGCAGTGGCATCCGTGAGGCGTCAGCCGAGTGAACCGGGGGTTCCGAAACGTGAGAGGTAACCGCGCCAACGACGGTCGGACAGGGAACTTCGCCGAGGACGGCTTCCTCGTGCTACCGGGCTTTCTTCCGGCCGGCCTGGTCGGCCGCCTTGTTCCGGAAGTCGACCGATGGGTGGAGACGGGGTGGCGTCAGCGGTCCATCGACGCGTGTGCGGACGTGGGTGGCCCGCCGCCGCGAATGGTCGAGCTGGACCTGGAGGCGCACGGTGAACTGGCGGTGTATCCGCCGCTGTTGGATCTGCTCCGCAGCCCCGAACTGCTGGGCGGCTCCTTCGTCTTCCACCACCTGCACAGCGACCGGCGACCGGTCGGCGGAGCGGGCAAGAGCTGGCATCACGACTACGAACAACGACCGCAGCGCGACCGCCGCTTCCCGATGATCCACGCGCTGCACTACATAGGCGGGCTCCGGCCGGAGCTGGGTGGACTGGCGGTGCTGCCCGGTTCGCAGCGGGAAGTCGCCGAGAAGGACGCGCGAAGACATGCGGGCACGGACGTGCTGCCGGGCGAAGTGGTCATCGACGACCTGCCGCCGGGGTCGACCGTCGTCCTTCACTCGGCGCTCTTTCACGCCCGCCGCGCCGCGCGCCCCTCGCGGGGGAACGCGGGCAGCCGTTACATGATCGACGGCTCCTACTGCCGCACGGGTACCTTGTGGCCGCCGGTCAAGCCGTACTGGCGGCAGGTGTTGGCGGTGGCCCGGGCGCGCGGTCTGGGCGCGGGGCGGCCGGAGCTGTTCTGCGAACGGCATTTCAGCGAGTACGAAGCGGCGCGGAGGAGCAGTGCATGAGGATCCTTGGGGCAGTCCCGTTCGACGAGGTCATGCGCCGCTTCGTCCGTGAGCATCCCTTCGTCGCCTCCGACGAGGCCAACACCAACGACGAGGCCGAGGGGCATGTCCGCAACGCGCATGACGAGTTGGGCGGCAGTTGGCACCGGGTCCTGCTGGAGGGGCCGGAAGTGCGGGGCGTGATACTTCCCTGGCACCTGGGGGAGGGCGGCGAGGTGGAACTCGTCCCCCCGACCGGGCTCAGCGTGGCCGCCGCCGCGGACCGGGCCGCGATGCTCGGTCCGGCGTACGAGCGCTCCAATCCGCTGTGCGCGTTCAAACTCGCCAGACAGCGCTCAGCGGTCCGTCTTCCCCTGTTTCTGAGTACCCGGCCGGTTTCGGGGCCCGACTACGCGTCCTTGACGGTCCGTTCGGGGCTGATTCACCTGGACGGGCTGCACCGCATGCTCGCTTGGGCTCAGACCGGACAGCTGGTGTCCGGCAACTGGTTCGAGGCGTACGCGGCCGGTCTATCCCCGGCCCACGTACGGCATGGTGCTGGGCATGACCAGGACGGACTGGATGTTCACCCCCGGGGGCAGACCGGCCATGGTCCGCACCATGTCGACGACATGCCTCACGTCCATGGTGGCTTCGACCCGCCGTGAACCGTCCGCCTGGAGAACCGCCGGCTGCGGACGGTCGGGCGGAGTGACGTTGCCGATGTCGATCTGCCCGCACGAGATGTCGTGAGGGCGGCCGTCCAGGGACAGCGAGCGCGTCAATCCGGCCACCGCGTGCTTGGCGGCGGTGAACGCCACGGAGTCCGGCCGGGGTACCTGGGCCGAGGGCGCCCCGTTGTTGATGATCCGCCCCCCGCGCGGGGTCTGCCGCTTCATCACCCGGAAGGCGGCACGGGAGCAGAGGAACGTTCCGGTGGCGATGGAGTCCATCACACGGTGCCAGTCCTCGATGCCCACGTCCTCCGTCGGGGTGTACGCCATGGTGTCGGCGGCGTTGTTGAACAGCACGTCCAGCCGGCCGAAGCGGTCCACGACATGTCCGAACAGGGCGTCCACGGCGGCGGGATCGGTGATGTCGGCCGGGAACGGGACCGCCCGACCACGAAGGGCGGCGGGGGCCGAGGCGACCGTCTCCTCCAGCGGCTCCCGGCGTCTGCCGACCAGAATCACGGTCCAGCCGTCGTCCAGCAGACCCAGCGCACAGGCCCGCCCGATCCCGCTGCCCGCCCCGGTGACGAGCACCGTTCTTCCGTCCACGCCCACCCGTCCTCTCCACCAGCACATCCACGCGTACGAAAGGCATTCCGAGCGTGCCCAACCGCCCCTCACCGAAACAGGAGCCGCACATGAATGGCCACATACAGGCGTTGGGCGGAACCGAAGGCAGCAGGGCCTGGTTCGACCGGGCCCAGGCGTCACTCGCCGGCGGCATCAGCTCCTCCTCCCGGCTGACGTCGACAGGCCCGCACCCCTATCCCCTCTACATGGCCAGCGGCTCCGGTACGCGTATCCGCGACGTCGACGGCAACGACTACATCGACTACCTCATCTCCTACGGCAGCGCGGTGCTGGGACACGCCCCGCCACAACTCACCGAGGCACTCACGGCGGTCCTGCACACCGGCACGATGTTCGGCACCTGCAACACCCCGGAGGTCGAACTCGCCGAGCTGATCCGCGACATGGTGCCCTGCGCGGAACTCGTCCGCTTCGCCAACTCGGGCAGCGAAGCGGTGCAGGGGGCGGTGCGCGCCGCCCGCGGGTACACCGGACACTCGAAGATCCTCAAGTTCGAAGGCCACTACCACGGCTGGTCCGACACACTCGCCGTCTCCAACCGCCCCGGTGCCGCCGAGGCCGGCCCCTACGCCGCGCCCCACCCCGTGCCCCACTCCCCCGGCATACCCGCCGGGGTCGTCGACGACGTCGTCGTCTGCCCGTGGAACGATCCCGCGGCTCTCCGCACGGCCCTCGACGCCCACCGCGGGGAACTCGCAGCGGTCATCTGCGAGCCGATCGTCGCCAACAACGCCTGCACCATGCCCGACCCGGGCTACCTGGACCTGCTGCGAGACGAATGCACCGCACGCGAGATCGTGCTCATCTTCGACGAAGTCTGCACCGGATTCCGCACCGGACCCGGCGGCGCCCAGACCATGTTCGACGTCACGCCGGACATCGCCGTCTTCTCCAAGGCCCTGGGCGGCGGCCTGCCCATCGCCGCCTTCGCGGGGCAGCGGCACGTGATGGAACCCCTGGCACGCGGCCTCGTCAAGCACGGCGGGACGTACAACTCCTCACCTCTGTGCGCCACATCGGCCCTGGTCACCCTCCGCGGTCTGAACCGGCCCGAGACCACCGAACGCATCGACGACAGCGGTCGCCGCATCATGGAGACGATCCGGCGCGCCGCGCACGACCGGCGCATTCCGTGCGCGGTGCAAGGCGTCGGTGCCATGTTCCAGACGGTCTTCACCCCCGACGGCGCGCCGACCCGCCAGTACCGGGACCTCCTCCACGCCGACCAGGCCCGCTACCACGCCTTCCGTCACGAACTCCTCAAACGCGGAGTGCACGCCAACGCCTACGGCATGGCCTGCTGGTTCGTCGCCGCGACTGTGACGGAGGACGAACTGGCCATCACCTGCGAAGCGGTGGAAGAAGCCTTCGCCGCCCTCTGAGCGAATGTTCGGCGCCCCGTCGGCCAGGTTCTCGCTCCGTTCCTCCTGATCGATGTCGTGGAGACGCGAGGTCAGCGGGTGCGCGGGCGGCAGTGCCGCAGCTCGGGGGCCGGTCTGCCGGTCACGAGTTCGTCCGCGACGAGCCGTCCGGCCGTGGGCGCCAGGGTGACGGCGGAGTGCATGACGGCGACGTAGACGGATCGATCGTCCGTCGCGTAGCCGATGACGGGTCCGTGCGCGGGCATGGGGCGTCTGCCGGTGCGATAGCCGAGCAGGCGGCACTGCCCGCTCCCCCGGAAGGCGGCCTTCAGACGCTGGAGCGTGTCACGCGCGGCCCGATCGAGGGCCGCTCTGCCCTCGGCGTGCGGCAGACCCAGCAGGAGCTCGCCGTCCCGGACTTCCCGGACCTCGAAGGCGGGGCTCGCCACGACGGTCCTGACCAGGCCGGGCGGAGCCGCGACCCGCGCGACGGCGGCCGGGGATGCCACGACGGGGAGGTCCGCCGACAGGGGCTCGCAGAGCTCGGGGATGTCGGTGCCCGCCGTGAGCACCACGGTGCCGGCGGCATGGGGTCCGGTCGACGTCAGCACTCCGTCCACACGTCCGCCGGTCACCCGCAGGGAGGTAACCGCGGTGTCGTGGAGGGCGGTTGCTCCGTGGTCGGCGGCGGCTGTCACGAGCGTCCGGGCCAGCGCCGTCGGGTCGACGCCCCGCGTCGCTCGGGATGTGGACGGCTTGCTCGGGCGGGCGCCGGAGGTTGGGCTCCAGCGCCGCGATGTCACGTCGTCCGACGCGGAGCTGACCCGCCTCCGGCCGTGCGTCCCCGTCCGGTGCGCCGGAGACAGCGAGCCGCACCGGCGGACCGTGACGTGGGGCAGTTCGCCCTCCAGGCGTCGGTAGTCCGCCAGGACGTACTCGCGGAGGTCGCGCGCACCACCGGGCCAATGACCTCCCGCGCCGCCGATCCAGGCGAAGGACGCCCCGGTGACCCCGGCGGCCGGTGCGGGTCCCCGCTCGATCAGGGTGACCGGGACGCCCCGGCGTGCCAGGTGGTAGGCCACGGAGGAACCGACGATTCCCGCGCCGACGACGACAACGGCTGACATGAGGTCCTTTTCGACAGGCCAACGACCGCTCGGGCCACGGCCGTAGAGACACTGTCGGTTCACCGGCGGGACGGCGCAACGGGATTTCCCGCGACCCGTCGTGCACGGCCGGCGCGGGCCGCCGCCGTCCGGGGCCCGCGAACTGTCTTCCTCGTGGCGCGAAATCACCGTCGCGCCAGAGAATCGCCGGGCACGGGCCGCACGCCGGACCGCCCTTTTCCCCCAGCGGGAAGGGCGCCGTGGGAACAGTCAGTCATGTGGCGTCACGGAGCGCTTATTCCGGTCAACTTGCGTAACCGCACGTGATGTTTTGCATGCACCCTGCATATGCTCCGGTCTGGTTCAAACAGAACCGAAACGTTTCGCCAACGTCCAACCGACGTCGGCGAGCCAATGACCGGAGGAGTCTCATGAGCACCAACCTTCTGCTGGAAGACACCACCGACCTCGTCGAGCTCGACCTCGACATCCAGATCGCCGAGACGGAGGCGGAGGGCACCGCGTACGCGGCCGGCGGTGCCACCTCGCCCAGCACCTTCGGGTCGCCCTGCAACATCTGTTGCGCGTAGGCGTCCTCCAGCCCGCGTGGGGCGGGGTCCGTACCCCGCCCCACGCGGGTGGTGCCAGTCGCCGGGATCGAGGGGGAGCCAGAACACGTGCGGGACGATCACTACACACCGCGGGACTGCCTGTTCGTCCGCGCAACGGCGACGCCCCGCTCCGGACCGGGCGGCCGTCCGCTCGGCGACTCGGCCGCCCAGGTGCGCGAGGCCGCCGCCGATCCGCTGCTGCGCGAGGCGTTGCACGTCGCCAGCGGCAGCCTCGCCGGCTCCCTGGACCGGCTCGACGCCGGGGCCGAACTCGGAGCCAAACGACTGCGCCGTACGGCGCTCGCCCTCTCCCGGTACGCGCTGCGGGCGGAGACCCGGCCGACACCGTTCGGACTCTTCGCCGGGGTCGCGCCCGCGCGGGCGGCGGACACCACACGGGTGACGCTGTCCGGCCCCGGCGCGAAGTCGGTACGGCTGGACGCCGCCTGGCTGACCCGGCGCGTCGCCGAATGGCTCGAACTGCCCGGCGTACGGCACCGCGTGGACGTCGTGCTGAACGACCTGTGCCGCACCCGCGGCGAACGGTTCGTCGTCCCCGGCAACGGGAGCGAGGTCTCCGTCCGCGACACGGCCCTGGTGACCTGGGTGCGCGAGCACGCGACGGCGCCCGTCGGCTACGCCGTACTCCTGGAGCGGGCGTCCGCCGCCTTCCCCCCTCTGACTCCCGACCGGCTGGACGCCGCGCTGTTCCCGCTGGTACGCCACGGCTTCCTGCTGACCTCCCTCACCCCGCAGGATTTGGACGAGGACCTGTACGACCGCATCGCGGCGGCCCTCACGGCCGCGCCGGAGGCGGGGGCCGAATTCGCCCGCGTACGCGCCGCGTTGGCCGCCTACGCCACAACGACGCCCGGCGAGGGCCGCGCGGCCTGGCAGGGGCTGATGCGGCTGACCGACCCCGGGGGCACCGCCGCAAGGCCGCCCGTCCACGTCGACCTGCGCATGGACGCCGACGTGCGGATCTCACGGGTGGTCACCGAGGAGGCCGCCCGCTACGCCTCCGCCATGTGGGAACTCTCCGGGGAGTGGCAGACCCACGCCCATATGCGTACGTACCAGGACCGGTTCGTGGAGGCGTACGGCACCGGCGGAGTGGTCCCCCTCGGCCGGCTCGTCGACCCGCACCGGGGCATCGGATTCCCGCCCGGCTACGGCGAGCGGGCCGGCGGCGAGCCCGCGCGGGGCCAGGAACCGGAACCGCTCCCCAGGGAACGCCGCCTCCTCACCCACGACCTGGTGCAGGAGGCGCTGCTGAGCGGCGACGCCGAGGTCCGGCTCACCCCCGGCCTCGTCGACCGGCTGGCCGCCGGACGCACGAGCGACGAGTCCGTTCCCCCGCCGAGGTCGCTGGAACTCTGCTTCCAGCTGCTGGCCGGGAGCGAACAAGCCGTCGACCGGGGCGACTTCCGGCTCCTGTCGCCGGCGTACCCGGGTTCCTGGCTGGCCGGGGCGACCGTCGGGCGATTCGCCGGACTCGTCGGTATGGAGGGCGAGTTGGCGTCCCTCCTGGGCGGTCTCGGCGACCCGGAGACCGTCCCGGCCCAGGTGGTGTACCGCCCGCACACGGTGCGCGGGCTCAACATGGCCCAGGTTCCCCGCCTGTTGCCGCACTCGATTCCGGTGGGCGTGTACGCCGACCGGAACGCGCCGGGCACGCTCGACTGGCGGCGGCTCCTCGTCACCCTCGGGCCTCACGGACTGCGGCTGATCCTGCCGGACGACGGGCGTGAAGTCCTGCCCGTCGTCCCGCACATGCTCGCTCTCGGCCGGGAGGCGCCACCGGTCGCCCGGCTCCTGGTGGAGCTCGCGTGCGGCCGGGCCAGGACGTGGACGGGCTGGAACTGGTGCGGGCTGGAGTCACTGCCGTACCTCCCCGCCGTGACGTACGGCCGTGTCACGATCTTCCCCCGGCGCTGGGTGCCGGACCGGCATCTGCGTGCGGCGGTGGAGGACCCGTCCGGGTGGGAGCGGGCCGTCGAGGCGTGGCGGGAGCGCTACCGGGTGCCCGCCGAGGTGAACCTCGCCCGGTGGGACCGTACGTACCGGGTGGACCTCACCGACCCCTGGCGCCGCGAGGTGTTCCGCCAGGAAGTGCGCGGCGGCGGCTCGCTGGCGATCATGGAGGACCTCACCGACGGCGGACGCGCGCTGGGCTGGTCCGGCGGGCACGGCGCCGAAGTCGTCGTTCCGCTCACCCGGGCCACGCCACCCGACCGGCACGACGAGACCTCCCGCCGGGCCCGCCGCCCGCTCGCCCCGCGGCCCACGGACCACACCGTTCAGCACCTGCCGGGCGAGGAATGGCTCTACGTCAAGTTGTACGGAACGCCGGACACGCACGACGAGTTGCTGCACACCGGACTTCCCACCCTCGTACGCGCGGTGGGCGACGACCTGCGCGGCTGGCACTTCCTCCGGTACCGCGATCCCGAACCCCACGTCCGGCTGCGCCTGCACGGCGCGGCCGAGGCCCTGCGCACCACGGTCCTGCCCCAACTCGCCGCCGTGAGCCGGAAGTGGCAGGAGACAGGGCTGATCAAGGGCATGGTCCTGGACACCTACCGGCCCGAGACCGACCGCTACGGCGGACCCGAGGCGCTCGCCCACGCGGAACGGATGTTCTGTGTGGACAGCCAATCGGCACTGGCCCAGCTCGGCCTGCGCGCGCGGGGCGCCCTGGCCCTGCCCGCGCCGGTGCTCGCCGCCGTCAACCACGCGCTCCTGCTGGAATCGCTCGGCGACTGGGACTGGTCGGCCTGGATCAGCCGTGTCCTGCCCAAGGGGCCCGCCCACGCGGCGTACCGGACCCACCGGGAGCAGGCCATGTCGCTGATCGTGCCCGGACACACCGCCCGGAGCGCGGCCCCGGTACTGGGCGAGCCCCTCGCGCGTCTGTGGAGCGGCACGCCGGAGACCGGGAAGTACGGTGCGCTGCTGCTGTCCGACCCGGGGCGCGCGCCCGGTACCGACCAGCACGCCGAAGCGGTCATGGCGCTGCTGCACATGCAGCACAACCGGCTGCTCGGCATCGACAGGACCGGCGAGGACACCGGTTACGCCGTGCTGCGCGGCGTCGCCCGCGAGCACCAGGGCCGCCTGGCGCACGCCCGCACCCCGGAAGAGAACAAGCACAGGGAGCAGACCGGATGACCGCCCCCCGGTACGCGGACGAGGCCCGGGACGTCGCCGCGCAGGTCTTCGGCCGGCTCACCGACCCGGAGGCGACCGCCGCCGACACCCGTGTCCCGGACGACGGGCCGCAGGTCGCCCTGCGGGCGCCTCTGTGGGAGGAGTTGTCCCTCTCCTGCGGCTATCCCGGAGTGTCCCTGGCGTACACGGCACGCGGCGGACCCGCCGACGCCGCGCGGGCGCACGCCTATCTCGTCCGCGCCATGCGCGCCATGGCCGCCGGCGCCCACCCCCCGGGCGGCATCTACAACGGTCCGGGCGCCGTCGCCTTCGCCGTCCTCGTCGCGCACCGCGCCACGGGCGGCTACCGTTCCGCTCTCGACCGGCTCGACGACCACCAGCGCCGGCTGATCCGCCGCGCGCTGCCCGACGTCCGCTCCGTCCCGGCCCCGACCAACGGCGAGTTCGAGGTGGTCCGGGGCATGAGCGGGGTCGGCCGCTATCTGCTGGCGCGCCGGGAGCGGTGCGAGGAGGAACTGCGCCTCGTCCTCACCTACTTGACGCGCATGGCGCACGGCGAGATCACCCACCGGGGCCATCGGGTGCCCCGCTGGTGGACCTGGGCGGCGCCCAAACTGGGGCAGGAGGTCGAGATGCCCGACGGGCATCTGAACCTCGGACTCTCGCACGGCGTGGCGGGACCGCTCGCCCTGCTGTCGCTGGCCCGGCAGCGGGGCGTGGTCGTGGACGGGCAGCGCGAGGCTGTCGAGCGGCTGGTCGGGCTCCTCCAGCGGTGGGCCTACGAGAGCCCCGACGGACCACGGTGGCCCGCGCATCTGACCCTCGAACACTGGGCGGACGGACCGGGTGTCGCGCCGCCGCGCCAGCGCCCGTCCTGGTGTTACGGCGCCCCGGGGATCTCCCGAGCGGTGCAGCTCGCGGGGCTCGCCTTCGACCGTGCCGACTGGCTCGGCCTGGCCCACCGTTCCCTGCTGCCCTTCCTGACCACCGATCCGGACGGCTGGAACATCGACAACCCCACCGTGTGCCACGGGTGGAGCGGGATGATGCACCTGCTCGCCGTGCTGAACGAGACCATCGGCGACAAGCGCCTGACCGACCTCACCGACACGATGGCGGCGCGCACGCTCGCCCAGTTCCGCCCCGGGTACCGGTTCGGTTTCCGGTCCCCCCTCACAAGCGCCCCGCAGGGCACCGACGTTCCCGCCTTCCTGGAGGGCGCCACGGGAACCGCGCTCGCACTCGACGCCTACGCGGACGGCCGCACCACGACCGAATGGGACATGGCCCTGCTGCTGGCCTGAGCCCCGGTGGTGAGGCGAGTGAGCGGGATCGCGGCCGGTACGGCACACCGCCGGCGGACCCGAAGCCGCGTCCGAGCCGGCACCCCGCACCCCGCGCGCACACCCGAGCCCGAACCCGAACCCGCCGACCCCTGACCGTTATTGACCCGCCGTACGACATCGGCCCGCCCCGAGGCCCTGCGTCCCGGATCGGTCGTACGGACCCCGAACACGTACGCCCGTCCGGGTGAGAGTCCGCGTTTCCGGCGCGGGGGCAGGGTTCACCGCCCCTGCTCGTGCCATGAAGGGGGCACCACCGGGAAGCCCCCCGGATGCTCACCGACAACAAGAGGAATCCGCCATGAGCGCACCGCACACCGGGCACCGGATCGTCTCCGTGCTCGCCGGAGTCCTGCTGGCCGGTACGGCACTGGCCGCCCCCGCCGTCGCCACCGACCACCGGACCGGCTCCGCGCCGTCCTCCGCCGAGGCCGCCCAGTCCCCCGCCGCTGTCGTGTTCAAGGGCCGGGTCATCGCGCAGCCGTCGCTCAACGTGCGGAAGGACCCGAACACCAGCAGGCCGCCCGTCGGCTCCATCCCGTTCGGCACCGTCATCGAGCTGGAATGCAAGACCAACGGCGAGGTCGTGGAAGGAAATCGCCGTTGGTACAAGCTGCCGGGTGAGCGCCACTGGGTCGCCGCCCGCTGGGTCGAGAACATCGGGGCGGCGCCCGGCGAGTGCCCGTGACTCACTGAGCACCGGCGCCAGTTGATCCCGGTGTTCCCGTAGGACAGTGCCCCGTCGGCCTCGCCCGAGTCTCTCGTGGCCGACGGGGCACCGGCATGACCACCGTCGGGCGGGAACCCGCCCACAGGACCCGCAGGGGACACCGCGAAGACATCGCCGCCCGCCACGCCTTCGCGTCTACCCCTTCGTTCTCGCTTCCGCGAGAGCGGATCGCAGTACCTCGTAAGTCCTCGACACAGCGGCTTCGTTGTCGGCCAGCCAGCGCCGGGCGAGGCGATCGACCGCGGCGGCACGCCGCTCACGCAGTCGCACCGTCGTCTGGCACTCCGCGTCCCCGGCAGCGAGCGTCTTCTCGTCCGCCCCCGCGCGCCCGCGCCGGCCGTCGGGGTAGTACGTGGCGGCCAGGGCGACGGCGTCGTCCGGCGTCGCCGTGTCGTAGCCCTTGGCCGCCATGCACCGGGCGAAGGCCGCGTGGGCGTCGCGTACGTCGGGGTCTTCGTCGGCCGCGGATGCCTGCCGCTGCACGAGTTCGGGCAGGTAGTACACGGTCAGGTAGTTCTCCACCGATCCGTAGAGCCGCCGCCGGGCGCTGCCCACGCAGCCCGAGGAAGCCGCGGCCACCTCGAAGTTCCCCGGCAGCACCACCCGTACGTCGTTGCCGCCTTCGCCGAGGAGCAGGCGATGGAACCGCTCTCTGGTGTCGGCGGGCAGCGAATCGGCGTATCTGTCGACCGGACCCTTCCCCGGATCACGGGCACGGGTCATCCACCTGTCGGGATAGCCGTGTTGCCGTGCGGTCTCGGCGTGCAGCGGTGTCGCGCCTCTGAGCAGCCCGCTCATCGGCCGGTCGTCTCGCGGGGCGGGCACCTTCGGATAGCCCAGTCCCGCCTGTTCCATGCACCGCGCGATCAACCGGTTCTCGGTCTCGTCGAGTACGGCGGGCCGATCCACGAGCTGGCGGAAGCGGTCGGGAACAGCGGCTGCCTCCGAACTCCGCGCGCAGCCGGCGGATCCGACAGCCAGCATGAGCGACACGGCCGTCAGGGCCGCCACGGTGAAACCCGGCATCGTCCTTCTCCCGTCAAGGCCGGCAACCTGACATGTCGTCAAGAACGGGGGCGCCGGGGAGACCGGCACCCCCGTGGGTGTGACAACTACCGCACGCCTACTTCACGTCGAAGTGATTGATCTTGTCGTTCGCCGCCGAGCTGACGTTCCCCTCCGAATACGGGGCCCACTTCCAGACGTCGTCGTCGGGACCGGGAATCTCGTTGACTCCCACCCACTGGTTCCCCGTGTTGTTGGAGCCCGACGACGTCCCGCCGCTCACCTGCACCCGCGAACCCCGGCCGGCCGACGACCTCATCAGCTCGCCGCTGTAGTTGGCGTGGATGTACGCGCAGAAGGTGCCGCGCGGACAGCGCAGGGCGGCCGGCGCCACGGCCGATTCGGCGCTGCGGAAGGGGGTGTTGACGGTCGTCCGGTCCGTCGCCGTCCGCACACCGGTGGTGTCGGTGGCGGCGCTGGCGCCGATGCCGGTCAGCGCGACGGCCATGGTCAGTCCGGCCGCGGTGGCCGCGAAGCGGATACGCATGTCGAGCTCCTGTCGAAGAGGGTGCGGTGCCGTCGACATCCGACCCCGGATTCCTCCCCCCGGCGCCCTTTGATCCCTTGGTGGGCGCGGCGTTCACGTGGCGTTGACGTCCCGCGCGCGGCCACCTCACCGAAGCCGCCGGGGCGTCGCGGTCAGCGGGGTGCCGGGCCCCGGGCCACGGGGAGCACCGCCGGCTTGGTGAAGAACAGGTCGAGTTCCCAGGGGATGTCGCGTTCGGGGACGGCCGGGAACAGGGTGGGGAAACGGGTGAAGAGAGCCTCGTACCGCGAGCCGGCGGGTCACCGTCGAGCGGTTCACGGTGAGGTCGTGGCCGTGTTCGGAGGCGACCGACGACACGGCGCGGGCACACTGGGCCGCGGTCCATCCCGCCTCCGCGAGAAGCCGCGCGAGCCGTGCGTTCGGTTGCCGAGAGGACACCGCTTCCCCGTTCTCAGCCCCGGCGCGTGCCTCGCCGTACCCGTGCTTCGGCGGCCCGTACCGCTTCGACGACACGCTCCCGCCACGGTGACGCGGACGGGATGGCCTTTCACAAGGGCGCACGGGCGGCACGCTCGGCGCCTTCGCCGCCGACGGCCCTGCACGCGGGCGGAGTCGGCCGCGGTGGACCCCGTTCCTCACCGATCGGCGTCACGTGGGCGCGGCCCCGCGTGACGCCTTCGTGTACGACGAGGACGACGAGGACGACGAGGACGACGAGGACGACGAGGACGACGAGGTCCCGCCCCTTGTACAAGGGGCGGGACCTCGTCGGCTGTCGCGGAGGTGGTTCCGGTCGTTCAGCGGGTGCGGGATCCCCCGCCGTCGTCGCTGTCGTCCGACCCCGGCAGATGCACGTCGAGCACGTCGATGTTGACCTCGGCGACCTCAAGGCCGGTCATGCTCTCGACGGCGTCGGCCACGCCCGAGCGGATGTCGTCGGTGGTGCGGGTGATGGGATACCCGTACTCCACCACCACATCGATGTCCACGGCGGCCTGCTTCTCGCCGACTTCCACCTTCACGCCCCGGGTGACGTCGTCGGACCGGGCCATCTTGTCGCGCGCGGCACCCAGGGTCCGGGAGATTCCGCCGCCCATCGCGTACACACCGTTCGCGTCACGGGTGGCGATGCCGGCGATGGAGGCCACCACCGAATCGGCGATCGTCGTCGTGCCCTTGACGTCACCGTGGTGGTGATGACCGTTCGACATTGTCTTTGACGCTGCTTCGTTGACTGCCATGGCCGACCCATCCTCCTGGAGAGAATCAGAGGAGCGATTTCACGGTCACCCGAGTTCTTCCCCGGGCGACCTCCCGCCCTCCTTCCACTGTGCTCCGTACGTCCGGACAACGCCATTCGAGTGGTCGAGGCGAGCGGTCGGGGGGGAGGCTCACTCCCGTTCGGTGTCCTCGTCCCCGTCCTCGTCCGGCTCGGTCTCCTCCCCCTCGTCGTCCTCCGGATCCTGGTCCTCCTCCTCGTGCTGGTTCTCCTCCTCTTCCATGACCTCCTCATGGGTCCGGACGACCTCGCCGTCCCGGATCTCACCGCGCCATGCCTCCGGCTCCTCGTCGGTGAGGGTCACGTACCGCTGGAAGTTCTTGAAGTCGAGCCGCAGCCGACGGCCCTGGGCACGCCAGATGTTGCCGGTCTTCTCGAAGAAACCGGCCGGGCTGTACTCGACGACAAGCACGATCCTGGTGAGATTCGGCGCCATCTCGTGGAAGCTGATGGCGCCCTGGGTCGTGCCCTTCGAGCCCTCGGACTCCCAGACGATGCGGTCGTCGGGGATCTGTTCCAGGACGGTGGCCTTGAAGCTCCGGCTCGACGGGCCCACCTTGGCCGTCCAGTTGCTGGTGGTCTCGTCGTCCTTGTCCTTGGAGACGTTGCCGACACCCTTGGTGAACCCGGCGAACTTGTCGTACGCGGTCCAGTGGTCGTACGCCGTCCTCAACGGCACTCCCACGTCCAGGACTTCGACGATGTTCGTCACCTTCACGTCCCCGCTGCCCGGCTTGCCTCCGGCGCCCGTCAGATCCTTGGCCTTGTCGGTCACGGAGTCCTTGACGGATTTCGCCTTCTCGGAGACCACGGAGCGGATCGGCGACTCACCGTGCAGGATGCGGGAGCCGATCGCGGGCAGCTGACCGCCGTTCTCGGCGATGTCGGTCAACTTACCGGTCACATCGGTCAGTTTGCCGCCGACGCGGTCCACCACACGGTCCAGTTGCGCTCCCGCGTAGTGGGTGATCTCCGCACGGAGCCGTTCGACGTTCGAGGGCGCCGACGTGTCGGTGTCCTCCTGGGTGCTGGTCATACGCGGTCACCTCCGACGGCTGGAGCGGGCCGAAGCGGTCTTCTTCGCCGTCCTCTTCGCGGGTGCCGCCGTCTTCTTGGCGGCCGGTTTGGCCGGAGCCTTCTTGGCCGGGGCCTTCTTCTTCGGCGCCGGGCGCTTGCCCCGGCGTTCGGAGCCCCGCCGGCGCCTCGCGGACGGCGGTTCCTCCTCGGGCTCGGACTCGTCGTCCTCGGGTTCCTCCTCGGAGGCTTCGCCTTCGGGCTCGGACTCGTCGTCCTCCGGCTCCTCCTCCGAGGCGTCGTCCTCGGGCTCCGTGTCCTCGCCCTCGGCCTCTTCGCCCTCGTCCGGCTCCTCCGCCTCGTTCTCGGCGGCGTCCTCGTCGCTCTCGTCGTCCTCGTCGGCTCCGTCGTCCTTCGAGATGAGCGCCGTCGCCCGGCCGCTGATCGCGTCGGCCAGCGAGCCCATGCCACGGTCGGCGACCGCCGACAGCGCGCCGCGCGCGGCCTCCACACCCTGGTCACGGAACTGGTCCTGCAACCCCGCGATCTGCGGCACGTCGCCGAGCCTGCGGGCTCCCTCGGCGGCCAACTGCCGGGGGCCGTAACCGAGTCCCCTGCCGGCCACCAGCGTGGCGACCGTCAGCGCGAGACGGCCCTTCTTGGTCCGGCCCAGCACGTAACCGCCGAGGACGGCCGTGGCCAGGGTGAGTTTCGTCTGGTCTTCCATGAGTGATCCACCTTCGCCGGGTCTCGCGTGCGTCGCCCCCGCTCAGTCGCCCGTCAGCGGGCGCGCGGCTCGTCGTCGCCGTCGTCGTCCGAACCCTCCAGATGGACATCGAGAACGTCGATGTTCACCTCGGCGACCTCAAGGCCGGTCATGGTCTCGACGGCGTCGGCGACACCCGAGCGGATGTCGTCGGTGGTCCGGGTGATGGGATATCCGTACTCCACGACCACGTCGAGATCCACGGCGGCCTGCTTCTCGCCGACCTCGACCCGCACACCACGGGTGACGTCGTCGGAACCCGACATCTTGTTCCGCGCGGCGCCCAGGGTCCGGGAGATCCCGCCGCCCATCGCATAGACACCGGACGCCTCACGCGTCGCGATACCCGCGATGGAGGCGACCACCGAATCGGCGATCATTGTCTTTCCCTCGACGTCACCGTGATGACGACGACCGTCGGGCTTCGCTTTCGACGTGGCTTCGTTGACTGCCATGACCGATCCGTCCTCCTGGAATAGAGAGCTTTCCGGAGCTTCCCGAAGTGAATTCCTCCGGTGTCTCCGGAGAGAGGAACCGGAGGAGCGTTCTCGCGGTCGCGGGAGAATCGCTCGGGCGACCGCGCCCCCCTCCACTCTGCTCCGCGCATCCCGAAAACGCCATTCGGGTGAGTCGCGTCCGGGAGTGCGTAATTCAGCGCTTGTACGCGTCGCGGCGCCGGGCGCTCCTGTCGCCGCGGGGACTCCGCCGCCGCTCCTTCGATCCGCCGCCCGCCACCTCGGGCGCGCGGACCGGCTTCCGCCCGTTCTTCGCCGCCCCACCGGTCCCGGCGGCTTCGCCGACGTCCCCGGCCGCACCGCTTTCGGTGGCCTCCCCGGCGGTCTCTCCCGCGCGCCCGGCCGCGTCGGCCGCCGTCCCGCCGACCTCCTTGCCGGCCTGCCCGGCCGCGTCACCGGCACTTCCCGCCGTGTGCCCGACCGCGTCCCCCGCGCTCCTCCCCGTCTCCCCCACCGCGTCACCGGCGCTCCTCCCGACATCGCGGGTGGCGTCACCGGCCCCCTCGCCGACGTTCTCGACGGCTCCACCAGCGCCTTCGCCGACATTCTCGACCGCGCCGCCGGCGCCTTCGCCCACGTCCTCCACGGCTTCGCCCGCCCCGTGCCCGACGTGCTCCACCGCCTCCCCGGCCCCCCGGCCCACGCTCTCCGCGGCGTCGCCCGTGCCCCGGCCGATCTCCTGAACGGCCTCTCCCGCACCCGAACCGACCTCTTCGACCGTCCGGCCCACACTCCTGGTCAACTGCTCCAGGATCTGCGGATTGCGGTCGATCGTCGTGAGCACACGATTGACGATCGTCGCGACATTGTGCAGGCGGACCTTCAACTGGGCCTGCGCCTCTACACCTTTGACATCGAGATCGACCGAGCCGAGCGCGACATCCGCACCGACATTGAGTTTCAGCAGATCGAGGACCTCGGCCTGGAGGGAGACATGGGCCCGCAGGTCCCGCACATTCAATTCGATCTCGTCGATATTCAGTACCGGTACATCGAGATAGACATCGGGATCCTTCTGGGCGACTTCGCCGGTCGTGTCCTCGTCGTCGTACTCGTCGTCGTATTCGGCCGGATCCTCCGAGACGACCTCCGCGTCCTCCACGTTCTCCGCGTCGTACGCGTTCCTGTCGTCGTCGTTCCCGGTCATACGGCACCTCCTCATTGGGCACGGCCCCGCGAGTCCAGTGTCGTGCGGCCTCTCCGGCGGCGCAATCGGCGGCGGCTCCCGCCGGAACGGCACGTGTCCGCCGCCTTTTCGGGGGCACGCGCACGGTGAACCTGACAGACAGGTTCGACTACGGAGGGTGATGTCGATGTCCATGCCTCACTACCCCCAACAGGCGGCCGACAGTGCCTCGCCGTACGGGTCGCCCGAGCCGGCCCCCGCGCGGAGCAATCCGCTCGCGGTGACCGCGCTGGTGCTGGGCATCATCGCGTGTCTGCTCTTCTGGACGGTCGCGGGCGGGATCGTCCTGGGCCTGCTGGCCGTGGTGTTCGGCATCCTGGGCATACGCCGGGCCCGTGGTGGCCGCGCGCCGCACCGGACCATGTCGATCGTCGGCACGGTGCTCGGCGCGCTGGGTCTCGTCGCCTCGGCCGTGATCCTGATCGTCGGGGTGTCGGTGCTCAACTCGGACGAGTTCCAGAACTTCGGCGACTGCATGGAGCACGCCAACAGCCAGAGCGAGCGGGACCAGTGCGCCAAGGACTTCGAGCAGACCGTCGAGGACACCAACTGACCGGGCGAGTCGACCGGTCGTGGACCGACGGCGCGTGAGGTCAAAGGGCCGGGGTACGGATCCCGGTCCTCGCGCACGGAACATGCCGGGAGGCCCGGACACCCCCACGGGTGTCCGGGCCTCCCGGCATGTTCAGCCGCCCGTGCGGATCCATTCGTCCAGGTGCGGTGCCTCGGTGCCGACGGTGGTCGAGTCGCCGTGGCCCGTACGGACGACCGTCCCGGGCGGCAGCGTCAGCAGGCGCTCCCGGATCGAGTCGATGATCGTCGGGAAGTGCGAGAAGGAGCGTCCGGTGGCTCCGGGGCCGCCCTGGAAGAGCGTGTCACCGGTGAAGACGGTGGACAGGGCGGGGCTGTGCAGACAGACCGCGCCGGGCGCGTGGCCGGGGGTGTGCAGCACCGTGAGGGTGGTGCCGGCGACGGACAGCTCCTGCCCGTCGGCCAGTTCACCGTCCGGGAGCCGGTCCGGGTGGGTCTGCTTCCACAGCGGCAGGTCGTCCGGGTGCAGCAGGATCGGCGCGCCGGTGGCGTCGGCGAGCGCGGGCGCCGCGTCGATGTGGTCGTTGTGCGCGTGGGTGCAGACGATGGCGCGCAGGGTGCGCCCGGCGAGTGCCGCCTCGATGGCGGTGGCGTCGTGGGCGGCGTCGATGACGATCGCCTCGGTGTCGTCGCCGATGATCCAGACGTTGTTCTCGACGTCCCAGGTGCCGCCGTCGAGCGAGAACGTGCCCGCGGTGACGAGGTGGTCGATACGGGCGGCCATCAGAGCGTCACCACCGAACGCAGCACGTCGCCCTCGTGCATCCGCGTGAACGCCGCCTCCACGTCGCCCAGTCCGACGGTCTCGGTGACGAACGCGGCCAGGTCGATACGGCCCTGCTGGTGCAGGTCGATGAGCAGGGGGAAGTCGCGGGACGGCAGACAGTCGCCGTACCAGGACGACTTGAGCGAGCCGCCGCGGCCGAAGACGTCCAGGAGCGGCAGTTCGAGCGTCATCTCCGGGGTGGGGACGCCGACCAGGACGACGGTGCCGGCCAGGTCGCGGGCGTAGAACGCCTGCTGGTACGTCTCCGGGCGGCCGACCGCCTCGATGACGACGTCGGCGCCGAAGCCGCCGGTCAGTTCGCGGATCGCTTCGACGGGGTCGGTGGAGCGGGAGTTGACGGTGTGGGTGGCCCCCATGGACGTCGCCGTCGCCAGCTTGCGGTCGTCGATGTCGACGGCGATGATCCGTGCCGCGCCCGCGAGCCGGGAGCCGACGATCGCCGCGTCGCCGACCCCGCCGCAGCCGATGACCGCGACGGAGTCGCCCCGGCCGACGTTGCCGGTGTTGATGGCCGCGCCGATGCCCGCCATCACACCGCAGCCGAGCAGTCCGGCGACGGCGGGTGAGACGGCCGGGTCGACCTTGGTGCACTGCCCGGCGGCGACCAGGGTCTTCTCGGCGAAGGCGCCGATGCCCAGCGCGGGGGAGAGTTCGGTTCCGTCGAGCAGTGTCATCTTCTGCCCGGCGTTGTGGGTGTTGAAGCAGTACCAGGGCCGGCCCCGCAGACAGGCCCGGCAACTGCCGCAGACAGCACGCCAGTTGAGGATCACGAAGTCACCGGGGGCGACATCGGTGACGCCCGCGCCCACCGACTCGACCACGCCCGACGCCTCATGACCGAGCAGGAAGGGATAGTCGTCGCCGATCCCGCCCTGCTTGTAGTGCAGATCGGTGTGGCAGACCCCGCACGCCTGGATCTTCACCACGGCCTCGCCGGGGCCGGGGTCGGGGATCACGATCGTCTCGACCCGCACCGACTCGTTCTTGCCGGGCGCCACGACGCCTCGCACCTGCTGGGACATGCCAGGACCTGCCTCTCCATCGAGCCTGAAGGGCCAAGTCTGACACCGCGCCCGGCCCCGGGCCGCCCCGGACGGGTCATGGTCGTCCCGCCGGGCGCCGGCCCGGAGGGTCGACAGCCGGTCAGGGCGCGAGCACGTCCAGTTCCTCGAGCGCGCCGACCGCGATCCGCCGGGTCAGCTCCTCGGCACGGGCGGCGTCCCGTTCCCGTACGGCCTCCGCGACCCGCACGTGCAGGGTCACGGCCGCGGGGTCCGGGTCGTGGAACATCACGTCGTGGCGGGTACGGCCGGTCAGGACCTCCGCCACCACGTCCCCGAGGCGCGCGAACATCTCGTTGCCCGACGCGTCGAGGATCACCCGGTGAAAGGCGATGTCGTGGCGCAGATAGCCCTCCAACTGATGGCCGCGCGAGGTGGCGACCATGCCGAGGGCCTGTTCGGTGAGGGCGGCGCACTGCTCGGGGGTGGCGTGGCGGGCCGCGAGCCCGGCGGCGACCGGTTCGATCGCGGAGCGCAGCACCGTCAGTGAACGCAACTGGCGGGGCCGGTCGTCGCCGGCGAGCCGCCAGCGGATGACCCGGGGGTCGTAGACGTTCCACTCGCGGGCGGGCAGCACCGTCACACCGACGCGGCGCCGGGACCGGACGAGGCGCATCGACTCCAGGACGCGGATCACTTCCCGTACGACGGTGCGCGAGACGTCGAAGCGCCGCGCGACCTCGTCGGTGCGCACGACGCCGCCTTCGGGGTACTCGCCCCCCGTGATGGCGAGACCGAGGGTGTCGAGCACCTGGGTGTGCAGGCCCCGGTCTTCAGTGGTCATGGCGGAAGCCTACGGCGCGGGCCCGGCGGAACGGGCGCGGCCCTGGTGAACAAAAAGTATGACGTGTTGGCTACGAACTCTTGAATACGTCGTACATATGAGTTTCAGTAGCGCGAAGGCAGCGGAGCACATGAGGACAGCGAGGCATCGGATGAACACCCCCCACGTGGTCGTGGTGATGGGCGTGGCAGGGACCGGCAAGACCACCGTCGGCCCCCTGCTGGCCGCCGCCCTGGGCGTCCCGTACGCCGAGGGCGACGACTTCCATCCCCCGGCGAACATCGCCAAGATGTCCGCCGGCACGCCGCTGGACGACGCCGACCGGTGGCCCTGGCTCGACGCGATCGGGCGCTGGGCGCACGGCCGGGCCGGGCTCGGCGGGGTGGTCAGCTGTTCGGCGCTCAAGCGCGGCTACCGCGACCGGCTGCGGGCGGCGGCGCCCGGCGCCGTCTTCCTGCATCTGACGGGCGAACGCGCGCTGATCGAACGGCGGATGGCGGGCCGTACGGGCCACTTCATGCCCCCCGCCCTGCTGGACTCGCAGTTCGCCACATTGCGGGGGCTGGAGGACGACGAGGCGGGGGTCGCCGTCGATGTGGCGGGCACTCCCGAGGAGATCACCGCGAGGAGTGCCGCCGCGCTGCGGGATCTCGACCGCCCGGATGCCGCGCCTTCTTGACGGTGCGTCAACTGACGCGCGGAGCCAGTCGGTTGACGTGCGGAGCCTGTCGGCCCGCCAACTGCGCCTCGCGTCGGACTCACTGATGATCCGTCAACACGCGCGGATCGCCCCCTCCCCCTTCCCCTCCCCGAACAAGGAATTCCCGTGACCAGTCTCAGCGTCGAGACGCTGGCAGCGGACGCCGCAGAACCGATCACCACGGCCGGCAACACGCAGCTGGGCATCGCCGTTCTCGCCGGTATCGCCGTCATCGTCGTCCTCATCACCCGGTTCAAACTGCACGCCTTCCTCGCCCTGACCATCGGCACCCTGGCGCTCGGCGCCTTCGCCGGCGCGTCCCTGGGCGACACGATCCTCAGCTTCTCGGCCGGTCTCGGCTCCACGGTCGCGGGCGTCGGTGTCCTGATCGCGCTCGGCGCGATACTCGGCAAGCTGCTCGCGGACTCGGGCGGCGCCGACCAGATAGTCGACACGATCCTCAGCCGGGCGAGCGGCCGTGCCATGCCCTGGGCGATGGTCCTCATCGCCTCGGTGATCGGCCTGCCGCTGTTCTTCGAGGTCGGCATCGTGCTGCTGATACCCGTGGTGCTGCTGGTCGCCAAGCGCGGCAATTACTCCCTGATGCGGATCGGCATCCCGGCGCTGGCCGGGCTCTCCGTCATGCACGGTCTGATTCCGCCGCACCCCGGCCCGCTGGTCGCGATCGACGCCATCGGCGCGGACCTCGGCGTCACCCTCGCGCTGGGTCTGCTGGTCTCCATACCCACGGTGATCATCGCCGGTCCGCTGTTCTCGCGGTACGCCGCCCGCTGGGTGGACGTACAGCCGCCCGAGCGGATGCTCCAGACGCTGGAGAAGCGGCCCTCCGACGAGGCCGAGCGCCGCCCGAACTTCGGCGCCACCGTCGCGACCGTGCTGCTGCCGGTCGTCCTGATGCTGGTCAAGGCCCTGGTCGACATCGTCGTGGACGACCCGGAGAACCAGGTCCAGAAGGTCGCCGATGTCGTCGGCTCCCCGCTGATCGCGCTGCTCGCCGCCGTACTGGTCGGGATGTTCACCCTGGGACGCGCCGCCGGGTTCACCAAGGACCGGCTCGCCTCCACCGTCGAGAAGTCCTTCGCGCCCATCGCCGGTGTGCTGCTGATCGTCGCGGCGGGCGGCGGCTTCAAACAGACCCTGATCGACGCGGGCGTCGGGCAGATGATCCTGGACTTCTCCGAGGACTGGTCGATCCCCGCGCTGCTGCTCGGCTGGCTGATCGCGGTGGCGATCCGGCTGGCGACCGGTTCGGCGACCGTCGCGACGATCTCCGCCGCCGGTCTCGCCGCGCCGCTGGCCGCCGACATGTCGACCTCGCACGCCGCGCTGCTGGTCCTGGCGATCGGCGCCGGTTCGCTCTTCTTCAGCCATGTCAACGACGCGGGATTCTGGCTGGTGAAGGAGTACTTCGGGCTGGACGTCGGCCAGACGATCAAGACCTGGTCGGTGATGGAGACGATCATCTCCGTCGTCGGGCTCGGCTTCGTGATGCTGCTCTCGCTGATCGTCTAGCGCGGTACCCGGATCACCCGGCCGGGTACGGAGATCCCCCCGGCCGGGTACGCGCGGGGCGGCGGCCGAGCGGCCCGGCCGGGCGCCGTCACTCCTCCGCTTCGTCCACTTTCTTCTTCTCTTCTTTCTCTTCCTCCCAATGAGGGTGCTCCCGCTCCGCCCACGGCCGTTCCACCGACCCCGTCCGCATCCCGCGCCGCGCCTCCGGGTCGGCGTACGCCATACCGATGTGCCCGGCGAGCACCAGGCCGACGGCCAGCGACAGCCAGTCGTGGACGAAGGTGGCGCTGGTGCGCCACACCAGCGGCGTCAGCCACGTGAACCACATCAGCAGGCCCGTCGCGAGCATGACCAGTACGGCTCCGGCGATCCAGCCGCCGTACAGCTTCTGCCCCGCGTTGAACTTGCCCGCCGGGCGCGCGCCGGGCCGGGAGTCCCGTCGCCGTGCCGCCCGCAGCCACTCCCGGTCGTACGGCGCGAACCGGTTCAGCCGCCGCAGATCGGCGCGGAACGACGGGGACAGGAGCCCCGCCAGGAACGGCGCGGGCAGCAGCAGCCCCGACCATTGGTGCAGGGTCACCACCAGCGCCCGGCGGCCGACGAGTTCGGCGAGCTGCGGTACGTACAGACAGGCCGCCGTCGCCACGCACAGCAGCGCCAGCCCGGCCGTCGTCCGGTGCACCAGCCGCTCCGCGCGGCTGAACCGCCGCCGCAGCGGGGAACGCGTGGGCGGGCCCGGCGCATCGGACCGGTCCGGCAGGTCGGACGCGTCCGGACGCTCAGACGGTCGGGGTGTCGGTACGGCCGTTGGACCGCCCGACCCAGGCGTCGACGTCATAGCCGCGTTCCTCCCAGTAGCCGGGGCGGACGTCGGAGGTGACCGAGATCCCCGACAGCCACTTCGCCGATTTGTAGAAGTACATGGGTGCCACATAGAGCCGTACCGGGCCGCCGTGCGCGTGCTCGACCGGTTTGTCGCCCATCCGCAGGGCCACGAGTACATCGGGTCGCCGGGCCTGCTCCATGGTGAGGCTCTCGCTGTAGGTGCCGTCGAAGCAGGTGAAGCGGACAGCCCCGGCGCCCGGCCGTACCCCCGCCGCGTCGAGGACCCGCGACAGCCGTACGCCCTCGAACGCCGTGTCCGGCACCCGCCAGCCGGTGACGCACTGCACGTCACGGACCATGCGGGTCTGCGGCAGGCTCCGCAGGTCGTCGAGCGTGTACGTGGTGGGCCGGTCGACCAGTCCGTCCACGGTCAGCCGGTAGTTCCCGGGGCCCTTGCGGGGGACGGAGGTGGCCACCGAGTAGTAGCGGAAGCCGCCCCCGTTGGGCAGCAGTCCGGTCAGGCCCGTCGGGTCGCGGTCGGAGGCCGCGCCGAGGAAGGCTTCGAGCCCCCGCTGGAGATACGGCGCGGTGACGAGTCCGGCGGCGCCGAGACCCAGCATGGAGAGCACCAGGCGCCGCCCGACGGGCGGGCCCTCCGGTCCGGTCTCTGGAGTGGTCACCCGTCGATTCGAACACCACGGGGGTCCAGAAGCCAGGCCCGGCGGCGCCCGTCATGGTTTCGTCAGATGTCTCACAGCCACCCGGTCCGGCCCCGGACCCCCGGACCCTCAGGCGACCGCCTCCGCCGCCGCCCGCCCCGCCGCGCGCCCGGAGAACACGCAGCCGCCGAGGAACGTCCCCTCCAGCGACCGGTACCCGTGCATGCCGCCCCCGCCGAACCCGGCCGCCTCCCCCGCCGCGTACACCCCGGGCAGCGGCGTGCCGTCCGCCCGCAGCACCCGCGACGACAGGTCCGTCTCCAGCCCGCCGAGCGACTTGCGGGTCAGGACCCGCAGCCGTACGGCGATCAGCGGCCCGGCCCCGGGGTCGAGGACGCGGTGCGGCGCCACCGTACGGATCAGCTTGTCGCCCAGATAGGCGCGCGCCCCGCGTACGGCCGTGATCTGGAGGTCCTTGGTGAACGGGTTGGCGACCTCCCGGTCGCGGGCGACGATCTCCCGGCGCAGCTCCGCCTCGTCGATCAGCGGCTCCCCGGTGAGCGCGTTCATGCCGCGTACGAGCGAGGCCAGGTCCTTCTCCACGACGAAGTCGGCGCCGTTGTCCATGAACGCCTGAACCGGTCCGGGCACGTCGGCGCGCGCCCGGTCGATCACGCCCCGGACGGACTTCCCCGTGAGGTCCGGGTTCTGCTCGGATCCCGAGAGCGCGAACTCCTTGCCGATGATGCGCCGGTTGAGCACGAACCAGGTGTGGTCGTGGCCCGAGTGCGTGATGTGCTCCAGCGTGCCGAGGGTGTCGAAGCCGGGGAACAGCGGCACCGGCAGCCGCCTGCCGCGCGCGTCGAACCACAGCGACGAGGGCCCCGGCAGGATGCGGATACCGTGCCGGGCCCAGATCGGGTCCCAGTTCTGGATGCCCTCCGTGTAGTGCCACATCCGGTCCCGGTTGATGTGGTGGGCGCCGGCCTCCTCCGTGATGCCGAGCATCAGCCCGTCGACATGGGCGGGCACGCCGGAGAGCATCGTCGCGGGCGGGGTGCCGAGGCGGGCGGGCCACTGGGCGCGTACGAGGTCGTGGTTGCCGCCGATGCCGCCGGAGGTCACGATCACGGCCTGTGCGCGGAGCGTGAAGGAACCGGCCGTGGCCCGGCTGCTGGCCGTGCCGCGTGCGGCGTCGCTCGGCTCCAGCACCTCGCCGGTCACGGTGTCGACGGCGCCCGCCGTCGTGCCGAGCGCGGTGACGCGGTGCCGGAAGCGGAAGGTCACCAGGCCCTTGGCGACGCCCTCGCGCACCGCCCGCTCGAACGGCTCGACCACTCCGGGGCCGGTCCCCCAGGTGATGTGGAAGCGCGGCACCGAGTTGCCGTGCCCGCTCGCGCCGTAGCCGCCGCGCTCGGCCCAGCCGACGACGGGGAAGAACCGCACCCCGCGCTCGCGCAGCCAGGACCGTTTCTCCCCGGCGGCGAAGTCCACGTACGCCTCTGCCCACTTGCGGGGCCAGTGGTCCTCGTCGCGGTCGAAACCGGCCGTGCCGAGCCAGTCCTGGAGCGCGAGGTCACGGCTGTCCTTGACCCGCAGCCGCCGCTGCTCGGGCGAGTCCACGAGGAACATCCCGCCGAAGGACCAGTGGGCCTGCCCGCCGAGCGACTGTTCGGGTTCCTGGTCGAGGAGGATCACCGAGCGCCCGGCACCGACCAGTTCGGCGGTGGCGACGAGCCCGGCCAGTCCCGCGCCGATCACGATCGCGTCAGCGTCGTACGCCATGGGGTTCCCACCTTCTCGGGGCGACTGAGGTGGTCCGATCTTCCGTACGGGCCGGTAACGAGTCAACCGTTCGACGGGGCGGGTGCCGTGCCAGGCTGTACGGCATGAGCGCCGCTGACGAAATCATCGACATCGTCGACGCGGAGGACCGCGTCGTCCGGCAGGCCACCCGGGGAGAGGCGTACGCGGAGGGGCTGCGGCACCGCTGTGCGTTCGTGCTGGTCCGCGACGCCGAGGACCGGATCTTCGTCCATCGCAGGACCGCGACCAAGGCCGTCTTCCCGTCCCGTCACGACATGTTCGTGGGCGGTGTGGTCGGCGCGGGCGAGAGCTACGACGACGCGGCGCTGCGGGAGGCCGAGGAGGAGCTGGGGGTGTCGGGGCTGCCGCGCCCCGTACGGCTGTTCTCGTTCCTGTACGAGTCCGGGTCCGAGGCTGTCGGGCAGGGCTGGTGGTCGTGGGTGTACGAGGTGCGCTGCGTGCTGCCGGTCTCGCCGCAGGCGGAGGAGATCGACTGGCACGCCTTCCTCACGGAGGCGGAGCTGGACCGGTGGCTGGCGGAGTCCGCCGACGGCGGCGGGCGGCGGTGGACTCCGGACGGCGTGGACGCGTACGCGCGGCTGAAAGCGGCCCGCGCGTAGGGTGCGGCGGGTGATCGACTTTGTACGGAGCCTGCGTCTGTGGTTCGTGCCCGGACGGATCAGGGACGAGGGTACGACCCCCGACTACCGCTTCTCGCTCGCCAACGAGCGCACCTTCCTCGCCTGGATCCGGACGGCGCTCGCCCTGGTGGGCGGCGGGTTCGCGGTCGACCAGTTCCTGCCGGACCTGCGCTGGGGTGTCCGGGTGGGGCTGGCGGTGGCGCTCTTCGCGATCGGCGCGCTGAGCGCGCTGCGGGCGGTCGGTCAGTGGGTGCGCACCGAGCGGGCGATGCGGCGGGGCGAGGATCTGCCGGTGACGTCGTTCCCGGCGCTGCTGAGCCTGTCGGTGGCGGCTGTCGCCGTGGTCATGCTGGTCGCGGTGGCCCTCGGCCGGACCGGCTGATGGCGCCGCGGCCCTCGGACGAGGACGCGCGGGACCCGGGTCTCCAGCCGGAGCGGACCCGGCTGGCCTGGCGGCGTACGACGCTGACGTACACGGTCGTGGCGGTGCTGGCGGGTCGGCAGGTCGTACGGGGCGGGGTGACGGCCACGGGGGTGGTCGCCGCCGTGCTGAGCGGCCTGGTCTGGCTGGCGTTCCTGTGGGTGGCCCATCGCCGGATCGGGGCGCTCGGCGCGTCCCGGCCGGGTCCGCTGGGGGTGCGGGCGGGGGCCGCGGCGGCGCTGTGCGTGCTCGGTCTGGTGGCGTTCGGCCTGACGGTGCTCTGACGCCTCCCGGGCATCTTCTCGAAGGAAGCCGACCCTCATGCCTGTGATACTAATACCGGTATAAGTATTTGACAGCGCGCATCGCAGGGAGTCACGGCACATGGTGGAGATCAAGACCGACGCGTCACTGGAGATGATGCGGGAGGCCGGGCGCGTGGTGGCCGAGGCACTCGGGGCGGCCCGCGCGGCGGCGGCCGTGGGGGTCGGCCTGCGCGAGCTGGACGCGGCCGCCCGCGCCGTCCTGGACAAGGCCGGGGCGCGCTCCCCGTTCCTGGGCTACCAGCCGTCCTTCGCCCCGTCCCCCTTCCCGGCCGTGATCTGCGCCTCCGTCAACGACGCCCTCGTGCACGGCATCCCGGACGACTACCGCCTGTGCGACGGCGACCTGGTCAGCGTCGACTGCGGGGCCGAACTCGACGGCTGGACCGGTGACGCGGCGATCAGCTTCGTCGTCGGCACCCCGCGTCCCGCCGACCTGGAACTCATCGCCGCGACGCAGCGGGCGCTGGACGCCGGCATCGCCGCCGCGACCGTCGGCCACCGCCTCGGGGACATCTCGCACGCCATCAGCACCGTCGCCCGCGATGCCCGCTGCGGAATGCCGACGGACTTCGGCGGCCACGGCATCGGCCGCCGGATGCACGAGGACCCCCATGTCGCCAACTGGGGCCGCCCCGGCCGTGGTTTCGCCCTGCGGCACGGTCTCACCCTCGCCGTCGAACCCATGCTGATGGCGGGAGGCCGCAACGAGTACCGCACCGACGCCGACGGCTGGACCCTCCGCACGATCGACGGCAGCCGCGCGGCCCACATCGAACACACCATCGCCATCACGGAGGACGGCCCCCGCATCCTGACCCTGCCCTGACACCGGCCGCGCCGGGGGCCGGTCAGGTGCGGCCGTCCGCCTACCGATTGCCCGTCCTGTAGCGCGCCCGGGTGCCCGCGCGGGGGCGGGCGCCGGAGCCGGTGCGGGAGGTCGCTCGCGTACGCAGCGCCCTGGCGATCCGGCGCGGTTCACGTCCCGCGAAGCCCGGCTCATGGGCCATCAGCCGGATCAACTCCTCACGTACGTCGGTCCGACGGCCCAGGTCGGTGAAGTACCGTGCCTCCGCGAGCGCGCGCGCCACCCGGGAGTGGCGGGGCACGAGCGTCGTCGGCTCGTCGAACCAGTTCCCGTGCGGGAAGCTCGTGTTGACCTTCGGCTGCTGGTCCGCGAGGTACCGCCACACGCGACTGTCCAGTGACACGTCGGTGACCTGACCGGCGGGCAGCGTCCGTACCCAGGCGTTGTCCGGGTCCTGCTGCCAGCGCCAGGTGTTCGGGCCGGAGGCGCAGCGCCAAGTGAGCGCGGTGTACCGGAGCTTGCGCCGGATGACGGACCACGGCTCGCGGCTCTCCTCGATCCAGTCGGCGAGACGGCGGTGCAGGATGCCGTAACTCCGGCCTTCCGAGACGACGTCGACCAGCGCGAAGGGCCGGCTCCGGCGGGCCAGCGCGTACGGCTCCAGGCCCACCGAGGCGAGATGTTCACGGAAGCGCCGGGCGTGGGCCGGACCCCAGTCGGTGTCGTCCGCACACGAGAGCGGGAGCCGCAACAGCCGCCCGTCCCAGGGGGAATGCTCCAGCGCGCCGGACAGCAGGTCGTACATCGAGTCCAGCGAACGGCCGAGAAAGCAGAGATCGGCGCCGTCGGAGCGGGCAAGGACCCTGGCGGTGGCCCCGATCAGCTCGGAGACGACCAACTCCTCGGCCGGCCCCTGCTGCCGGGGGGCGGCGAACGCGCCGAGCCGGTCCGGCCGGGCGCCGCCGAACGCGGACAGCGACCAGCGGTACGGCCGGGACGGCGACACGGCGACGGAGTTCATACCGCCCAGTGCAGCACCGCGCGGGCCGCGCGGTCATCCGGTTTTCGCCCGGTGAACGTCCGCCGATCCGGGCCCGGTCGACTACCAGCCGAACTCGGCCGGTCCGACGACTCGCGCGCCGACCCGCGCCGCCAGCCACGCGGCCCGGTCGTCATGACCGGGCCGTGCGTGAACGAAGACGGTGTGCTCGGCCGTCCACTCTTCACAGTGGATGTCGTGGCTGTGACAGGCGACTTCCAACTCGGCGTACTTGTATTCCGGGTCCAGTCCGAGCTCAGGAACGGCCGGCCACGTCATGTCGTGCCACAGGACGTAGCACCTCGTGATGTCCGCCCATGCCCGCAAGGCGCTCGCCGCCTCTTCGAAGGCCGGCACACCCAGTCGCACCTGCGCGGGGAAGTCGCCGGGCCCCTTGCCGTACCACGTGACCCTCGATGCGGGACGAGCCTCCGTCAGACGTCGCAGCACATCGTCGTCGCGCGCCCAGGCATCCACGTAGCATCCGCCTGCCTGGTACGAGAGCGCGACCGAGAGCAATTCCTGCGCGAGCGTCAACGCCTCACCCAGGTCCGTGGTCCGCGACACGGGCCACGCACATGTGTTCCCCATGACGGCATCCTGCCCGAGTGATCCTTCTGCCTGCCACGGCATTTGTCCGGGCCGAGGCCCGAGCCCGAGGCGGCCGTCGATCCACCGGTCGGCGCCCGCCGACACACAGGCAGGGCACCCGTGCGGCTGACGGACGCCGGGGAGCGCGTCTGAGCCCGTCCCGGTGAAGCACCGGCGGATCACCCGCCCCCGCAGGGCCGATACGGAGAGTCACCCGACTGCATCCGTGCGCTTCGCTCGTCCTCCCGGCATCCCGGCGTACGGGCCCGGGTACGCCCGCGGGGCCAGCGCGGTCCGGCCGGAACGGAACTGCGGGGTGTCGATTCCGACCCGGTGGTAACCTCCCGTCCGAACGGGAGGAATAACAGCAAATCAACTCAAAGGCGGCCATCATGACGACCTCTCACCAGGAACACCCCACCCACTCCCACACCCACGGACCGACCTGCGGCCATACCGAGGTGCGGCACGGGGATCACACCGACTACGCCCACGGCGGGCATCTGCACCGCAGGCACGACGGGCACTGGGACGAGTGCGAGCCGGCCGCCCATGTCGTCCACGAGAACCACCCGCACCGGCACGGTGACGGCTGCGGACACCCGGCCGTGGCGCACGGGGACCACCAGGACTACGTGCACGACGGCCACCGGCACGCCGCCCACGAGGACCACTGGGACGACCACTGACCAACTGGCCGCGTGCGGTTTCCGGTCACCCACTGGACGGCATACCGACTGGTCGGCATCATGAACAGCTGAGGCAGTTCCGCGCCCGCCGCCGTCCATGGAGGTACGACCGATGAGCCCCAGTCCCCCACCAGGACTCGACCCGGAGCGGCTGCGCGGCCACCTCGACCGCGAGCGCCCCGGTCTGGTGGGCGGACCGCTGACCGCGCGGCTGATCGAGGGCGGCCGGTCGAACCTGACGTATCTCGTCGGCGACGGCTCCCACGACTGGGTGGTCCGCCGGCCACCGCTCGGTCATGTCCTCGCCACCGCGCACGACATGAAACGCGAGTTCCGGGTGATCAGCGCCCTGCACCCGACGGCCGTGCCGGTGCCCGCGCCGCTGCTGCTGTGCGAGGACCCCGAGGTGCTGGGGGCGCCGTTCTACCTGATGGAGTACGTGACGGGGACCCCGTACCGTACGGCCGGACAGCTCGCCCCGCTCGGCCCCGCACGCACCCACGCCGCCGTCCTCGGACTGGTCGACACCCTGGTCGCCCTGCACGCGGTCGACCCCGGGACCGTCGGGCTCGGCGACTTCGGCCGGCCCGAGGGGTTCCTCGACCGCCAACTGCGCCGCTGGGCCAAGCAGTTGGACGCCTCACGGAACCGGGACCTCCCCGGGGTGGACGAGTTGCACGCGGCGCTCGGCCGTTCCCTGCCCGTCTCCCCCGCGCCCACCGTCGTGCACGGCGACTACCGGCTCGACAACGTCCTGATCGGCGACGACGACCGCATCAGGGCCGTACTGGACTGGGAGATGTCCACGCTGGGCGATCCGCTGACCGACCTCGGTCTGCTGGTGATGTACAGCGCGCCGCTGGACATCCCCGGCTCCCCGATCAGTACGACCGCCGGGGCTCCCGGCCACCCGGGCCCGGCCGAACTGATCGAGCGGTACGCCGCCGGGTCGGGCCGCGACACCTCGGCGATCGCCTGGTACACGGCCTTCGCCTGGTTCAAGCTCGCGGTGATCCTCGAAGGCATTCACTACCGCTACACGCTGGGCCAGACGGTCGGCGGCGGATTCGAGCGCATCGGCGATCTCGTCCCGGTCTTCATCGAGCACGGCCTCACCACCCTCCAGGAAGGCTGACCCGGTCCATGGACTTCGCATTCGACGCCCGCACCGAGGAACTCCGCACCGAACTGCTGGACTTCATGGACAAGCACGTCCGCCCCGCCGAGGCGGTCGCCCACGAGCAGCGGGCCCGGCTCGCCGATCCGTGGGACACCCCGGCGGTGGTCGAGGAGTTGAAGGCCGAGGCGCGCCGTCGGGGGCTGTGGAACCTGTTCCTCCCCGACGCCGAACACGGCGCCGGGCTCACCAATCTCCAGTACGCGCCGCTCGCCGAAATCACCGGCCGCAGCCCGCAGTTGGCCCCCACCGCGCTCAACTGCGCGGCGCCGGACACCGGGAACATGGAGGTGCTCGCCCAGTTCGGCAGCGCGGAGCAGAAGAAGCGCTGGCTGGAGCCGCTGCTCGCGGGCGAGATCCGTTCGGCGTTCGCGATGACCGAGCCGGAGGTCGCCTCGTCCGACGCGACGAACATCCGCACCCGGATCGAGCGCGACGGCGACAACTACGTGATCAACGGCCGCAAGTGGTACATCTCCGGGGCGATGAACCCGGGCTGCCGGATCTTCATCGTCATGGGCAAGACCGACCCGGACGGCGCCGACCCCCGCCGCCAGCAGTCCATGATCCTGGTCCCGCGCGACACCCCCGGCCTCACCGTCGAGCGCGCGATGAGCGTGTACGGCTACGAGGACCACTCCCACGGCGGCCACGCGGAGGTGACGTTCGACGACGTCCGCGTCCCGGCGGCACATCTGATCGGCGAGGAGGGCGGCGGCTTCGCCATCGCCCAGGCCCGGCTCGGCCCCGGCCGTATCCACCACTGCATGCGGCTGATCGGCATGGCCGAGCGCGCGATCGAGCTGATGTGCCGGCGGGCGGTGTCCCGTACGGCCTTCGGAAAGCCGATCGCCCAGCAGGGCGTCGTCCAGAACTGGATCGCGGACGCACGGGTGACCGTGGAGCAGCTGCGGCTGCTGGTCCTCAAGACGGCCTGGCTGATGGACACGGTCGGCAACCGGGGCGCCCACACGGAGATCCAGGCCATCAAGATCGCCACGCCCCGCGCGGTGGTCGACATCATCGACAGCGCGGTACAGCTGCACGGCGCGGGCGGCGTGAGCCAGGACTACCCCCTGGCGGAGCTGTGGGCGGCGGCCCGCACCCTGCGCCTGGCGGACGGCCCCGACGAGGTGCACCAACGGTCGCTGGCGCGGCGGGAGTTGAAGAAGCACGTGTAGTTCATCGCTGGCCAACCCTCCGCTCGGCTTGACATACTCGCCGCACGGGGGCCGACGCCACAGGTCGGCGGTGGATCTACACAGGGGGATCTTCCGGTGTTTTTCTCTGTCGCTGCCCCGCCCGAGGCACCGGCCCTTGAGGAGCTCGCCAATCTCGCGCTCCAGATGAGCCTGGGCATCGTCACCGTCGTCACGCTGATCATCGGTGTGGTCGCCTTCTTCGGTGTCCGGGAGGTCAAGGACCTCCGGAGACTGAGCGGCCGGATCAGACAAGACTTGGAAGAGTCCGAGAAAACCCGCATGGCGCTGGAGCGCCGACTGGTGAGTTTCGAGTCGGATTTCGAGTCGGTGGTGCTTGCAGCACATCTGTTTCACGAGGGTGAGAACGCCTACCGAACCGCCGACTACGACCAGTCGATCTCCTACCACGAGCAGGCTCTCACTCTCCAGCCCGAGAACAGTAAGATCCACGTTCGGCTCGCGCGGGCCCTGATCAATAAGGGGCTGAACAGCCGCGCGGAAAGAAGTCTGCGCATCGCCCTGAGAAAGGACGAGGAGAACGCGGACGCCTGGCGGGCCCTTGCCACCGTGAAACGGTATGTGGACGTGGATGAAGCCGTCCGCCTCATGGAAAAGGCACTGGAGTACGACGGATCCTCGGTGGACAATTGGAACTATCTCGGGCTGCTACTGCGGGACGCCGGACAGTTCGAAGAGTCCCTCAATTCGCATGAACAGGCGTCTCGACTGTCACCGAGAAACGGCATCACTTGTTTCTACAGAGCCCTGATCATGCTCCGGCTCGGGCGAGTCGATTCGGCGAACCACGAGTTCTACCAGGCTCACCTCCATTCGGAGGAGTCGCAGCGAGCGAACGGCATCAAGCCCATCTGGGCCATGACCATCCAGTGGTCGTATCTTTACAGCCTCGACGACCGGGTGCGCGAAGAGGAAGCCATACGGCTCGCCGGCACGCTGGCCGATCTCTGCCAGGAACGCCGGAACAGTCTGGTGGTCATCGGCCATATGCTCTTCTACCTCCGGAGCCGGTCCATTGACTATCGCTCCGATGCCTCGATACAGAAATTCCCCCCTGCGGACGTGACCCAGGTTGCCCACGCCCGCTGACCCGCGAAGAGAGCAGTCACTTGAGGGCGGAGAGTTGCCGATGAAACTCGCGAGAAGTATCAGTATCGAATTCGCAGGAATGCCCAAGAGCGGCAAGACAACCGTCATGGATGTGATCTCGCACTATCTGCGCAGAGAGGGCCTGCCCGTGGCCGAGTTCCACGGCGGCGGGAGGTACGCCCCTCTCGGGAAGAGCGATCTGGGTCGCCTCAACCTCTATCTGGCCTGTGACGCAGTCAGGTACTGCCTGTCCACCCATGCGGAGGGCTCCGCGCCGCGTATTCACCTGCTGGACCGTGGGCTGGTCGACAGGATGCTGTTCACCCGTGCGCTTCTGTCAATGGGCAAGGTTTCCCCGGCGCACGCCGAGAGCATCGGACGGCTTGTCGAAATACCAGATCTCCGGGACGAGATCGACCTCTGCTTCGTGTTCACCACCAGCCCTCGGGCGAGCCTGGCCAGGGAAGCCGTCAACAAATTGACGAGCCATCAGGGCAGGGTGATGAATGACCATTTCCTGGTCGGTCTGCGGAACACGGCCCTGCGCTTCGTAAGCGACCACGAGCGCACGGTCTGCGCCCAGAGGCTGGTCGCCGTGGACACGGAGGCGAGTGACGGACGGGTCGCGGAGACAGCGTTACAGGTGTTCACACAGATCTCGGCGGTGCTCCTGGAGCAGGGCGTCCGCCTTCCCCCGCCCGGCAATGACCAGAGCGGGTCGTGAGGCCGGACGCGGCCGTGGTGGAGCCGGCCGATCTCGCGTCGCCGGCGCTACGCGCCACGGTGGGGCGCCTGGTATTGGCAAAGGGGGTGTTCGACTTGACTCACTACGGCCATGTCCAGTCTTTGAGAGCGGCGAGAGAACTCGGCGACTCACTGGTGGTCGCGCTGGCGAGTGACCAGTCGGTCGCCCGCAGGAAGGGCCCCGGACGTCCCGTACTGAACCTCACCGAGCGAGTCGGAATCATCGCCGGTCTCCGCGTGGTCGACTACGTGACCGTCTATGACGAGGTGTCACCCTTCCGCCTGGTGGCGACGATCCGTCCGGATCGCTTCTGCGCCACGCACTTCGCTTCACTCACCACCCCGGAACAGGATGAACTTCGGCGCCTCGGCGTGGAACTCACTCTGCTGCCGAGGCCCCGCCAGCGGTCGACCAGCGACATCATCGCCGACATACTCCAGGGATACACCGGAGAGCGGACATAGGAGAGGTTGCAGAAGGTGAAAGTGGGTGTCAACTTCCCCGTCACAGCGCACGCCTTGGAGGCGTGTTCCCGGTTCAACGCCCAACTCTTCTCCCTGACAGGCAGCATGGTGGCCTTCGGTCCGGGCGGCAATTCCTCGCCGCACGTGACGATCGCCATGGGGACCCTTCGGAGTGGCGGAAACCTCCGGGAATTGGAGGACGCCGTTGCCGGGGCGTTGTCGTCGTTCCCCGATGACGACAGTCCACCGGTCATGGCCTTCGGTCCTGTCTACCGAGAGAGTCTGACGGGCCATTACATCTTTGCCGATGTGCGGTTCTCCGAGCGCGTCCAGAAGTGGCGCAAGGAGACACAGAGCGCCCTGGCCCCCTTGTTCGTCGAGCCCGCACGTACCACCGATGTCCCGCACCTGACACTGGGGCACGTTTCCGTCGACATCGATCGGGTCGACGCCTTCATCAACACCAGCCGTCCTCCCATCCCGGCGTGCGGCATCGCCTCCGTCGACATCTCTGTGAGCGGCTCGAAGGGCGTCAAACAGTCCGTTCTGAGGAGTTTTGACCTAGCCTTCTGATACTCGCCGATGTTCCGAGCGGCTTACGCGGGAACGACGCCACTCCTGAGCCGTGGGCGCGGGTGGTCGCGGCCGAGCGACACCGGGAGGTGCCTGTGAACGGGACCGGGGATTCGCCGACGAGTAGTGGAACGGCCCATGAAGTGAGCCGCTCCGGCAGCTTCCTGGTGCTGGAGAGGATTTCAGGATCCGCGCCTCGCACCCTGCGCTTCGAGGGGAGCCGGTGGTTCCGGTTCATGGACCGGGTCTATTCGCCCCGACCGGTGCATCAGCTGCCCCCCGAACAGGTGCGCGAGCTCTGCGAGCTCAGGCTGGCGCGTTCCGACCTGCTCATCGACGATCGGCTGTACGAGAAGGTTGTCCGGGAACTGACCGCGACGGCCGCCGCCCACATCGGGTCGCCGGGGACAATCCTCGACTTCGGAACCGGCGACGGGCGGGCGATCCCCTTCTACCGCGCCGCCTTCGCGGACAGCCGCATCCACGGATGCGACATGAGCGCGGCCTCCTTGAGGCGGCGTGACGCTCGCGCGCAGGTTGTGCAGATATCCGGCGACGGACCACTGCCGTTCCGGGGCGGGACCATCGATCTCGTCCTTGCCGCCTTCGTCTTCCACTTCTCCCTCCCCGTGCCACTGCTCGCGGAGATACCGAGGGTTCTGCGTGCGGACGGTGCCCTGGTCGCCAGCGTCTACGGTCCGTTGGTTCCTTCGCTCGCATCGCTGCTGCGCGCCGGAGGGTTGGAGCTTGTGCGCCTGCGGCAAGTCGGAGCCGTACCAGGGCACTTCGTGTTCACAGCGACCCCGGCGGGGGACGGCCGCCCCGAGTGAGGGAGCCGCGACTTCCCGGATTGCGCAGTCGCTTCAGGGGCGCAGCGCGCGCAGCAGGAGGTCCGCGAGGTGGTCGGCGACCTGTTGGGGGGTGAGGGGGCCGTCCGGGCGGTACCAGGTGGAGAGGTGGTGGACCGATCCGAAGTGGTAGTCCACCACCAGGTCCGACGGTGTGGCGTCGGTGAACACGCCGCCGCGCTGGCCCTCTTCGACCAGCGCGCGGAACCGTTCGTGATAGCGCCGCCGCTCGGCGCGTACCTGTTTGTTCTTCGCCGGGCTCAGGTGGTGCATCGAGCGGAAGAAGATCGCCGCGTCGTCCAGGTTCTCGATGGTGGTGACGACGACGTCCGCCGCCGCCGCGCGCAGCCGGTGTTCCACGGGCTCGTCGGCGTCGGCGAAGGCGTCCAGTCGCTCCTGCTGGAGGCGCAGCACGCGCGCGTACACCTCCTGGAGGAGGTCCTCCTTGGAGCCGAAGTAGTGGTAGAGCGCGCCCTTGGTGACGCCGGCCGCCTCCACGATCTCCTGGACGGAGGTGCTGCCGTAGCCCTGTTCGGCGAAGAGCCGGGTGGCGGCGGCGAGCAGCCGCTGGGGTACGGGGGTGCCGTTGGTGTCCGTCGATCTGGGCACTGTCGCCGCCTGCCTCTCTCAGTTCCGCGCGGGAACCGCCACCGTGGTGTCCTGCGCCGTCTCCCGGCGCGGACGCGGCTCCCGCCCGAGGATCCTCCCACTCGCGGTCCCGGGCGGCTCGGCGGGTACGGTTCCGTGTCCGGCCGGGTGCGGGCCGGTCACCGGGGGGCCGCTTCCCAGGTCCGCTGGATCTTGTTCATCGAGGTCAGCCAGCGGTCGGGGTCGGTGGCGCGGGCCCGGTAGTAGTCGGCGACCTCGGCGTGCGGGAGCACCAGGAACCGGTCCTCGTCCATGGCGTCGAACAGTGCCTGAGCCACGTCCTCGGGCTCGATGGCCGTGGGGGCGAGTACGAGGTCGCCGGCCGATCCGGCGGCGGTCAGCATGTCCGTACGGACGCCCTGGGGGCAGATCGCGTGGACCTTGAGGCCCCGGTGGCGGTAGGTGAGCGAGAGCCATTCCGCGTAGGCGAGGGCGCCGTGCTTGGTGACGCTGTACGGCGCCGCGCCGATCATCGTGAGCAGTCCGGCGGCGGAGACGGTGGAGACGAACCGGCCCTCGCCGCGCTCCAGCCAGTCGGGGAGCAGGATCCGGGAGGCGCGGACGTGTGCCATGACGTTGACGTCCCAGGCCGACGCCCAGACGTCCTCGTCGGCGAGGGCGTCCCCGGCCGAGCCGAGGCCCGCGTTGGCGCAGTAGACGTCGACGGTGCCGCCGAGCGCGTCGCGCGCCCGCTCGACGACGGCGGAGGCGTCGCCCGGTACGGCGACGGCGCCGATCTCCCCGGCGACGGCCTCGGCCTTCGCCGCGTCGAGGTCGTTGACGACGACACGGGCTCCCCCGGCGGCGAATCGGCGGGCGAGCGCGGCGCCGATCCCGCCGCCGGCCCCGGTGACCACCACTCGCGTGTCCCGCACCGTACTCATCGGACCTGCCTCTCCGGTTCATCTCGGTACCCACCGCTCGACGGGAGCAGACTAACCAGTCGGTATGTCGCCGTGGAAGGGTGCGGGCCCGACCGGTCCGGGGATCATCGCGGCGGGACCGGCGCGCCCCCGGCCGGCCGCGTCCGGAGCCGCGTCCCGAGAAGCGCCCAGGGTTCAGGGCCATGTGCATGCCCATGACTGAAATCATGATCACGGAGGTGGCCGGATGAGCCTGTCGAGAAGGAGTGTGCTCGCCGCGGGCGGCGCGGCGGGAGTGACCGGCGCGGCGGCGGTGACCGGCGCCGGGGCCGCCCACGCGGCGGGCGCCGGGAGTCGGGACCGGAGCGGGAGTGGCGGAGGCGGAGGCGTACGTACGGGCTTCGACCGGCTGGCGGCCGACGGGTACCGGACACTCGCCGGCCGGCGGGTCGGGATCGTCACCAATCCGACCGGGGTCACCCGGGACCTGCGGCACGTCGTGGACGTGATGCACCCGGACGCACGCGTCGACCTGACCGCCGTCTTCGGCCCCGAGCACGGCTTCCGGGGCACCGCCCAGGCGGGCGGCTCCGAGGGCAGGTACGACGATCCGGCCACCGGACTCCCGGTGTACGACACGTACCAGACCAGTGGGCAGGCGCTCGCCGACATCTTCACCGCGTCCGGCGTGGACACCGTCGTCTTCGACATCCAGGACGCGGGCGCCCGCTTCTACACGTACATCTGGACCCTGTACGACTGCATGGAGGCGGCGGCCCTCGCCGGCAAGGACGTCGTCGTCCTCGACCGCCCCAACCCGGTCACCGGGCGGGCGGCCCTCGGGCCGGTCCTGCACCCGGAGTTCGCGACGTTCGTCGGCCGGAAACCGGTCGCCCAGGCGCACGGCATGACCGTGGCCGAACTGGCGCTGCTGTTCAACGGCGAGTTCCTGGCCCGGCCGGTGGAGCGGCTGGAGGTCGTCACGATGTCCGGCTGGCGCCGCTCCGACTTCTTCGACGCGACGGGGCTGCCCTGGGTCCCGCCGAGCCCGAACATGCCGACGCCGGAGACCGCGCTCGTCTACCCGGGCACCTGTCTCTTCGAGGGGACCAATCTGTCCGAGGGGCGCGGGACGACCCGGCCCTTCGAACTGCTGGGGGCGGAGGGCGTCGACCGCACGTGGGCCGAGGCCGCCGACGCCGAGGGGCTGCGCGGGGTGCGCTTCCGGGAGGCGTACTTCACCCCGGCGTTCTCCAAGTTCCAGGGAAGGACGGTCGGCGGGGTCCAACTGCACGTCCACGAACGCGAGTTGTTCGACCCTGTCCGCACCGGAATCGCGCTGCTGGTGACGGCGAAACGGACCTGGAGCGGCTTCGCCTGGCGGGAGGACAACTGGATCGACAAGCTGACCGGCTCGGCCTCCGTACGCACCCTGATCGACGCGGGCGCGGACACGGACGACGTCGTCGGCGCCTGGGAGGCCGAACTCACCGCGTTCCGGGCGACCCGGGCCCGTTATCTCCGCTACCGCTGATCGGTTCGAAGGCGGCCCGCAGGGGTGAAATCTCGCCGGATGGCCGCGTTCCCATTTTCGATGGAGCCGGATCGGGCACGCGTACGTCTATTGGATGACCCTGGTGCAGCAACCGACGGAGGTGGCAGGCGATGGCCGGATTCCGGAGTCTGGCAAGACAGGTGCGCGATCCCCGGTGTGACCTGGCACTACGCCGATATTCACTGCGTAAGTGCCTGGAGCGTTTCGCCCCGTACGGCCATCGGGCCACCTGGGACCACCTGTGTGAGCGGCACGACATCGAGCCGGAGGACCGCGCGCCGGATCCGGAGCGGCTGATGGCCGCCCTCGACGAACTGGAGGAAGCACGGGCCGTCTGGCTGGCCTACGAGAGCCAGTTCGCCAAGCGCCGGAAGCGCGAGAAGTACGACGGGTTGAGAAGGCCGGGCACGTTCGACGACTGGCACCGCCGGACCTGGGGCGGCAACGGGGTGGCGCGCTGCGACGACCCGGCCGTCCATCCGTCGGAGCCGCTGGCGGAGGTGCTGCGCCGGCTGATCGCCGGACTGGAGTCGGGCCCCGGCGGCGCGTGCCCGGTGTGCGCGGAGAAGGGCATCGTCTGGCGGCCGGACCTCTCGCAGGCGCCGTGGTCGGGACCGGTGTGCAAGGGCTGTGGCATTGTCGTGCCGCGGCCCGTTCTCACGTCCGAGGCCATGGAGCGGGCGAAGCGCGTACGGCAGCGGGAACTGGCCTCGGCGGCCTGAACCGGCCTCACCCGCCCCCGGGCGGGACAGGGCACGGGACCCGGGGCACACGACACGGGACTCGCGCCACGTACGGGCAACGGGTACGGGTACGGACACCGATCTCGGGTTCGAGTCGGGATCGGGATCGGGGCACGGACGGGCAACGGGTACGCGTGCGGGGCACGTACGCGTACGGGACACCGTGGCCGGACGCGTGGCGCGCGGCGCCACGCGGCGGGAGCGGACATCACCGCCGCGGTGCGGCGGAGCGGACCGGTCAGGGCGCGCCGGTCCGCCGCTCCTCCCGGTCCACGCGGCTCGTCCCGGGTGGACCGTCGGTCCCGCCGGGCGTACGCGCTCAAGCGCCGCAAACACCCGGTGACCGCTGCTCTTGCGCACTCCTGCGCTCCCCCAGGAGCCGGGAGCCCGACATGCGGTCGCCGAACACGTCGTCCGGGTTGGACAGGACACAGGCGTCCAGCGAGAGGCATCCGCAGCTGATGCAGTCGGTGAGATGGTCCCGGAGCCGGCCGAGCTGCCGGATGCGCTCGTCCAGTTCGGAGCGCCACGCCTTGGACAGCCGGGCCCAGTCGTCGCGGTTCGGGGTGCGCCCCTCGGGGAGCTCGGCGAGGGCGTGCCCGATGGTGGCGAGCGGGATGCCCACGCGCTGGGCCGCCCGGACGAAGGCGACGCGGCGGAGCGTGTCCCTGCTGTAGCGGCGCTGGTTGCCGCTGGTCCGGCGGCTGGTGATCAGCCCTTTGGCCTCGTAGAAGTGAAGAGCCGACGGGGCGGCGCCGCTGCGCGCGGACAACTGCCCGACGGTCAGTTCATGGATCTTCTCCGGTATCTGCGGCACTCCACGGAGCCTACGCCGAGGCTGTGTCCGCGTTGACAGGACCACCGCCCCCCAGCATGCTGAGCAAGCGCTTGGACACCGCGCGGACGGCACGTGGCGTGACGGCACGTGAAACGGCGCTGGAGAGGCAGGTATCGAACGACATGGCTGAGCCGAGGGTCTTCACCTCCGCGGAGGAACTGCGCGCCGCTGTCGGCGAGCGGCTGGGGTACAGCGACTGGCTGAAAGTCGACCAGAAGCGGATCGATCTCTTCGCCGAGGCGACGGGCGACCACCAGTGGATCCATGTGGATCCGGAGCAGGCGGCGCTGGGCCCGTTCGGCACGACCATCGCGCACGGCTATCTGACGCTGTCCCTGCTGCCGGTCCTGGTGCCGCAGGTGCTGAGCGTCGAGAACGTGACGATGGGCGTCAACTACGGCGCCAACAAG